>CAYZOZ010000037.1:0-12543 GCA_964480295.1 uncultured Phascolarctobacterium sp.
CCCACCGTATGATGGGAGCTTTTGTATATTTTAGCTGCGATGATGCTCTTATTACGCCTGCTTGCGCTCCTCGATGATTTTCTCCGCCATCTTTTGAGGAACGTCCTCATAATGGTCGAATTTCATCTCGAAGGAGCCCTGACCTTGGGTGATGGCGCGCAGGTCGACAGCGTACTCGCTAATCTCCGCATAGGGAACCTGTGCCGTTACGACGCTCATACCCTCCTCCACGCTTTGCATACCAAGGATGCGGCCGCGCTTTTGGTTCAAATCGCCGATGACGTCGCCCATCATGCTGTCGGAGCAGGTAACGTTCAGCGTGTAGATGGGCTCCAGCAGTACGGGCTTACATTGCTCCATAGCCTTCTTGAAGGCGATATTGGAGGCCGTTTTGAAGGCCATTTCGGAGGAGTCCACAGGGTGATAGGAGCCGTCCAAAAGCGTAATGCGCATATCGACTACCGGATAGCCTGCGAGGATGCCCTTCTCCATGGATTCGCGCATACCCTTTTCTACGGCAGGGATATATTGACGCGGAACGCTGCCGCCGAAGATCTTATCTACGAACTCGAAGCCGCCTCCGGGTGGCAGAGGCTCCATTTTGATAACAACATGACCGTATTGACCATGACCGCCAGATTGCTTCTTATGCTTGCCCTCCACCTCGGCACTGCCGCGAATGGTTTCGCGATATTCGATAATGGGAGCCTTGAGCAGCGCTTCCACGCCGAACTTGCGCTGCATACGTTCCATGATGATCTCTATATGTTGGTCGCCCATGCCGCTGATCAGCGTCTCCTTGGTTACGGGGTTCTTGGTGACGATGATCGTTGGATCCTCGTCCATCAGACGCGTTAGGGAGGACATGATCTTATCCTCGTCGCCCTTCTTTTTCGGATAGATAGCTCTTGTGTACATGGGCAGCGGGAACTCGATCGTCGGGAATTCGACCTCGGAATTCTTGTCGCACAGAGTGTCGCCCGTGGAGGTGTATTGCAGCTTAGCGACCACGCCGATATCGCCTGCTACTACCGCTTTCATCGGGATTTGCGTCTTGCCGCGCATCGTAAAGACGTTGGCGACGCGCTCCTCCTGCTCACGTCTGGAATTGTAAACCATGCTGTCGGCCTTAATCGAGCCGGAGAATACACGGAAGAAACTCAATCTGCCTACGAAGGGATCGGAGGTCGTTTTGAATACCAGAGCCGCCATGGGCGCGTTGGCATCGCGAATCTCCTCCTCGCCCGTTTCCTTGTTGACGACTACGAAATCGTTCAAAATCGCCGGATAGGTGAAGTCGATAATGGCGTTCATCAGTCGACCTAAGCCGATATTCTTATAAGCACTGCCGCAGATCATCGGATAAATAATCGCATGGCGAATACCCTTGATTAGGCATTTCATGATTTCCTCGTCGCTGATGGGCTCGCCCTCCAGATAACGCATCATGCAATCATCGTCGGCCTCCACCGCTGCCTCGACCATCTTTTCATGGGCCTCCTCGGCAGCCGCTTTATATTCATCGGGAATTTCGATCTCGTCGGAGCCGTTACCGTTGGCGCGGTAAGCCTTCATTTTGTACAGATCGATGATTCCCTCGAAGTTGTCCTCTTTACCGAGCGGTAATTGTAGCGGCAGCACGTGCTTGCCGAATTTACCGCGTAAATTATCGAGAATGCTGTCGAAATCGGCATTCTCGCGATCCATTTTATTAACGAAAATAATACGTGGCAGACCTGCCTCCTCGGCCAGCTTCCAGCATTGCTCCGTGCCTACCTGCACGCCGCTGGTCGCGCAAACAACGATGAGGGCGCTGTCAACTGCTCTAAACGCTCCCTTAACCTCGGCTACGAAGTCGGCGAAGCCAGGAGTGTCGATGAAATTGATCTTGCTGTCACGCCATTCTACGGGTGCCAGAGTGGCGTTTACCGATACCTTGCGTTTGATTTCCTCGGGTTCATAATCAGTGGTGGTAGCACCGTCTTCTACCTTACACATTCTGCTAATCGCGCCACTGCGATACAGCAAAGCCTCGGTAACCGACGTGGTTCCTGCTCCACCATGGCCCACAATGGCCACGTTTCTGATCTTATCGCCTGTGTATTCTTTCATGATAAATCCCCCTTTTTAAGGTAAATTTTTTTCGATGTTTTATTTTTCGCTAAAATCGCTTAGTATTCCTGCATAGACACGCTAAACTGCTAATGTTTTTTTCAACTTTCTACAAAGTGTAATGCAAGTAACACTTTGCATACAAAAAGCCTGCCTATTTTCTTCTAGGCAGGCTTGTACTTGAGCTTTATATGGTTTTTAGGATACCTTTTCCTCAGGCTTTATGTTGACCAGATTCCATTTCGTCGTGATATGGTATACGCAATCTAAAAGGCGTACCTTGAACATGCCGGGACCGTCCTTCTTTTCTAGGAAGTTGGCAGCTAGCTCGGCGCTTTGCCCCATGATGACTACGCCCAAGGCCGCCGCGACGAGCATATCCTTGGTAATGGCGGCGCAGCAGCCAACCAGCATGGAGGTCATGCAGCCGCTGCCGGTGATGTCCTGCAAAAGCGGATGACCGTTATTGAGTACCACCGCCTGCTTGCCGTTGGAAATATTGTCCACCGCGCCGGTAACAGCGAAAACGCAGTTGAATTTCGCCGCCGCGTCCTTCGCTAGGCGCAGCGCCGCACCCTCCTCGATGCTTTCCTCGAGATTATCCACGCCATGTCCGCCCGTAGTGCCGTTCAGCAGCGCGGAGCATTCGCTGAAATTGCCGCGTACGATGTCGATTGCTCCCTTATTCAGTAGCTTGAGCGCAAAGTTTAAGCGCATTTTGGAGGTCATTACGCCGACGGGATCGAGAATAACGGGAAGCCTTTTTGCCTTAGCGACCGCTAGAGCACGCTCCATGGCGATCTGCTTATTGAAATTCAGCATTCCCAGATTCAGTACGAGAGCGTCCGCGCCCGCGGTGATCTCCTCCACCTCCTCCGGCTCGTCCGCCATGACGGGGGAAGCGCCTGCCGCCAAGGCGACGTCGGCGCAGCTTTCGATGCTGACGTAATTAGTCAAAGCATGAATAACAGGTCTTTTTTGACGCAGCCTTTCCACAAGCTCACCAAAAACATTCGTCAGTTCCATTATTCCAAGATACCTGCCTTTCTGTATAAATCAACAAAATGATGCGTGGGACCGCAGCCGTGACCAAGGGAAATACCGTGCGCGATCGCCTCGGTAACATAGGCCTTGGAGGCGCGTACAGCCTCCGTAAGCGTCATGCCCTTAGCCAGATTAGCCGCTAGGCTGCTGGAGAGCGTACAGCCCGTGCCATGCGTATTTACCGTGTCGATGCGTTCGCCAGCGAACCATTGCTCAAGCTGACCATCGAAAAGCAAATCATCGGCGGTGTCGCTCAAATGCCCGCCCTTGACAAGTACGGCCTGCGCGCCGAGGGAAATAATTTTTTCGGCGACGGGGCGCATTTCGCTTTTGCGCGTAACCTTCAGCGAGGTTATTGCCTCGGCCTCGGGGAGATTGGGTGTTACCAGCGTCGCTAGGGGCAAAAGCTCCGTGATTAGCGTCGCGCAAGCCTCTGGCGCAAGTAAGGGATAGCCGCTTTTGGAAATCATCACGGGATCAAGCACGATGATCGGCGGAGCATATTTTTTCAGGCAGGCGGCGATCGCTTTGATCGTTTCTGGACGGGAGAGCATTCCGATCTTCACCGCGTCCACGCGAATATCCTCGAAAACAGCCTCGATTTGCGCCGTCACGACCTCGGGCGTAATATCCTGCACCGTGGTCACGCCGCAGGTGTTTTGCGCCGTTACCGCGGTAATGACGCTCATGCCGAAGGTTCCGTGCGCGGCGAAGGTCTTGAGATCCGCCTGAATGCCGGCTCCGCCGCTGGAATCACTGCCGGCAATCGTCAATAAATGCTTGAGCATAGCATACCCTCCTTTTAAGAAAAGACCGAGAACGCAGAGCATTCCCGATCCTTTCGCCAAAAATCATCTTTTCTATTAAAGAACCGCCTTAACCTTTGCTACGAGGTTCTCGACAGTAAAGCCGTATTTTTCGAGCATTACGCCACCAGGAGCGGATGCGCCGAAGGTCGTGATGCCGAGTACGTTCTTCTCGCTACCGGTATAACGGCTCCAGCCGTAGGGAACGCCTGCCTCGACGGCGAATTTCGTCACGCCCTCGGGAAGCACGCTGGCCTTATATTCTTCGCTTTGCGCGTCGAACAAATCCCAGCTGGGCATGGAAACAACCGTTGCGTCGATGCCCTCCTCGGCAAGCTTAGTCTGGGCTTTGAGCGCCAGCTCTACCTCGCTGCCAGTAGCGATCAGGATAAGCTTAGCCTCACCCTTAGCCGGACTGAGCACGTAAGCGCCCTTAGCGGCGTTCGCGTGTACGGTAGCCGCGTATTCATGCAGAACGGGAAGGTTCTGACGGCTCAAAAGCAGGCAGGTAGGCTTATTTCTTTGCAGAACGGCCTGCTGCCAAGCAACGGCGGTTTCTAGAGCGTCCGCGGGACGAATAACGCTGACGTTGGGAATCAAACGCAGGCCCATGGTGGTCTCGATTGGCTGATGCGTAGGTCCGTCCTCGCCCAAAGCGATGGAGTCATGCGTCAGGACGAAGATGGATTGAATGCCCATCAGCGCCGCCATGCGCACGGTAGGACGCAGGAAGTCGGCAAAGACGAGGAAGGTGCCGCCGAAGGGAATGAAGCCACCGTGCAGGGTGATGCCGTTGAGAATAGCGCCCATGGCGTGCTCGCGTACACCGAAATGGATATTGCGACCCTTGCGATCAAGCTTGGAGAAATAGCCGCCCTTTTTCATAACGGTCTTATTGGAGGGACCGAGATCGGCACTGCCGCCGACCAAGGCGGGAATCTGCTCGGCAAGCTTTTGGATAACGTCGCCGGAAGCGCTACGCGTAGCGGCCTTAGCGGTATCCTTGAACAAAGCCTCCAGAGCCTCTAAATCGACCTCGGTTTTGCCTTCGATGCGAGCCTTCAGCTCCTCCGCCAATTCTGGATAGCACATAGCATAATCAGTGAGCAGAGCGTTCCAGTCAGCCTCCGCCTTAGCGCAGGCGGGCAGCTTAGCTGCGAAGTGCTCCTTGACCTCGGCAGGAACATAGAACATTTCCTGCGGCCAGCCAGCCTTCTCCTTAGTCGCTGCCAATGCCTCTGCGCCTAAGGGCTCGCCATGGCAGGAGGGGCTGTCCTGCTTCGGACTGCCGAAGCCGATGTGCGTGCGCACGATGATCAAAGAGGGATGCAGGGTGTCTGCCTGCGCCTCCTTAATAGCGGCAGCCATGGCCTCCACGTCCTCGGAATCATCAACGCGCAGAACCTGCCAATTATATGCCTTGAAGCGTGCTTCGACATCCTCGCTGAAGGCAATGGAGGTTTCGCCCTCGATAGTAATTTTATTATCGTCATAGAGGTAGATTAGCTTGCCCAAGCCCAAGGTGCCTGCCAAGGACGCTGCCTCGCAGGAAACGCCCTCCATTAGGTCGCCGTCGGAGGTCAGACCGTAGGTATAATGGCTTACTACCGGGAAATCGGGCTTGTTGTACTTCGCGCCCAGCATTGCCTCAGCGATGGCGAAGCCCACGCCCATGGCAAAGCCGTGACCTAAGGGACCGGTAGAAACGTCAACGCCGGGAGTCAGACCGTATTCTGGATGACCGGGAGTCTTGCTGCCCCATTGACGGAAGTTTTTTAGCTCCTCGATGGGCAGATCGTAGCCTGCCAAATGCAGCATGGCGTAAAGCAGCGCGCTGCCGTGACCGGGAGAAAGAATGAAACGATCGCGATTGAACCACTGCGGATTAGCAGGGTTATAGCTCATAAAGCGATCCCAGAAGGTATACATCAAGGGAGCCGTGCCTAGAGGAAAGCCCGGATGACCGGAATTAGCCTTTTCTACCTGGTCGGCTGCCAAAAAGCGAAGGGTATTTACACAAGTTTGATCAATATTTTGCATTGAAAGAACCTCCATATTCATAGAATACATGTAACTATTATAACATAACGAGATTTCTTTTTCGAGCAGTTTGCAATTATTTCCATTTTTATTTTGCGTCGCGTCCGAACGCACTATTTAGTCGTTACTAAAATAAAATATCCGAAGGCCCTACAAGCCTCCGGATATAAAGGAGTGATAATTAGAATCTGTATCTCTTTTTTAGCTCTTCGAAAACGAAGGGGTTGAGCACGCGGATATAGGTGCCCTTCATGCCCAAGGATTTGGTATCCAGTAAGCCAGCGCTTTCGAATTTACGCAGAGCGTTGACGATTACGGAGCGCGTAATGCCGACGCTATCGGCTATCTTGGAGGCGACCAAAAGTCCCTCGTCACCCTTAAGCTCGACCAGCATATGCGCCACGGCCTCCATTTCGGAATAGGACAGCGTATCGAAGGCGATCTGTACCATGGCCTTATTGCGTGCTTCCTCGGCAAACTGTACCTCTCTCTCGTGCAGGATCTCTACGCCCAAAACGGTACCAGCATATTCGGAAAGGAGCAAATCCTCCTCGTTGAATTTGTCATTATATTTGCCCACGATCAAGGTGCCAAGGCGTTCGCCCTTGCCGTAGATAGGAATAATAGTCGTCATTTTATCCATAAACATACACTTAGTATCGGCAACGAAGGAGCAGTTGCGATCGTCATGAGGAATATTCGCCTTGGTATCCCTTACGCCCATGATGTAATGATGATAATCCTCGGGGAATTGCTGCGTATCTAAAACGCTGTCGCGAATAGTATCGCATTCAAAGCCGCGAATTAAGGCGTAGCCCTTCAGCTTACCCTTTTTATCGGCAATATAGACATTAGCCTGGATCAGATCGCCTAACAGCTTAGCGATATTATGGTAATCCACCGTATCAGCATTTTGCAGCAGCTTGTTGATTCTTCTAGTTTTTTCTAACAGTTCCATAATTATTGCCTCCTCTTAAATTCAACATTTTATGCTCGTGGATGATTTTTTCTATATACAGAAGCTATGCGCTCCGTAGTAACATGTGTGTAAATTTGCGTCGTGGCAAGATTTTCGTGTCCCAAAAGCTCCTGCACGGCTCTGAGATCCGCGCCATGCGCTAATAAATGCGTGGCGAAGGTGTGGCGAATTGTATGCGGACTGACGTTTTTTTGTAAAGCAAGCTGGGAAATATACTTCTCCAGAATGCGGCGCACGCTGCGATCGGTGAGCGCGCCTCCCCTGCTATTGATGAAGACCTGCTCATGCACGGGCGCGTTATATTTGCGCATCAGCGCCAAACGTTCGGGATAATAGCTAGCCAGCGCCTCGCAGCAGCTGTGACCGAGGGGCACTACCCTCTCCTTATTGCCCTTGCCTAAAAGAATGACGAAGCGATTACCAAGGTCGATGCGCTCCAGCGTTAAACCGACAAGCTCGCTGACGCGGCAGCCCGTGGCGTAGAGCAGCTCCAAAACAGCCTGATCGCGCTTGCCCAAGGAGGATTTATCGGGCAGCCTTAAAAGTCCGTCTATCTCCGGCTCATCAAGAAAAACCGGCAGCTTCTGCTCCAGCTTGGGCGAGTGAATCTTAGCCAAAGGACTGGCATCTAATAGATTTTCCCGCACTAGATAGCGATAGAAGGATCTTAAAGCGGAAATGCGACGAGCGATGGTACGTCTGGCGTATTTTTGCTCGTTAAGATAGCTTAAATAAGCACGAACATCCAAGGCGCTCACGCGCTGCCAAAGCAAGGGACCCTGCGCCTTCGTCTGCCAAAAGGCGGCGAAGCTCTGCAAATCACGACGGTAGTTAGCGATCGTCAGCTCGGAAGAAGCCTTTTCGACCGCCAGATAGGTTAAAAATCTTTCGGGAAATTCCAAAAAACTATCCGCCATGCTTATCTGCTCCCAATCTTCTTAGTTCCACAAGCTTTACAATATCAATACATATATATAGTACCACACAATTCTTTTGAACTCAATATCTTTTAGAAGTTTTCTTAATTTTTGTGGACTTCTTACAAAAAAACAGTGCCACTTTGGGCACTGTTCACGAAAAGTATCGCTTATGTAATTTACGTATCGCCTAAAAATTTAAATCGCCTTAGCTTAAGGGAGCGAGGCGCGCGTCGCTTATTTGGTGTGCAAAGCAGCGATAAAGCCTGCTAAGGACTCCAAAGCGCGCGCTGCGATGGCGGCGTTCTTCTCCCTTTTCTTGCGGATGCGCGTTGCCAAGGGCGGAATTAGACCGAAGTTCACGTTCATGGGCTGGAAGTTTTCCACCGCCTCGTTGCTGATGTACTTAGCCAAGGCTCCGTGCGCCGTTTCCGCCGGAAACGCAAGCTCGGGCAGTCCCAGCTGCGCGCGGGCGGCAGCCAAGCCCGCCATAAGGCCGGAGGCAGCGGATTCCACATAGCCCTCCACGCCGGTCATTTGTCCAGCAAAATAGAAGCGCGGCTGCGAGCGTAGGCAGAAACGCTCGTCCAAAAGGCGGGGCGAATTGAGATAGGTGTTTTTGTGCATAACGCCGTAGCGCACGAACTCCGCCTTCTCTAAGCCAGGGATCATGCCGAAAACGCGCTTTTGCTCTCCCCACTTCAAATGCGTTTGGAAGCCGACGATATTATACAGCGAGGCGGCGGCGTTATCCTGACGCAGCTGCACCACGGCATACGCCTCCCTGCCTTTACGCTGATCGATTAGCCCCACGGGCTTCAGCGGACCGAAGCGCATGGTGTCCTCACCGCGTGCCGCCATTTCCTCGATCGGCATACAGGCCTCGAAAACATTATGCTCGAAATCCTTCACGGGCGCGCTTTCCGCATGGCAGAGTGCGTCCCAAAAGGCGAGATACTCCTCCTTCGTGTAGAAGGGGCAGTTTAAATAATCGGCACCACCCTTATCATAACGGGAGGCGCGATATACCTTGTCATAATCAAGCGATTCCGCGGTCACGATAGGAGCTGCCGCATCAAAGAAATGCAGATACTCCTTGTTAAGTAGTCTTTGAATGGAGGCGGATAGAGCGTCGGAGGTCAAAGGACCACTGGCGACGATCACCGTTCCCTCGAGCTGCTCGAGCTCGCAAACCTCCTCGTAGACGATGCTGATCAGAGGATTGCTTTTCACGGCCTCGGTAACGGCCTGCGCGAAGCCCTCCCTATCCACCGCCAAAGCAGCGCCGGCGGGCACCTGATGCTTATCCGCCAGCCTGATGATCAGGGAGTTGAGTCGGCGCATCTCTTCCTTCAAAAGTCCGACTGCGTTCTCGATATTTGCCGCACGCAGGCTGTTGCTACAAACCAGCTCGGCAAAATACGGCGTTTTATGGGCAGCGTCGCTTTTCAGCGGACGCATTTCGTGTAAAATTACTGGTATACCGTGAGCGGTGATCTGCGCGGCGGCCTCGCAGCCTGCCAAGCCGGCACCGATGATATGAATTGCTTGCATTTGTACTTCCTTTATGAAACGATGAGAGAGTTATTTCTTAGCTGTCGCTCTTTTGCGTGTAGTCGTTTTGCGTGCTCCCGCAGTCTTGCGCGCGGTCGTCGTTTTGCTCGTCCTACGCGTACTGCTAGTCGCTGTCGCGCTGCGTACCGGTCTTGCATCCTCGCATTCGGGGTTGCTGCAATAAATCTTCTTTTTACCGTTACGCTCGCTGTGCTCGACCAGCATGCTGCCACATTTGGGGCATTGCTCCTTGAGCGGCAGATCCCATGAGGTAAATTCGCATTGTGGATAATTTTCGCAGCCATAGAAGATCTTGCCGGTTTTGCCCCTGCGCTCCAGCAGCTCGCCGCCGCATCGCGGACAGGCAACGCCGATCTTCTTCACCAACGGCTTGGCGTTGCGACATTCGGGGAAGCCTGGGCACGCCAAAAATTCGCCGAAGCGCCCCTCCTTGATGACCATCAGGCGGCCGCATTTCTCACATTTTACGTCGCTGACGCGCGGCGGTGCCGGGGGTACGGGGGGACATTTGTCACCAAAGAGCTTCACGTCCTGCATGAAGGGATCGTAGAAGGCACGGATAACGTCAACCCAGTAATCCTTAGCCTCGGCGATCTCGTCCAAGGATGTCTCCATACCAGCGGAGAAATTCTCGTTCAACAAATCGCTGAAATACTCCGTCAGCATATCCGTGGTTTGGAAGCCGATTTCGGTCACGAGCAGCTTCTTCGCGTCCTTCACCACGTAGCCGCGCTTGATGATCGTGCTGATCGTCGGCGCATAGGTGGAGGGACGGCCGATACCCTTCTCCTCCAGATATTTGATCAGCGAGGCCTCGGTGAAATGCGCGGGCGGCTCGGTGAAATGCTGCTCAGCAGGCTCTAGCTTATGTAGCTTCAGCTCCTTGCCAGGCTCAATATAGGGCACGGACTTATCCTTGTCGTCAACGCTATCAAGCTTATACAGCGCCAAAAAGCCCGGGAAACGCAGTACGGAGCCGTTAGCGTTCAGCTGGTAATCGCCCGCGCCGATCGTCAGCGCCGTTGTATCATAGACCGCGTCCGTCATCTGGCTGGCGACGGTGCGCTTCCAAATGAGCGTATAAAGCTTGAGCTGATCAGCCGTAAGATGCGCCGCTACGGCTTCGGGAGTACGCATAACGCTGGTCGGACGGATCGCCTCGTGCGCGTCCTGCGCGTTCTTGCCAGTTTTATAATGATTGGGCTTCGACGGGCAATACTCGTCACCCATATTATTTTGCAAATAGGCGCGAATCTCGTTAATCGCCTCGTCCGCCAAACGCACGGCATCCGTTCTCATGTAGGTGATCAGACCGACGGAGGCCTTGCCCAAGGATACGCCCTCATAAAGCTGCTGGGCGACCATCATCGTCTTTTGCGCCGAGAAATTGAGCTTTTTATTGGCCTCCTGCTGCAAATTGGATGTCGTAAACGGCGGCGCGGGGTGGCTTTTGCGTTCCTTCTTCTCCGCCTTATTGATAACGTAGCGCGCCTTTTGCAGCTCAAGCTCCGCAGCATGCGCCTCGTCGGCATTATGCAGCTTCAGCTCCTTGCCCTTGAATTTGGTAGCCTTAGCTACGAAGATAGGACTTTTCGCGTCCTCGCGCAGCTTGGCGCTGATCGTCCAATATTCCTCCGGCTCGAAGTCCTCGATCTCGCGATCTCTGTCGGCGATGATCTTCACGGCGACGGATTGCACGCGTCCGGCGCTCAAGCCCTTGCACACCTTGCGCCAAAGCAGGGGGCTCAGCGTGTAGCCGACGATGCGGTCCAAAATACGGCGCGTCTGCTGGGCGTTCACCATATCCATATCGATCTTGCGCGGATGCTTGATCGCTTCCTTGACCGTTTTCTCCGTGATCTCGTGGAACACTACGCGGCAGGCGGAGGCTTCAGGATCGATGCCCAAAATATACGCCAAATGCCAGCTGATAGCCTCGCCCTCGCGGTCAGGGTCAGTCGCCAGATAAACATGATCGGCTTCCTTGGCGAGCTTCTTCAATTCCTTGATTAGCTCGCCCTTACCGCGGATATTGGTATATTGCGGTTCGAAATCATGCTCTACGTCCACGCTCATCCTGCTTTTCAGCAAATCGCGCAAATGCCCCATGGAGGCTCTTACCGTATAAGTCCTTCCCAAAAATTTTTCAATAGTTTTCGCCTTAGTCGGTGATTCCACGATGACCAGATTTTTAGTCATTACCTTTCCTCCTACCTGCGGAAGTAACGCTGTGCCTGATCCTGCGCTACGATGCCCTGCGCTTGCAGCTCTAAAAGCTCCATGCTGATATCGGCGCAGTCCTTAGCGGAGCTCTCTACAAGCTCCTCCAGGGTACATGCTCCTCCCTGTAATTGCTTCAAAAGCCGCTTGGCAAGCTCGGAAAAATTTGATTCCGACTGCTCTAGTGGCTCCTCCTTCTTTGGGGAAGGAAGATCAAATATCGAAGGCTGGGTAACGCGCTCGATGCGAGCGAGCCTCCAGCTTACTATGTCCTCTAAAATATCCTCCGGCCGGTCGACGAGCTTAGCTCCCTGCCGGATTAAATCATGACAGCCAAGACTGGTACGATCGAAGATATTTCCCGGAACGCAGTAAACGTCCCGTCCCTCCTCGACGGCGAAATTGGCCGTAATGATGGCGCCACTTCTATGTGCTGCCTCAGCCACCAAAATTCCCTGCGACATACCGGCGATAATGCGGTTGCGTGCTGGAAAATTTTTGGCTAGAGGCTCCATGCTCGGCGGATATTCGCTGACCACGGCACCGCCCTCCGCGGCGATCCTTGCGAATAACGCGGCGTTTTCCTCGGGATAAACCCTGTCAAGGCTGCACCCAAGCACGGCTACGGTCGTACCGCCCGCGTCAAGCGCTGCCTTGTGCGCGGCGGTGTCGATGCCGCGCGCCCCGCCACTGATGATGGGGATGCCGCGCTTGGCAAGCTCCGTGCTGAAATAGCGCGCCACCCTCGTGCCATAGGCAGTGCAGGCGCGCGAGCCGACGATACCGAATGTATAGCCACCATGCGGCAGGCTGCCCTTGACGAAGAGCACCTTGGGATAGCTGTGAATGT
>CAYZOZ010000038.1:0-12225 GCA_964480295.1 uncultured Phascolarctobacterium sp.
CTATATAAAAATCACTTTTCAGCTCTGAGCGCGGTTCTACCTTCTGCTGTACACGGGCTGGAGGCGCTCCTCCAGCGGCAGCTTGTCGCTTGCTACCGCCAGCTGTGCCTGCTCATAGAGCGTGGCCTGCGAGCTTACCAGCTCTAGCTTATTATGCACGCGACGATAGGTGCCGTTGGACTGCATCATGTGCGCGCCCACGTTGTCGCGCAGATACAGCTCTAGCAGCGCTTTGATGCGTTTGACGTGCTCCTCGGTTTCGACGGGGAAGAAGAGCTCCACGCGGTCGTTCAGATTGCGGGGCATCCAGTCGGCACTGGAAAGGAAAAGCTGTTCCTCGCCACCGTTGGCGAAGCAAAAGATGCGGCTGTGCTCCAGCTGACGACCGACGATGCTGCGCACCGTGATATTGTCGCTGACACCGTCGATGCCCGTGCGCAGACCGCAGATGCCGCGCACGATGAGATCGATATGCACGCCGGCGGCGGAGGCCGCGTAGAGCCTTTGAATAACGGGATAATCGATCAGCGAGTTCATCTTGGCGATGATGTGCCCGCCCTTGCCTGCCTGCGCCATGGCGATCTCGTTGTCGATCAGGCTGTAGATTTTCTCGCGCAGTCCCAGCGGTGCCATGACCAGCTTGTTCCAAATAGGGGGCTCGCCGTAGCCGCTGAGCAGGTTAAAGAAGGCGGACGCGTCGATGCCGAACTCGTCGTTGGCGGTCATTAGTCCTAGGTCGGTGTAGAGCTTGGCGGTGCTGTCGTTATAGTTTCCAGTACCGAGGTGGACGTAGCGCTTGATGCCGCTGTCCTCCTTGCGCACGATGAGAATGATCTTGGCGTGCGTCTTTAAGCCGACCAAGCCGTAAATCACGTGGCAGCCGGCCTTCTCCAGACGGCGTGCCCAAAGAATGTTATTTTCCTCGTCGAAGCGAGCCTTCAGCTCGACTAGCACCGTGACCTGCTTGCCGTTTTCGGCGGCACGGGCGAGGGCGGCGACGATGGGGCTGTTGCCGCTGACGCGGTAGAGGGTTTGCTTGATCGCCAAAACCTGCGGATCGTCGGCAGCGTCGCTGACGAGCTTCACCACGGGATCGAAGCTTTCGTAGGGGTGGTGCAAAAGAATGTCGCTGCGGCGGATGGCGGCGAAGAGATCGTTGTCGTCGGGTAGCTCTAGGGGGCGTTGGGGGACGAAGGGCTCATAGAGCCATGGCCACATGCCCTTGAGCGAGGTGAATTTAAAGAAGCAGGTCGGATCGAGGGGACCATTGATCTCGTACACCTCGGGATTAGTCACGTCCAAATTTTCCTCTAGAAATTTTTTGATGCGGATATTATTGGTCTTGTAAAGCTCGAGGCGCACCGCGGCACCGCGTTTACGCTTGCGCAGCGATTCCTCGACCTCCTTGAGCAGATCGACGCTGTCCTCCTCCTCCAAATCCAAATCGCTGTCACGCGTGACGCGGAAGGGAACTACGTCGAGGATTTTGCAGCCCTTGAAAAGATCCTGACAATGGTTGGCGATGATGTCCTCCAAAAAGACGAAGGTGCGGCGTTCCTCCGGGGGCACTTCCAAAATGCGATCCAGCACAGAGGGCACCTGAATTAGTCCCATGCTGTGCTCCCCGTCGTTGGTGACGAGCTCCACGGCGAGGTTCTGCGTTTTGTTGGCCAAAAAGGGGAAGGGGCGCGAGGCATCGACCGCCATGGGCGTGAGTACTGGGTAGATTACCTCGCGGTAATATTCCTCCAGCCAGTCCTTAGCGGTGTCGGAGAGCTTTTCCACGCGGCGGAAGTGTAGGCCGATGGCATCCATCTCACCGAGCAGCGCCAGTAGATATTTCGTTTGGGTGCGCACCTGCTCGTGCGCGGCTTCGGAGATCGCCTTCAGCTGGTCGCTGACGGTCATGCCGGTGGCATCGCGCTTATCTACGCCCTCGTCATAGCTGTTCCACAGTCCCGCCACGCGCACCATGAAGAATTCGTCGAGATTGGATGCGGAAATTGCGATGAATTTTAGGCGTTCCAAAAGGGGAGCGTCCTTGAACATGGCCTCCTTGAGCACGCGCAGGTTAAATTTGAGCCAGCTCAGCTCGCGATTATAAAAATACTCAGGCTTGTTAAGTTCTGTTTTATCCATTATTTATCCACCTGTTCTAAAATTGGTTTAATGCCGTAGACCTCCTCGAAGAAGGTCGACTTGTCCTCGAACGTCCAGCGTTCTAGGGTTAAATCCTCCTTGCTGAGGGCTTGCACTCTGAGGCAGCCGTCCTTCACGCCGACGGTACAGCCGCGAATCTTTTGCAAATAGCTGCGGTCGAGCGCGTCCGCCAGACGGACGATCGCCGCTAGCTTGGCGACTTGTGCCACCATGTCGTGGGGAACCTTGGGCGCGTTGGGTTTCGCTTGGTCGAAGAGCCTGTTGGCGTGGTAATAGGATGCCAGCGCGATAATCTGCTTATCCCTGTCGCTGAAGCCCAGCATATCGGTGGAGCAGATGAGCTGGTAGGTGTAGATCGAGTGACTGCGCATACAGATGTATTTGCCGATGTCATGCAAAATGGCGGTAGCACGTAGGAGTAGGCGCTCGTAGCTGTCCATGCCGTAATTTTTGGCGATGGCATCGAAGATGGTGAGTGCCAAACGCTCCACCTGCTGCACGTGGTGCTTATCGTAAAGATAACGCCTGCCGATGCTGTGCAAAAGGCTGAGCAGCTCCTGCTCCCAGGCCTGCGTGAGCTGGGGATCGGTCTTGCGACCGATGTGCAAAAGCTGCATACCGTCGATAAAGCTGTCGCCGGTGATCACGATCTCGGCGGCGGGGACGAGGTGCAGCAGCTGCTCGTACAGCAGGACCGTGGGCAGGGCGATCTCGGCGGTGTGCTCGGGGAATTGATACTCCTTGATCAGCTGGGGCAGGTTCATGCGGCGCACCTTGTCGAAGAAGGCGTGGAAAGCCTCCGCTTTGATGCGGTGGACGAGCTGATCCTCGTTCAAGCCCAGCATTCTCAGGAGCAGCTCCGTTTCCGTGCCCGAAAGCACGAGGTAGCGCACGCTGCTTTGCCCAAGTTGTTGGCGTACCGGTCCGATGGTGCTGCTGAGAAATTCGGTTAGCGCCTTGTTGAAGTGCATGCTTTCGCGGCGGTGGCGTGCGAAGCTTTCCTTGATGCGGATGATGCCGACGTGAAAATTCTCCTGATAGCGGATCTGCTCGTCCTGCACGAGGGTGATGCCCAAGCCGCCGGAGGAAATGTCAATCATCAGCATGCCCTCGCGCTCGCTGCTGATCTTGGCTGCTTTGAGCGTATTGCGGATGGAAACGAATTTGGTGTAGATTTCTAGGGGCATATCCACGACCTCGACTACCAGACCGGTCTTGCTATAGATTTGATCCAGCAGAAAGACCTGGTTCCTTGCCTCGCGCACGGCGGTGGTCGCCTGAAGCTTATATTCCTCGACACCGTATTCCTCCATAAGACGCTTAAAGCCTTGGAGGATCTCGCAGATCTCCGAAACCAGCTCGTAGGGAATGATCTTGTTTTTAAAGGTTGCCTCGCCCAAGCGAATACGCCTGTTGACGCGTTCGATAAGCTTATATCTTTCCAGATTGCGGTATTCCGTGATCTGCATACTGATTTTTTCCGAGCCCAAATGGATGGCTGCAAAGGTGGTATGGTTTTTGCGCTTCATATGTTCGGCCTCCGCCCGTAGTAGTCTTTGACGTTCCTTGCTCCTTGAGTAAGCTATTGTTTTTCGATTTGTTAAGTATTTCGTTGCTATGAATATATTATAGCCTATTTTTCATCAAAAGTATATAAATATTATGCGCAATCTATTCGCAGAATCGTTAATAGCTTACCTACTCAAATCAATGATTTTACAAGCATTTAACGTAATTTATGCAGGATTTTTTCTTTTTTTGAGTAATATTATCTTAATAGGGGTAGTGTTGCTTTAGAGGGAGAGGAAAAAATGCAAAGAATTGCTATCATAGATATCGGCTCTAACTCGGCGCGTTTAGTGATCAGTCATATTTATAAGAGCGGTGCCTATAACATGGTGTATAACCAAAAGGAGGCGCTGCGCCTGAGCCAGAAGGTGGACGCGCAAAATTGCTTGACGGAGGAGGCCTTCGCCTCGACGATCGAAACGCTGAAAAGCTTCGCGCATATGTGCCGACTTTATCACGTGGATAGGACGATCGCCGTGGCGACGGCGGCGATCCGTAATGCCGCTAACGGACGCGAGCTGGTGGAGCGCGTGGTGGAGGAAAGCGGTATCCGCCTGCACATCATTTCAGGTAATACCGAGGCCTATATCAGCTATTTGGGCGTGATCAATACTCTGGACGTGCGCGACGGCATTATCTTCGACCTTGGTGGTGGTAGCACCGAGCTGATTCTTTTTCAGGATCGGCAGATCAAGGAAAGCGTATCCCTGCCCTTGGGCGCGGTGAATACGACGGAGATGTTCAACATTCGCAACGAGATGCCGCCCAGCGTTTACAGCGATCTGAACGTCTTCCTTATGAGCAGGCTGGATAAATATTCTTGGCTGAGGCAGAACGGCTTGCCTCTGATTGGCGTTGGCGGTACGGCGCGTACCGTGGCGAAGATCATTCAGCGCGCGCGCAAGTATCCGGCGACGAAGATTCATAATTACGCATATTCGACGCAGACCTTCCGCACCTTCTTTAATAAGCTGCGTTCGACGAATTTGGAGCAGCGCAAAAAGCTTTCCGGCTTGAGCAGCGAGCGTAGCGACATTATTTTGGCGGGCAGCACGATCATCAGCTGCCTTTTGGAGCGGACGGGCGCGAAGCATTTGATTACTAGCGGCTGCGGCCTGCGCGAGGGCTTGTTCTTCGATTATTATGCGAAGTCCAATCACGTGCCGCTGATCGCGGAGGATATTTTGGTGTGTAGCCGTGAGAACATGCTTAAGCTTTACGAGGAGGACACGGAGCATGCGCGTCATACCACGGAGCTGGCTCTGGCGATGTTCGACGGCTGGCAGGAGCTACACCATGTGCCACGGGAATATCGGCGTTTGCTGGAAACGGCGGCGCTTTTGCACGACATCGGCATCACGATAAATTTCTATTCTCATGCGCGTCATAGCGCCTATATGATTCAAAACGCGAAGCTTTTCGGCTTGACGCACAGGGAGCAGATCATGACGAGCGCGATCGCCGGTTGGCATAACGGCGTATCGAAGAATTATTTCAAGGATCGCTTCTATAAGGAGCTGCTGACGGATACTCATTGGCGGGTGGTCACGCGCTTAGCACTGCTTTTGGCGTTGGCGGAGAGCCTCGATTATTCGGAGACGGGTATGGTGCGTGGCTTGCGCGTCGGGATGAATAAGAAATGCGCGGTGCTGGGGCTGTACGCGGACAGTATGCCAGCGATCGAGATGCACCAGCTGCTTAATCATTTGGCTTGGTTTAAAAAGGTTATGGGCATGGAGCTGAGGGTGGAGCTGCTAAAGCAGGAGCTGAGCGAGGGCTAAGCAAAGAAATTAATCAACTGATTAAATAGGCAGGTTGCTATTATCGCCGTGAATTGCTATAATTATGTGGTAGCGAGGGGGACTTGGTCATGGAGAAATATACTGTTACCTTGAATTACGAGTGCAATTACGGCTTTGTGGAATATGATATAGCTACGCACAGCGCCTGCGTTACTTTGCCCGTGGCGGAGGCTAAGCTGGCGGTGGAGCGCTTTTTGGCGACGCCGTTGACCTTGGACGTGCCCGAGGGGGACACGATTCGCGATTTCGTAACGAAAACGCTGGAGCCCTTGGCGAGTCTGGAGAGCTTCAAGGTCGCTTTAACGCGCCTGTGGGGTAGAACTGGGGTGCGCGTGGAATGGAGTATGCCGCCGGGAATGGCTGAAAGGCTGTAATCTCGTAGACAATATAATATGGTTCCGTAGCTCAGTAGGATAGAGCGATCGCCTCCTAAGCGATAGGTCGCCAGTTCGATTCTGGCCGGGATCACCAAAGGAAAACGTCCGCAGGCGCTTGCTTGCGGACGTTGTGTTTTATGAGCTTATTGCTTATGTAGAAGTCTTTTTCCGATCAGCTCCCAAAGAACGGGCAGCACGGAGAAGATGACGATGCCGAGGGTTACGAGGGTGAAGTTTTGCTTGATCACGGGGATGTTGCCGAAGAAGTAGCCGCCACCGACGAAGAGCGTCACCCAAACCACCGCGCCGATCACGTTGTAATGGGCGAAGGTGAGGTAGTGCATCTTACCGATACCGGCCACGAAGGGCGCGAAGGTGCGCACGATCGGCACGAAGCGGGCGAGAAAGATCGCCTTATGACCGTGCTTAGCGTAGAACGCGCTCGCCTTGTCCACGTGCTCCTTTTTGATGAGGCTGTGCTTGGAGTTAATCATCGCCAGCCCTAGCTTCTCGCCGATCATATAGTTGCAGGCATCGCCTAGCACCGAGGAAATGAGGAAGATCAGGGTTACGAGCTTAATGTCCATGCCCTCTGGCGAGGTGGCGGCAAGCGCGCCGCAGGCGAAGAGTAGGGAGTCTCCCGGCAGGAAGGGAGTAACGACCAGACCTGTTTCACAGAAAACGACTAAAAATAAAATACCGTAGATAAGATGCCCGTAGGCCGCCATGATCTCCGGCAGATGCTTATCCAGGTGTAGGATGATATCGATAAAATACATAGCATATTGTTCCATGTGCTTGAGCCTTCCTTTTTATAATTTTCATATGCAGTTATTGTAACAGAAAATGAGCGTTTTGTCATAATATTTTCTGCTGAAAATGTGAAAAAGGGACTAAATGTGATACAATAGAGGTATAATTTTATTAGAGTGCTTTTAAGAAGGAGTTTTACATGAAAAACAATGATTTATGCTGGTGTGGCAGCGGTAAGCAGTATGCCGACTGTCACGAGGAATTTGACGCGAAGCTGGCGCTTTTGGCATCCCAAGGCAAGGAGGTTCCCTCGCGCGATATGATTAAAACGCCGGAGCAAATCGCCCGCATCCGTGAGGCCTGCGCAATCAATACGGCTGTCTTGGACGAGGTCGCCAAGCATATCCACACGGGTATGACCACGGAGGAGATCAACGAGATTGTTTATGATTTCACCGTGGCGCATGGCGCGATCCCCGCTCCGTTGGGCTTCGAGGGTTATCCGAAAAGCGTTTGTACCTCGGTCAATGATCAGGTTTGCCACGGCATTCCCAGCGACAAGGTCGTTTTGCGCAGCGGTGACATCGTGAACGTCGACGTTTCCACGATCTATAACGGCTACTATGCCGATGCTTCCCGCATGTTCATGATCGGTAAGGTGCGCAAGCCGGCTGCTGATTTGGTAGCGCTGACGAAGCAGGCGCTTTTGAAGGGCGTAGAGGCGGCGCAGCCCTGGGGCTATTTGGGTGACATCGGCGCGGCGGTCTCGCAGGTGGCGCGTAAGCATGGCTACAGCATAGTTACCGATTTCGGCGGTCACGGCGTGGGGCTTGATTTCCACGAGGAGCCGTTCATCTGCCATGTGGGTAAGCGCAAAACCGGCATGGTCATCGTACCGGGCATGATCTTCACGATTGAGCCCATGATCAATATCGGTCGTAGCGAGGTGTTCGTCGACGAGGGGAACGACTGGACGGTTTATACCGAGGACGGCAGCCTTTCGGCGCAATGGGAGCATACGATTTTGATCACTGAAAACGGTCCTGAAATTTTAACATATTAATATTTATGTAAGGAGGAGTTTCTGATGAGCGATTTCTTGGAAAAAACCTTTAGGCTGAGCGAGCATCGCACGGATGTCAAAACGGAGGTACTCGCGGGTTTGACGACCTTCATGACCATGGCGTATATTTTGGCTGTCAATCCAGGCATTTTGGGGGCTTCGGGCATGGACAGCGGCGCGGTCTTTACGGCTACCGCCCTGGGTGCCTGCTTGGGCACGGTGCTGATGGCGCTTTTTTCCAATTATCCCTTCGCGCTGGCTCCAGGCATGGGCTTGAACGCCTTCTTTGCCTACACCGTTTGCGGACAAATGGGCTATTCATGGAAGGTGGCGCTGGCGGCGGTTTTCGTCGAGGGCCTGATCTTCATCGTACTCTCCCTTACTAAGGTGCGCGAAGCACTGTTTAATTGCATTCCCATGTCGCTGAAGCTGGGCGTGACGGGTGGCATCGGTCTGTTCATCGCCTTCATCGGCTTGCAAAATGCTAAGCTCGTGGTGGACGGTCCCTGCCTAGTGGCGGTGTATCCCTTTCGCGCCTCCTTGGCGGACGGTAGCTTTGCCGCCACCGGTATCGGCGCTTTCTTAGCGCTGGTCGGCATCGTGCTGACGGCGACGCTTTTGGCGAAGAAGGTTCCTGGCGGCATCCTTTTGGGTATTTTGGGAACCTGGGTGCTGGGCATGATTTGCGAGCTGACGGGTATATACGTGCCCAATCCTAAGCTGGGCGCTTTTTCCGTAATGCCCGATTTCTCGCACGGACTTTCTATTCCCAGCCTTGCGCCGACCTTGATGCAGCTGGATTTCAGCGCCGTGCTGAGCTTTAATTTCATTACTATTATGCTGGCATTTATGTTCGTCGATCTTTTTGATACGCTGGGCACGCTGATCGGCGTGGCGGCGAAGGCGGATATGCTGGACGAGGACGGTAAGCTGCCCAAGATTGAGGGAGCTTTGCTGGCGGACTCCATGGCTACCGCGAGTGGCGCGCTTTTAGGCACCTCCACCGTTACGACCTTCGTGGAAAGCAGCGCGGGTGTGGCTGCCGGTGGACGCACGGGTTTGACATCTCTGACCGTCGCGGCGCTCTTTCTCCTGAGCCTGCTTTTCGCACCGATCTTTTTGGCGATTCCCGCCTTTGCCACCGCGCCCGCTTTGATCGTGGTCGGCTTTATGATGCTGAGCGGTATCGTCAAGATCGATTTTAATGATTATACGGAGGCGATTCCCGCCTTTTTGGCGACGATCGCCATGCCATTTATGTATTCTATTTCTGAGGGTATCGCTCTCGGCGTGATTTCCTATGTCGCGTTGAACCTGCTTGCCGGCAAGCTGAGGGAGAAGAACGTTAACGCCTTGGTTTGTGTGCTGGCGGTAATCTTTATTCTGAAATATATCTTTATGTAAATTTCAGGAGGTAATAATATGTATGACCGTCTGTGTGCGGTCGCATTAGGCAACAGCCCTGCTGATCTTTTGCTCAAGAACGGCAGGGTTGTTGACGTGTTGACCGAAACGATTTATGAGGCCGATGTGCTGGTGGCGGAGGGCAGGATCGCCGCCGTACTGCCGCGGGGAGCGGCGTGCGAGGCAGCAAGAACTGTTGATCTGGCGGGCGCGTATCTTGCGCCCGGACTTATTAACGCGCATTGTCATGTTGAGAGCAGCATGGCGGCTCCTGAAGCCTATTGCGCGGAGGAGTTGCGTTGGGGCGTGACCACGCTGATCACTGATCCCCACGAGATCGCGAACGTCGCGGGGGCGGCGGGCATTCGCTATATGCTGTGTGCTGGCGGAGGCATGCCGCTCAACTATTATGTGGAGCTGCCCAGCTGCGTGCCGGCTACGCCCTTCGAGCATTCAGGCTGCGTGCTGGACGCGGCGGCGGTGGCGGAGCTTGTGGACGAGTCTGGAGTATTGGGCTTGGGCGAGATGATGAATGTTCCCGGTGTATTGCAGGGGGACGCGGACGTGTGGGCGAAGCTACGCCTTTTCACGGAGCGCGGACGAATCATCGACGGGCATGCGCCCCTGCTGAGCGGACGCGTCTTGCAGGCCTATGTGGGTGCTGGGATAGCGACCGATCACGAAAGCATTTCTTGGACGGAGGCGCGCGAGAAGCTGCGCGCGGGCTTGGCTGTTTTGGTGCGCGAGGGCAGTGCCTCGCGTAATTTGCGGGCGATTCTTCAGGGAGCGCTGCGCGAGGGAGCTTCCACGCGACGCATGGCGTTTTGCACGGATGATAAGCATTTGGCGGATATTAGACGCGAGGGCACGATTAGGCATTGCGTGTGCATGGCGATCGAGCTGGGAATGTCGCCCGTGCGCGCTTTGACGATGGCAAGCCTGAACGCGGCGCAAATTTACGGCTTGCCCCGCTTAGGCGCGATCGCTCCGGGCTGGCAGGCGGATCTAGTGGCGTTCGAGGATTTGCGCGAGCTGCGACTGCTGCACGTTTTCCATAGGGGCGAGGACGTGGCGGAGCTCTGCGCCCGAATAAAGCCGATCGTGCCCGAGGCGGAGCTGCGTGGCAGCGTGCGGCTCGCGTCGGTGCGGGAGCAGGACTTCGCCGTGGAGCGCTTCGTCGCAGGCAGGCAGTACCCCGTGATTAGGATGCTGCCGGGAGAGATTTTTACGGAGCATGGTACGGTGTGCGGCGAGGACGTGCCGGCGGCGTTAGCCGACGGCAGCCTGCATATGATCGCGGTGCTGGAGCGTCATCACGCGACCGGCTATCGTGGATTGGGACTAATCAGTGGCTACGGATTGCGTGAGGGCGCGGCGGCGACGACGGTGGCGCATGATTCGCATAATTTGATCGTCATCGGTAGCTCGGCGCGCGCCATGCTGACGGCGGTACGCGAGCTGGAGCGTGTGCAGGGTGGCTACACTTTGGTGCGCGGGAACGAGGTAGTCGGCACCGTGCCCTTGGAGATATGCGGGCTGATGAGCAGCGCTCCAACCGAGGAGCTGATCGTCGCGCTGGAGCGTATCGCCGAGCTGGCGCATGAGCAGGGCGTACCAGCGGAGATCGATCCCTTCGTGTCGCTGAGCTTTATGGCTTTGCCCGTAATCCCCAAGCTAAGGATTACGGATATGGGCATCTTTGATGTAGAAAAATTTGAGTTTATTTGATTTGGGGGAAGAAGAATGCATGAATTAGTTTCTAATTTGATAGTTTATCGCAATCTGCCGCAGGGTAATATCTTGCAGTCCTTGGCAGAAATCTCGCGAGATCTCGTTGATTATGATTTTAGCAAGGAGGAGCGCGATGTCTTTGTAAGTCAAATCTATGACGAGGTGCATAAGCTTTTGGATATCGCGACGGTGTATGGCTTTGACGGCAATCTGTGGCAGAATTATTTGACCTATTTGTTAATCAGCGTGGAAACGCCGTTTTCTATTACCTGCGAGCGCGAGGGTGCGTGCAGGGGCAGTGTGAACGATTTCGCTTTGCATGATTTCGAGATTTTCCGTCGCTTGTTTCATTATGATTTTTCCAGCCTTGAGGAGATGCTAGATATAAGCTGCTTTGACGTTTTGAGCGATTATCACGCCGTCGCGAAAAAGGAAAGCCGCTATAACAAAAACATTAGCGAAAAGGTGCGCGGCTTGAGCAGGGAGCTGGCTAAGGCTTGTAGCGCGAAGCGTTTCTATGAGCTGGTGACGCAGTTCTATGCCGCCTACGGCGTGGGCAATTTGGGCTTGAATAAGGCGTTTCGCCTGGCTCATACAAAGGACGAGGTGGAGCTGGTGCCCATCTCCAATACCGAGCAGATTACCTTTGCCGATTTAATCGGCTATGAGCGCCAGAAGCAGGCGCTGCGTGAGAATACGGAGGCCTTCGTGAGCGGTCGCCCGGCGAATAACGTGCTGCTTTTCGGTGATAGTGGTACGGGTAAGTCTAGTAGCATCAAGGCGCTTATTAACGAATATTACGATGCTGGACTGCGCTTGATTGAGATCTATAAGCATCAATTTCAGGATTTGTCCACGATCATCGCGCAGATTAAGAGTCGCAATTATCGCTTCGTAATCTATATGGATGACCTTTCCTTCGAGGAATTCGAGACGGAGTATAAATATCTTAAGGCGATCATCGAGGGCGGCTTGGAGGTGCGTCCGGATAATATCCTGATTTACGCGACCAGCAATCGCCGTCATTTGATTAACGAAACCTGGAAGGATCGCGAGGATGTCAGCCATGATAACGGCATTTATAAGTCCGATACGATGCAGGAGAAGCTCAGTCTGGTGAACCGCTTCGGCTGCACGATTTACTATGGCGCGCCCGATCAGCAGGAATTCTATGACATCGTCTGCGAGCTGGCGCATAAGGCAGGGCTGCCGTTTAGCGATGAGGAGCTGTGCGCCGAGGCGAAGAAGTTCGAGCTGCATCATGGTGGTGTGTCCGGAAGAACGGCGCAGCAATTTATTAACTACATGCAGGGCGTGCGGATGTAGGGGAGAAGGAGTTTGCCACAAAGCTATGCTAAGCTGACTA
>CAYZOZ010000039.1:0-12188 GCA_964480295.1 uncultured Phascolarctobacterium sp.
AGCTTCAATGCAAAAGGAATTCCATGTTCTCGAATCGTGGTTCTTAAGAACATATTGACAGCTGTAGTCATAGATAATCCCAATTCAGAAAAAATCTTTTCTGCCTGTTCTTTGATGTCTTTATCCATGCGGATATTTAAATTGGTTGTTGCAGCCATGTACATACACCTCCGTTTCCACTTTTATTATATGCAGAAATTCGGCTAACGTCAACACTTTGTCATTACAATTATGTGTTATTAGTAGGATTTACGCATTTTGCAAATACAAACACTAAAACACGCAAAAAAGCTGCCGCCCAACGACCTAAGAATCGCTAAGGCGACAGCCCTGAATATGTAATTTTAGCGTGCTTCCTTCCACTTACGGATGATCTCGCTCTTATAGGTGGAGGTCCAGCTCAAGTCGTCCACCGGCGCACGCACGTTGCCCAAAAGCTCTCTGCGCCCGTCGTTATACGGATAATGCTTGACGTGCCACATATAGTGATAATCGTTGCGTGGCAAAAGCTCCGCCCCCGCATCGCTCATCAAATAATCCAAAAAGTCCTGCGCCTGCGCTTCATGCGGCGCGCCCTTGATGATCGCCGCGCCCGTCAGAATATTGCGGTTCGCGTCCTTCGGCACCGTCGCGAACAGGTGGCTATGCCGTCCCTCCATAATTAACGCGTAATCCAAGGGTACGACAGCCACGGTTTTCTTGCCAATGTACACCTTGTCCACGGCCTCGCCGAAGCCCGCGGTGTACTCCGGAGCTTGCGCGTTCAGCCTAGCGGCATAACGCAAAGCCTCCTCACGCCCGCGTACCTGCCAAATGGAGGTCAGCATGCCATAGCTCGCTCCGCCAATCACGAAGTCCGCCATGATAATCTCGTCCTTCAGCTCGGGAGCGAGCAGCTCGTCCCAGCTTTCTGGCGCATAAAGCCCGTAAGCGTGCAGATTATTCTTATTACTCAAAAGCGCCACATGGCTCAAATAAAGACTCGTCCACGCTCCATTGCGATTGCGCAGCTCTGCTGGTACCTTGTAGGATTCCTTCGCCAAATACGGCTCCAAAATGCTTTCGCCGTCCGCGAGGAAATACTCCTCACTCGTGCCGCCCAGCCAAATATCCGCCTTATTCCTACGCAGATAATCGAAGCGCTCCTGCTGCGTGCCCGCCGGCAAATAGCTGATATTCACCTTCGTCGACATAGCCGCGCCGTAGCTAGCGGCGATCAGCTCCGTAAACGTCTTATTCATGCTGCTGCACAGATTAAGCTCCTTTTGCACGGGCTTCTTCTCACCGCCGCAGCCCCCCAAGAGAAGCAGCATGCCCACAAGCACCGCCAGCAGCGCAAAATTCCTTCGCATTTATTATTTTTCGAAAACCATTACGCGATCAAAGTCCAGGAATACCTTGGAGCCATCGGGAATGGCGTTCAAATCGGCACCCTTAACGATAACGCGCACATCATGATCGCCAACCTTCACGCGATAATCCACTGCGTCGCCGAGATAGAATCTGTGCGTCAGCTGGCCCTCTACCTGACCGCCGTTCAAGGACATGGTAATATTCTCCGGACGTACTGCCAAAGTAGCCTCGCCAGTAACCTTGGCGGTATTGGGGAAAGATACGTTAGTACCCTTCAGGAATACGCGGTCGCCCTTGACCTCGCCATCCATAAAGTTTACCAGGCCAATGAAGTCGGCAACCATCTTGTTGGCAGGCTGGGTATAGATTTCGTGCGGTGCGCCGATCTGCTGCACCACGCCCATGCTCATAACGACTACGCGATCGCTCATCGCCATGGCCTCGCCCTGATCATGGGTTACATAAACAACGGTGATGCCGGTTTTCTTTTGAATCTCCAAAATCTCAAAGCGCATGGATTCACGCAGCTTCGCGTCCAAATTAGACAGGGGCTCGTCCAGTAGAAGCAGGCCGGGCTGTGCGACCAAGGCACGCGCCAGTGCTACACGCTGCTGCTGACCGCCGGACAGCTGATTGGGATAACGCTTACCATATTCACCCAAATGCACCAGCTCCAGCATTTCCTGTACGCGACGGTCGCGCTCTGCCTTCTCCACCTTTTGAATCTTCAGCGGATAGCCTACGTTATCAGCCACGGTCATATGCGGCCATACGGCGTAGCTTTGGAACACCATGCCGATGTCGCGTTTTTCCGGCGGCGTAAAGGTACCCTTGATGGAGGAGCTTACGCAATGATCGCCGATATAGATCTCACCCTCGGTGGCACGCTCAAAGCCCGCAATCATGCGCAGGTTGGTTGTTTTGCCACAGCCAGAAGGGCCAAGGATGGACACGAACTCGCCATCCTTTACAACTAAATTGAAATCGTCTACGGCAGTCACATTACCGAAACGCTTAAATACATGCTCAATTCTTACCTCAGACATTTATCTTTCACTCCTTGTTAAATACCAACGTTACCCTTGGACAGTTTATTCAAAATCAGGTTGCCGATCAAAACAATCATCAGAATGATTACGGAAAGCACGGAAGCATTCTGCGTATCGGCGTAGGTTTGCAATTCGTACAGCAGCACGCCGATGGTCTTAGTATCACTGCCGTAAAGCAGCAGGGACATCGTCAATTCGTAGAAGGACGGCATGAAGATCAGGAACCAACCCGCGATTACGGAGGGCGCGGTCAGCGGGATAATGATATCCTTGCAGACACGCAGCCAGTTGGCACCGGAGTTCAGGGCAGCCTCCTCCAAGGAGATATGCACCTGACTGAGCGCGGCGGCAATGGTACGCACGGACATAGTCATGTATTTAACTAGATAGCTGACGATAATGATCCACATGGTAGAATACATATTCAGACCGAAGTTACCGCTGAAGGCGATGATCAAGGCCAAGGCGATAACGATGGACGGAGTGGAGCCGCCAATAACTACCAAAAGATCGGGGATGCTACGTCCCTTGATCGTCGTCTTAACAGCAAGGTAAGCAACGAACAGACTGAGTAGCGTGCCGATTGTAGCGGCGATTACGCCATACAGCACGGAGTTCCAAACGCTCTCCATGTACTGGGCGCTGGTGATAACGGGAATCCAAGGCTCGATGCCGATATTGGACAGCTCAATGGGCTTGGACATGGACTTCAGGAAAGAGGTCAGCACGATGGAGCCCAAGGGAATAATTACGGCAATCGCACCATAAAGTCCTACGGCACAGAAGGCAGGCCATCTCCATTTGCGCAGCTCGACGATGTTCGGGCGGGTGGATTTACCAGAAATCGTGGTGTAATCCTTACGGCCCATCATCCAAGTCATAGCCATCAGCAGGAAGTTGGCGATAAACATCAGGGATGCCGCCAAAGCGGTGGAATCGCGCACGCCCGCGTCATCACCCATATAAATATAGGTTACGATACGAGTGGTCATAACCTCGACGTTACCAGGCATACCTACGATGGAGGGAATACCGAAGCAAGAGCCTGCGGCGATGAATACCAAAAGGCCACCCGCCAAAATGGAGGGAGCCATCAGCGGCAGAGTAACGTCCCATACGGTACGCAACGGGGAAGCGCCGGAAACGCGTGCCGCCTCCTCCAGCGTCGGATCCATCTTCTCCATAGCGCGGGAGATCGTGATGAAGGCGAACGGGGAATAGAACAGCGTCAGCACCCAAGCCAAGCCCCAGAAGGTGTAAATATCGAAGGGAGCCTGCTGTAAGCCAAACAGCCACTTAAAAATATTATTCAGATAGCCTACGCTCGGATTCAAAAGCTGCACCCAAGCGATCGCACCCACATAGGGCGGAATCATATAGCTGGAAACCAGCAGCGTGCGAAAGCCCTTCTTGCCGGGCATATCGGTACGGCCGACCAACCAAGCCAACGGGAACGTAATGATAACGCTGGCTATCATTACCATCAGGGAAAGCTCAACGGTATTGGTCAAGGCCTTCCAGTTGACATCCGCGCTATACACATTACGATAATTTTCAAAGTTAATGGCACCGTCCTTAACAACGCTGTCAAAGAGCAAGATTCCCATCGGGAAAATTACGAAATAGAGCAGCAGCAAGACGGACAGTGAGATTACGATTGTTTTACTGTTGATACGTGATAACATGGAAAGTAATTTTTCTCCTTCCCTAAAAGCTTTATAGGGTATAATGCTAATTTTAAATTAGACAAAACAGGGAGCGAAGAACGTCCCTGTTTTGTCCTTAAAAGCTGTTATTTTACAAAAAGACTAGGAAACGGATGGATTATTTGTCCATAACTCTCTTACGGAACTCTTCTTTGATCTGAGCATTGTTGTCGGCCAGCTTTCTCCAGTCAACCTTGATCTTGCCATCAGTCAGCTGTTTGGTCGGAGGTGCGCCAACGGGCTCCTTAACGTCGCCACGAACGGAGTGCATCCAGCCCTTAACGACTGCTTCCTGACCTTCCTTGCTCAGCCACCAATCAACGACTGCCTTAGCACCCTCGGGGTTCTTGGTGGTGTTGAAGATAGCGATCGGGGAAGGAACCTGAATTACGCCGTCCTTAGGATAGGAAACCTTCAAAGGCTCCTTCTTGGTTGCGGCAAGCTTCAGAATGTTTTCTTCCAGAATCATAGCTGCGGCATATTCGCCAGTCAGCAGCTTGTTTTGAATAGCGGAGTTACCTTCTTCAACGCGAATGCCGTTAGCCTTCAGCTTGTCGAAGTATTCCCAGCCGTATTTATCAGCCAGTGCGCCTACTGCTACATAAGCGGTGCCGCTCAGCATCGGGTTAGGCATAGCGATTTTGCCCTTCCATTTCGGATCGGTCAGCTCCTGCCAGGTTTTCGGAGCGTCCTCTGCCTTCAGCTTGTCGCCGTTATAGGCAATGATCATGTTGCAAACACGAACAGCATACCATGCGCCGTTAGGATCTTTATCATTGATCAGCTTGTCGGCTTCTTTAGCCTTGTAAGGAAGCAGCAGCTTTTGATCATCCAATTTCAGATAATAGGAAGGATCGGCAACCATCAATACGTCAGCAGCGATCTTCTTAGCCTTGATCTCGCCGGTGATCTTAGTGATAACCTTCTCGGTACCGCCTTGGAACCAGTTAACCTTCATATCGGGGAATGCTTTAGCAACGTTAGGCTTACACATGTTGTCGATAATATCAGGGTAAATAGAGGTATATACCATGATTTCGCCCTTAGTGCCACCTGCGGCCTTGTCAGCCTTCTTGTCGCCGCCGCCGCAGCCTGCTAATGCTACGGATAATGCGAGCATTGCTGCTGCGCCGAGCATCCATTTAGATTTTTTCATTCACAAACACTCCTTTTTTCCTTATCTTCATTGAGATACGACATGCCTGCTTGCGCGTTCACATCGTCAGTGTAAAAAGATTCTACACCTTTATTAGACAAATTCGCTGCTACCCTGTTTTCTCCTGCTTACGCTTTACAAAAGTTTAACATTGTTTAACGTTTTTGTGTTACATTTACGTTTATGAAAAAGACATTCCACCACGGAACGCCATTTGACCATTTTTGTCCTGCGTGGACAAAATGTGTCCCTCTGCTAAACATGGCAAATCAGATTCATCTCCCACGCTGGCACATAGGGATGCTTGCGCAAATAAATCTTATATTGTGGCAGCATGAACCACAAAATCTCTGGTAAGCGAATAATATCCAAATCATAATGATAGACGGCGACGAACATCTTGGGCTTATGACGACAAATCGTAGCGACAGCTCCCGCGAGCGCCTGCATTTCCGCCCCCTCGACATCCATCTTGATATAGCTCACAGCGCGTCCCGCCGCCAGTCCGTCGATCGTGCGCACGGCGGCGACGCTCTTCTCCGCGCCCACGAAGGTCGCCTGACGGCCACCGCTATCGCTAAAGCGCAGCTCGCCCTCGCTTTCCCACACGCCGCACTCATGCACCTCGACAGGCAAGCCCCGCTCGCCCAGCTCCTCTGCCAGCCTGCGCAGCTTCCTGCAATTACGCCGATCAGGCTCCACCGCGATCACCTGCTGCCAGCGCCAATCGGTCAAGCGTCCCAGCTCCTCCACGGTGTCGCCGTTATACGCGCCCAAATCCATATATACCTCGTCCTCGGTCAGGGGCAGCAGCTCGCGCAGATCCTCCTCCCGCCGCGTGGTACACTCCAATAAATAGCGAAGCTTCCCGCTGAGCTTATAGTTCAAAGTGCAGGCGAACACGCGCCGCGACTGCTCGTCCGCCAAATGCTTATAGACCAAGCGCAAGCGATCGGCATAGCGCGCCAGCCACTCCCTACTTACGGTCTCCTCGCCGCCGAAAAGCGATAGATGCGGCGCGATCACCTCCTGCTCCCGATCAAGCTCCGCGAAACGCTCCAAAACCTCTGGGCGCTCGCTGGCGAAGGCAAGCACCACGAAAAGCTCCTCGCCCAGTCGCTCCTTTAGCGCGTCATAGCGCTCCACCGTAAAGCCGCGAAAGCTTTGTCCGCGCACGAACTCGTCGCTGGCGAACACTCCACGCACCTGTACGCCGTGCTCCGCACACCAATCCAAAATTTTATCGGCGGCATTGCCCATGCCGTAAAGCACTACGGGCTTCTCCGTCCTCTGCAAGCGCTCCCAGGCGCTTTCATATTCCGTTATAAATTCCAGCATCTTAGCCTCCATGTAATTATTTATCTTATTATACACTATCTGCTAGTGACTGATACGATAAAATATGATAAAATAGGAAAAAGTAGGTTGATTTCACTATGTAAGATCAATCTACACTCTATTTAGGGGAGGCTTTCCTATGCCGCTACTTGAATCAGGCGAAAATTATTTAGAAACGATCCTTGTTTTAACGCAAAAAAACGGCAGCGTGCGCTCCATTGATATTGCCGAGGATATGCAATTCACCAAGGCCAGCGTCAGTCGCGCCATGAGCATTTTAAAACGGGATAATTATATCACCATGAATCCCGATGGCTCCATCATTCTCACGAAGGAAGGCTTGAAGAAGGCCACAGCCGTCTACGACCGTCATGTGACGCTCACACGCTTCATCACCGAAAATCTCGGCGTTGATCCAGAAATCGCCGAAAAGGATGCCTGTCGCATCGAGCATATCATCAGTCCGGAAACCTTTGCCGGCATCAAGGCACAGCTGAAATAGCGCTCTGCCAAGGACTTCATAAAATCCTTAATTAAAAAATAAATCGATTCACCGCTCCGAGGGCGCTTGCGAGGCCCTTCGGAGCTTTTTATCGCGCTGGTTTATATCAGCTTAGGTATCTTAATGAAAATAATTCTCATTATGCTTGACATCTCATTTATTCGTGCTATAATTTAGGATGTGAGTTAATTTAGACCGCTATCTACCTTATCTCATTTTACGTAATCAAAATACTTGTTTGAGGAGTGTGTACTATGAAATCTTTGAAAAAATTTGCAGCAGCTTCTATGACCTGTGCCGCATTACTGGGCTTTGCGGCAACCTCCCATGCCGCTTATCAGCTGAGCGATGAGGTTAAGGACGCTACCCCAGCTCTTTTGATGGCCACCCAAATCGGCGTAAAGACCAATGTTAACGCCGAACTGGCTAACCTGCCCGACAAGGACGCCATCCTCGTTATGAGCTTCGGCACCACCTTCAAGGACAGCCGCGAAAAGACCATTAACAAGGCTGTTGAAGCTATCCAAGCCGCTCATCCCGGAGTAAAGGTTGTAACCGCCTTCACCTCCCATATCATCATCGACCGCATTAAGGCTAAGGAAGGCATCACCTATCCGACTCCCGAGGAAGCGATCGCTCAGCTGAAGGCCGAAGGCTACAGCCGCGTTGCCATGACCACTCTTGACATTATCCCCGGCATAGAATATGCTTATAAGGATGCAGTATATCAATTACATAAAAACGACTTCAAAAAAACTACCTTTGGCACTCCTCTGATGTACTACCAAGGTCAAGAGGATCAGGATGACGATATTTTGGAAACCATGAAGGCTCTGAGCACCCAATTCCCGCAGATGGGTAAAAAGGACGGCGTTCTGATCATGGCTCACGGCACTCCGCATCCGGCGAACGCTTACTACTCCGTAATGCAGAACCGCCTGAACGAGCTGGGCTTGAGCAACGCGCTGATCTTCTCCGTAGAGGGCTGGCCGCATCTGGACACCGTTATTCCGCAGCTGAAGGCAAAGGGCATTAAGAACGTAACCCTGATGCCGCTGATGATGGTTGCCGGCGATCATGCCAACAACGATATGGCAGGTGACGAGCCCGATTCCTTCAAGTCCATTCTGGAGAAGGAAGGCTTCAAGGTAACTCCGTACATCCACGGCTTGGGTGAAAACGAAGCCATCCAAAAAATCTTTGCTGAAAGAGCAGAGCAGGCTTGGGAGGCTTTGCAAGCAAAATAAAATGTAGGTGAAGGCAAATGAGTAAAAAGGCATTAGTCGTAGTTAGCTTCGGTTCCACATTCGATGAAACACGCATTAAGGATATCGGCGGTATTGAAACGGCATTGGCGAATGCCTTCCCCGCCTATGACCAATATCGCGCGTTTACCTCGAAAATAATCCGCAAGCGTCTTGCCGACCGCGGCATTCTGATCGATGATTTGGAAACCACCCTCGACAAGCTGGCTGTCGCTGGCTACGAGGAGGTGCTTCTCCAGCCCACCCACCTAATCAACGGCGTGGAATTTACGGAAAAGATCGCGGCGACCAGGGATAAGTACCTGCCGCTATTTAAGAAGATCTCCGTCAGTCGCCCCTTGATTAGCGAGGACGAGGATTATCGTCTGCTCACTCAAGCGATGCTCGAGCAGCTGCCCAAGCTCCCTCAAGAGGACGGCATCGTGCTGATGGGGCATGGCACCGCGCATAATCTCACGGCGCACCACAGCACCTATGTCCGCTTGCAGGAGCAGTTCGACAGACTGCACGCGCCCGTGATCATCGGTACGGTGGAGGACGACGATCTGCCGAATTTCGCCTCCGTGCTGACGCAGCTCGATAAGCGCGGCTATCGCCACGTCCACCTTTATCCCCTCATGGTTGTGGCGGGAGATCATGCCAATAACGATATGTATGGCGATGCTCCGGAAAGCTGGAAATCGCAGATCGAGGCGCGCGGCATCACGACGACCGGTCATCTCAACGGTATCGGACGCTATCATACAATCCAAAGCCTTTACGTTACTCATGCCCTCCAAGCATTAAACAATAATAACTGACTTTTTACACCTAAAAAACACCTCTGCCCTTCGGAATCTTCCGAGGGGCAGATTTTCTTATTGCGATATTATGGGCACTTATGATATAATATGCGGTAACTAAATATATTATCATTTCTAAATTATGAAAGGATGTTGTAAATGGGAGTAGTTATTTCCGCAGTAGTTACTTTTTGGGTAGGCTATATGATCTACAAAAAGTACAAACCCCAGCCCGTCCTCTTTTTGGGCGGCATGATCATGATGTGGCTGGCAGCCATTTTGGGCTATGGTCAAATTTTAGGGCCTAAGGCATCCACTGGTCTGATGTTCTTCGATGCCTTCGAGTTCATTCGTTCCACGCTCAGCAGTACGGCGGGCAAGCTCGGCTTGAACATTATGTCCGTCGGCGCGTTCGCCAAGTACATGGATAAGATCGGCGCGTCCCGTGCGTTGGTACGCCTCACGATCAAACCCCTGCTGGCACTGAAATCCCCCTATATCGTTATGAGCGCCACCTGGATCGTGGGTATGTGCATCGGCCTGTGCATCAACAGCGCCTCTGGCTTGGCGATGCTGCTGATGGTGACCATGTTCCCGATTCTGATCGGCTTGGGCGTAAGTCGCCTCTCCGCGACCGCCGCCGTTGCCACTACGCTCTGCTTCGACTGGAGTCCGAGCGATACCGGCACCATTCTCTCCGCCGAAACCGCGGGCGTTGATCCCGTTTTCTACTGGAGCCATTATCAGGTGCCCATCGTCGCCGTAGCCTTCGTCGTAGTCGGCATTCTGCACTATCTAACGCAAAAATATATGGATAAGCGCGACGGTCACGTCGTAAAGCCCATGGAGGTCGAGGCCGTAAGGGACGAGGCAGATACCGCCCCCGCCTTCTACGCGATTCTCCCCGTCATTCCCCTGTCCCTGATCCTCGCGTTCAGCTCGCTTTGGATCACCTGGATCAAAATGAATATCGTCATGGCCATGTTCATCGGCCTGTTCATCGGCGTGGTTTGCGAATATATCCGTTGGCGTGATGCCAAAAGAGTTCTGGACGACATCCAAACCTTCTTCGACGGCTTAGGACTGCAAATGGCAAACGTCGTTACCCTGATCATCGCCGGTCAAACCTTCGCCAAGGGCCTCATCTCCTTGGGTACGATCAAGGCTATGATCGATGGCAGCCAGGGACTGGGCTTCGGTCCTATGGCGATGATGCTGGTCATGGTAGCCATTATCGCTGGCTCCGCCATCGTTATGGGCTCCGGTAACGCGCCCTTCTTCGCCTTCGCGGCACTCACGCCCGCGGTTGCCTCCGCGACCGGTCTGCACCCCGTACTCATGCTGCTGCCGATGCACTTTGCCGCCTCCATCATGCGTAACTGCTCGCCGATCACCGCGGTTATCGTCGTAGCGTCGGGCATGGGCGGCGTATCCTCCTTCGACCTGATTAAGCGCACCTTCATCCCCATGATGGGCGCGATGATCGTTACGCTCGGCATGACCTTCTTCTTCTACTACACCGGCTATTAAGCCCTAAACACAAAAAATCGCAGCAGTCGCGCCCTGTGACTGCTGCTTTGTATTCGGAGGTAAATTATGTATATTTGTGATTGTCATTGCGACACCCTGACGGAATTATATAAAAAGAACGCCGACCTCTACAGCAACGAGCAACACTTCGACATCAAGCGCCAGCTCGCGCTCGGCGGCGGTCTGCAATTTTGCGCCATTTACGTGCCCACCCCGGAATATCGCTATTACGGCGGTCTGCGCTACACGCTCAAGCTGCTCGATAAATACCTGCAGGAATCTCGCAAGGTGCGCGCGGCAGGCATTGATCTATTGCAAATCCGCACTAAGGCGGACGCTGCCGACGCGCTAAACCATCAGGTCGCCACCCTGCTCGCCATCGAGGAGGGCGGCGCGATCGACGGCAGCCTGGAGGCGCTGCGCTGTCTGTACGAGCTGGGGCTGCGCGCCATGACGCTCGTTTGGAGCAACCGCAACGACATCGCCGACGGTGTCAATGAGGAATGTAGCGGCGGCGGTCTGACGGTCTTTGGGCGGCAGGTAGTCGCCGAAATGAACAGACTGGGTATGCTAGTCGACGTATCCCATATGGCTCCCGCAGGCTTCTGGGACGTACTGGAGGTCAGCTCCAAGCCCATCATCGCCACCCATTCCAACGCCAAGGCGCTCTGCCCCCATCCGCGCAATCTAACGGACGAGCAAATCAAAGCGCTCAACGAAAACGACGGACTGATCGGCATAACCTTCGCCGGTCAATTTTTGGAGGAGGACTATAACAAGGCCTGCATCGAAAGCGTTTACCGCCACATCGACCATATGCTAAACATCATGGGCAATGACGAGCATTTAGGCTTCGGCAGCGACTTCGACGGCATCAGCCACCCGCCCTATAATATTCAGGGCGTGCAGGACTACGCGCCGCTGGTGGAATATCTGGCAACCAAATACTCCGATGACACGATCGCGAAGCTCACGCACCGCAACGTCCTCAGCCTTCTGCAAAAGGTACTCTAAGCATCGCTCGCAGGCATAAAAAAATCCGTCCGTAGCAATACGGACGGTTATTTGCGTTGGTGATCCACCGGGGATTCGAACCCCGGACACCCTGATTAAAAGTCAGGTGCTCTACCGACTGAGCTAGTGAATCAAAGGCTGTCAAAGCGACAACATTAATATTATACTCATAGCGTCCCTTCCTGTCAAGCTATCCGTGTATATTTCTCGCCTCGCAGCCTGCTCCGCTTGCGACGAAGCTCTAAAAGATTATCATGCTCGTAAACATAAAAAACACTAAATATCAATCTGTCAAAAATATTTCGGTTTTCAAAGTAAATGATTTGTAGTATAATAATAGTACAGGTTTTCAAGAACGCCTGTAGCCCAACCTAGGGTACGTTAATAGTTCATTTTATAAAAGCGAGGTGCTTTATGAAGAAATTTATTTTTTTACTGACCACGCTCCTAACCATGGCAGTTGCCACGGTCTGCTTCGCCGCCAATGACGGCA
>CAYZOZ010000040.1:0-12144 GCA_964480295.1 uncultured Phascolarctobacterium sp.
GTTGACTTCGAAAAGTCGGTTCCAAGGAAAGCTGAGCTGATATTTAATTCCTTTGGTGAAGGCGTATTGCTCGGAAAGTTGTTGACATTCCTGCGTCGCGGTGGGTAGAACCTCCTTTTCGACATTGCCGAGATCGTATTTCAGCTCCTCGCGGTTGCGCGCCTCCAGCTCCTCGCTGATCAGACGGCGGGCGTTGCTTTGGTAGAACCAATCATCGATCAGGCGTATACGCAGAAGCCTTTCCCTCTCTCGTTCGGGCATCGCCTTGGCAAGCAGTCCCTGCGCGATAGCGAAGCCGATCGCGTTGTCGGCGGTGTTCCAGCCGTTGTAGGCAGTTAGGCGGGGCAGCGTATCTCCCTGAGCTAAAAGCTGCATGAAGCCGTTGTCTGCGCCGTTGGAGTAGCTGATGTCGGCAAGCGAGACGCTTCGTCCCGCGTTTAGCTCGTCTTGCAATTTTTCGGCAAAGCGCTTATTGCTCATGGAGGCGAAGAATTTGTTGTCGTCGGCTGTGGAATCCTTCACGATACCGTCGGCAGGGGAGTTGAGCGCGAGAATTAGGTCGGCACTTTGTGGCGCGTTCGTCTGAACCGCTCCGGCAGCGATGATTTGTCGCGGCACGGAGTCCTGTAGGCGTTCGTCGCTATATTGGGGCAGGGTGCTACCCGCCGCTCCCTCGTTATACAGCGTGTAGATGGAGGGCTTGAGTCCCTGCGTCTCGTTATAGGCGCGCAGGAGCAGGAGCAGGCCGAGCTGGTCGACACCGTCAAGTATTTGCAGCTCGTCGGCAGGCATATCGAAGCTGTCCATACTCAGCTTGCGCGCCTCCATATGGGTTGCCGAAAGCGTGGCGTTGTCGTCCTTGCCGATTGCGAGATAGTGAAATTTATTGTTGCGCGTCATGCGGATCAGCTCTTTGTTAAGCTGCAAATTCTTTGCGCGTCTGCCAAGCCAATCGCTTAGCTCTGCCTGGGGCAGATTACGCTCCATGGCCTGTAGCTTTAGCTGCTCTACGGGGGAGAGCTTGCCCTGATCCTTTTTATCGGCAAGCTGGCTGTAGGCGAAGATGCTCGGACCGAGCGTGCTGTAATAGGCTGGCTCTACGCGTCCCTTGCTGGCACGGGGAGTGCGCATGATGGTGGAAAAGGCGTAGAGCTTGATCGGGAGCGCCGCCTTGAGCGCGGAAAGACGCTCCAGACGTTCGCTCAGCAGCTTTTTATCGGTATAATGGGTGCGGCTGGCGACCAAGCCGCCGTAAAGCAGGCTGTCGGTGCTGATGACCGCCGCGTCCGCTTTGGGAGCTTTGGTGGAAAGCCAATCCCAGATGCCCTCTGGATTGCCGTCATGCTCGTTGGAGGCGATATATTTTTCTGGCGGGAGAATGATTTTGCAATCGGCTGCCTCCATGGTTTGCTTAACGTAATCCATGCAGACTGGGCGATTGTCCAAGGGAACGTATAATAGTGTGAGCTTTTTAGCGGAGGCAGATGCCGGCACTAATAGACACGCCGCGCAGATGAGCGTCACCAAGCTGCGCAGTCGGCTATTCGTATTGAGCATATGCATTATTCCTCCTTCTTTTTACTAACCTAAATAAAACTTCTACCATTATACTACATAAATCATTATTTTTCCAGCGTAGGCGGAACGACTTCGTTTCAGTCCTCGTAATGCGTCCACATAGACCTCGTAAATAAGGTGGTGTTTGATGTTGATGTGGCGTGAATATTTTTCCATAAAAAAAGCTCTGCCTTACGCAGAGCTGATCTCTAATTGGTGACCCCGGCAGGACTCGAACCTGCGACCTTTTGATTCGTAGTCAAACGCTCTATCCAGCTGAGCTACGAGGCCATACGTGCTTGTTTCAAGCAACATTGATATTATAGCGGAATAATCCTTGCTTGTCAATACCCTTTAGCGTTTATTTTTTGCGCGCGTTCTTTTTCATGGTTGGTGCTTTGGTATGCATTCGTTTGTCGCGCCAGCCGCAGTAGCAGAAAAGCACGAGTAGGATGATGAAGAAGCCGAGGCTGGTCGCCTGTGCGGATTTTAAGCCTAAAAGCCAGGGCTCGGCATAGTCGCCGCGCAGCATTTCCAAAAAGAAGCGCACGACGGAGTAGAGCATACCGTACATGCACAGCGCCTGACCGCGTGCGTGGTTTGTGGTGCGAAAGAGCAGGAGCAGGGCGAAGATAACGACGTCGAGCTGCCCCTCCCAAATCTCCGCTGGCCATAGTGGCGCGCTGCCATAGGTCTTGTACGCCAGCGTGCCCTCGGGGTAAAGAATGCCGAAGCTGCCGCCCGTCGGCGTACCGAAGGCATCGCCGTTGAGCAGGTTGGCCATGCGTCCGATTGCCTGACCGATCAGCAGGGAGGGCGATACGATGTCGCCGAAGGTCACCCAATCGATGTCGTGGAGCTTGCAGTAGGCGATGCCTGCGGCGATGCCCGCCAGCATACCGCCCTGCACCGCCATGCCACCCTGCCAGACGAAGGGGATTTCCAGCAGATGCTCGCTGTAATATTCCCAATCGAAGAAGAATACGTCCCAAAGCCGTCCGCCGATCAGACCAGCGAAGCCGCCATAGATGCCGATGTCCAAAACGTGCTGGTGCCAGCGTCCGTCTTGCTTAGCTAAAAAATAGGCGGTGGCGGTCGCTAAGAAAATCGCCGTACATAAAATCAAACCATACATGCGTATGGGAAAATCGCCGATATAAAAAAGATATTGATGCATATAGGCCTCCCCCGAAAATTGCTTTTTGCCTGGGTGCGCGGCACCCGAGTATTTATTGTAACATATTTGCAATAAAATATCAGCAGCAGCGAGTTTCTTTTTTGATTTTCTTGACAAAAATCCTGTATTTTACTATACTAAATGTTAAGCTGAGAAGAAGAGGAGTAGCCTGCAAGCTAAGCGAGCCGTGATAGTGTAAGACGGTAGGGCGGGTGAAGGCGCTTTGGAGCTGTAAAGCTATATGGATTGAGGCGGACTGCTGTGGCAGTCAAGCAGGGTGGAACCGCGGAGCACGCATTGGTAGCATCTTCGTCCCTGTAACATTTCTGTTACGGGGCGGAGGTGCTTTTTGTTTTCGTCTTGGTAACAATATATAGGAGGCAGAACATGGATTTTCAAACAATTATTTTGAAGTTGCAAAAATTCTGGGCTGAGCAGAACTGCATCATGGCGCAGCCCTACGACATCGAAAAGGGCGCAGGCACCATGAACCCGTCCACTTTTTTGCGCGTACTCGGTCCTGAGCCTTGGCGCGTAGCCTATGTGGAGCCGAGCCGTCGTCCGGCGGACGGTCGTTATGGCGATAACCCGAACCGTCTGTTCCAGCATCATCAATTTCAGGTTATCGTAAAGCCTTCTCCGGAGAATATTCAGGAGCTGTACCTGCAAAGCTTGGCAGAGCTGGGCATTCATCAGGAGGAGCATGATATCCGTTTCGTAGAGGATAATTGGGAATCCCCAACCTTGGGCGCGTGGGGCCTAGGCTGGGAGGTTTGGCTCGACGGCATGGAAATCACCCAATTTACCTATTTCCAACAGGTGGGTAGTATTGACGTAAAGCCAGTAACCGTAGAGATTACCTACGGCTTGGAGCGCTTGGCGATGTATATTCAGGGCGTGGAGAACGTTTACGATATTCAATGGGTTGACGATATTACCTATGGCGACTTCTTCCACACCAACGAGGTGGAGCAATCCTACTACAATTTCCAAATCGCCGATACGGCGCTGCTCTTTGATTTGTTCGATAAATACGAGGCAGAGGCTAAGCGCGTAATCGAGCTGGGCTATATTCGTCCGGCATATGATTACGTGCTGAAATGCTCCCATGCCTTTAATCTTTTGGATTCCCGTGGCGCGATCAGCGTAAGCGAGCGTACCGCCTATATCGGCCGTGTGCGCGCGATGGCGCGTCTGTGCGCGAACGCTTATGTGGAACAGCGTGAAAAAATGGGCTTCCCGCTGCTGAAGAAAGGGGAGAATAAATAATGGAAAAATTACTTTTTGAAATCGGTACCGAAGAAATTCCCGCGAAGTTTATGCCCGGCATTTTGGCACAGCTACAGGAGCTGGCTGAAAAGAAGCTGGCGGAGCTACGCATTCCCTATGCTGGCGTGAAGGTTTACGGCACGCCGCGTCGCATGACCTTTATAGCCGAAGGCGTTGCCGAGGCGCAGGCCGATAGCACCGTGGAGGCGAAGGGACCTTCCGCGAAGATCGCCTTCGTCAACGGCGCTCCGTCTAAGGCGGCCTTGGGCTTTGCTCGCGGTCAGGGCGTGGACGTGAAGGAGCTCGTGGTACGCGACAATTATATTTACGCGATCAAGCATTTGGCAGGTGCTCCGGTTAAGGATTTGCTGCCCGGTCTGCTGAGCGATATTTTGACTGGCTTGAATTTCCCCAAGAATATGCGCTGGGCGGATCATGAATTCAAATTCGTGCGTCCGATTCGTTGGCTGGTGGCGCTTTTCGGTAGCGAGGTCGTTCCCGTGGAAATCACCGGCGTGAAGTCTGGCAAATTCAGTCGCGGTCATCGCTTCCTGCGTCCTTCCGCAATGGAGGCTGCCAAGGAGCATGATTCCGTATTGGATGCCGCTAAGGCCGTTTTCGATAAGGCTGCCAGCAGGGTGAAGAACAGCGTGGCATCCGCCGTTATCGGCTCCCAAGGAGTTGTGGAGATTCCTTCCGCCGATGCTTATGAAAAAACTCTTTATGACAATTTCGTCATGGTCGATCAGGATGCGCGTCGCGAGCTCATTCGTCAGCAGGTGCTTGATTTGGGCGTTGCCGAGGGCGGACACGTGGAGATCGACGAGGATTTGCTGGAGGAGGTAAATTACCTCGTTGAATGGCCGACCGCTCTTTGCGGCGTGTTTGAGGAGAAATTCCTCGCGCTGCCGAAGGAGTGTATTATTACGCCGATGCGCGATCATCAGCGTTATTTCCCCGTTATGGCGGAGGACGGCTCTTTGTTGAATAAATTCATCACCGTGCGCAACGGTGGCAGGGAGCATCTCGAGGTCGTAGCCCATGGTAACGAGCGCGTGCTGCGTGCCCGCTTGAGCGATGCCGAGTTCTTCTTCAACGAGGACCGCAAGCAGAAGCTGGCTGATCGACTGGAGAAGCTGAAAACCGTTTCCTTCCAGGAGGGCTTGGGCAATATGCAGGATAAGAGCAAGCGCTTGGTACAGGCTGCCGGTATGCTGGCTTTGGCGATTAACGCTAAGGTCGATAAGGAGAAGCTAGAGCGCGCGGCGCTGCTGTCTAAGTGCGATTTGGTTACCGGCATGGTAGTTGAGTTTACCGAGCTACAGGGCGTTATGGGACGCGAGTACGCTAAGCTTGACGGCGAGGCTCCCGAGGTCGCAACGGGCATTTACGAGCATTATCTGCCGCGCTTTGCTGGTGACGAGCTACCGCAGAGCACGATCGGTCGCATTGTCGGCATTGCTGATAAGCTGGATAATATTTGTGCTACCTTCAGCCGCGGCTTGGCACCGACTGGTTCGCAGGATCCCTACGCGTTGCGTCGTCAGGCTTTGGGTATTATCAATATTCTTTTGGCGGCGGATTACCACATTTCCCTGTATAAGGTAATCGCCGGTAGCTTGTATCTGCTGAACATCGCGCCCGAGCAGACAGGTAAGCTGGTACCGCAGATCGCTGAATTTATGAAGCAGCGTCTGCGTAATATGCTGATCGATCAGGGTATTCGCTATGACGTGGTTGACGCGGTGCTGGCGGAGGAGCGCAATGACGACTTCGCGGATCTGCACACTCGTGCGGTAGCACTGAACGCCTTCGTAGGCAGCGAGGAGGCTCCGGCGTTGATTCAGGCTGCTACTCGTGTCGCTAACCTGTGCAAGAAGATCGAGGAGGAGACGGCTATCAATCCGCAGCTCTTTGAGGCGGAGGCGGAGGTCGCTCTGCATAAGGCGACCGTCGAGGCTAGCAAGGAGGTTCTGGCAGCGGGCGTGAAGTACGATTACACGGCTGTTTTGGGCGAGGCTACGAAGCTGGTGGCTCCGATCAATAAATTCTTCGATGACGTTATGGTCATGGTCGACGACGCTAAGGTGAAGAATAATCGCTTGGCGCTGCTGTCGGCGGTTAAGGACGTAACGCACGCTGTCGGTGATTTGAACGCTATCGTGCAATAAGGCGCTAGTGCGTAAAGCATAAATAAATATTTTACAAGGCGGTATGGCTTAGGCTGTACCGCCTTTTGCTATTTGTCGCCTAACGGGCGACCTGCGCACTGGGGGAATGTGCTATAATGTAAGCATTATAAGGAGTACCTAAGCTTCACTCAGAGCGTAAGCGTTCTTGGAGCAAGGCTGGGGTGCAAGAAGGAGGCAATTATGTACGGAGCAATTTTAGGTGATATTATCGGTTCCCCCTATGAATTTAATAGAGGCGACAAAACGAAGGATTTTCCCTTGTTTAGCGCCAGAAGTCATTTTACCGATGACAGCGTGATGTCGATTGCAGTCGCCGATGCGCTTTTGCGGGCGGACGACCTGGAGGAGAAGAGCCTGAAAAGGATCTTGGCTGATAGCCTGCGCGCTTGGGGCTTGAAATATCCGCATGCGGGCTATGGCGGAAGGTTTTGCCGCTGGCTGATCGGCAATATCCAAGGACCGTATAACAGCTATGGCAACGGTTCAGCGATGCGCGTTTCGGCGGTGGGCTGGTTGTTTGACGACATGGTGACGACGCGCAGGGTGGCGCGCTATACGGCGGAAATCACGCATAATCATAGTGAGGGCGTTAAGGGCGCGGAGTCGATCGCTGCCGCGATTTTCCTGTCGCAACGCGGCTATAGCAAGGATGATATTATGGAGTATATCACGCGCGAGTTTTCTTACGATTTGACTGCCTCCTGCGATGAGATTCGTAGGAAGAACGTTCATGATGAGAGCTGTCAGAAAACGGTGCCGGCGGCGCTGCGTGCTTTTTATGAGGGTGAGAATTTTGAGGACGTCATTCGTACGGCGGTTTCCTTGGGCGGGGACACCGACACCTTGGCTTGCATTGCCGGCTCGGTCGCTGAAGCCTTTTATGGAGTGCCTGACGCCTTGCGCGATGAGTGTTTTGCGCGGATATCGGGTGAAATGCGCGAGGTGCTGGAGCGCTTTGATAGGCTGCGCGAACGGCGGACGCAGAGTGATGATAATAATGATAACGTCGTCATAGAATATGCGATCAAGCAATTGAAAAAGCGTAATAATTCGTGGGCAGAGGCATATTTTGATGAAAGCATGGTATTCAGAATGGCGGAGAAGGGAAAACTGTTGGTGCCGATGCTGCTTGATGAAATAGATCGTTTGGAGATTAGCATGGCGGCATTGGGCGGACCTGACGGAAGAAAGTGGAATATTGCCTTCACTTCGAGTGATGAGCAAATGAAGGGAAGAGAATATACGACCTTTTTGGTTAATATCGAGGATGTTTTGCAGGCCGCGTTGACAAGTGAGGTGGACGGCTTAATAATTAATCCGTGGAGTAATACGTACTTTTTAAATAAGAGGGATATCAAAAGGATTTTGAAGCTGTGGCATGGGTATAAGCAGTAGAAAAATAAATAGAATTTACGAGAGGATCACAGAGGGCCGCATAAGCTCCTGTGGTCCTTAGCTTTTATATGTGGGAAAAGCTAAAATAAAAATGTACATTGTTTGCGCGTATAGATATTGATAAAGTAGAAAAGGGCGAGGTTGATAATGACAATTTAGCTAGTAACGTGGTAAAATAAAAGAATATTAGAGTAGGAAGCGCGGCTTGGGAAGAATGCTATCGTGAAAGGAGCCCATGAGGAATGTCTGATAAGGAAAATAATAGTTGGCTAGAGGTAAACGTTGCCGTGACGCATGAGGCGGTGGAGGCGGTTGCCGAAATTTTGACGGAGGCAGGCTCCAAGGGAGTGGCGATCGAGGATCCGCAGCTTATTAATAATTTGCGCGCGAGCGGCACTTGGGAGCTGTGCGATATTCCGGAGCAGGAAAATACGGAGATCGTCACGGTGAGCGCCTATTACGCCGATGACGAGAAGCTAGCGGCGCGCCTTGAGAATATAGAGCGGGAGCTGGCGGCGGTGGAGGAGCGCATCGGTAATTACCGCTTCGGTAACACGCGCTTTCGCAGGGTGTCCGAGCAGGATTGGGCGAATGAATGGAAGCAATATTTTCATGTGACGCACGTTGGTAAGCATTTGGTGATTAAACCAAGCTGGGAGGAGTACGCGCCGCAGGAGGGAGAGCGGGTGATCGAGATCGATCCCGGCATGGCCTTCGGCACGGGTACGCATCATACCACTAATATGATGATGGAGCGCTTGGAAAAAATTATGACGCCGGAGGCTACCGTTTTCGACGTGGGTACCGGCAGCGGCATTTTGGCGATCGCGGCAGCTCTGTGCGACGCACGCGAGGTTAAGGCGGTCGACATCGACGGCGTGGCTGTGCGTGTGGCGCGGGAGAATATTCAGCATAATCATTTGGCGGAGAAGATCGAGGTGCGCGAGGGCGATTTGCTCCATGGCACGGAAGGTCAAGCGGATGTGATTATTGCCAATATTATTGCCGATATCATCATCATGCTTTTGCCCGATATTCCTGGTAAGCTCAAGGATGACGGTTACTTTTTGGCGAGCGGTATTATCGAGGAGCGTATGGATGATGTCGAGGCGGCTGCCGTGCGCGAGGGCTTGCGCCTAGACGCGGTGGATCATCGCGGCGGCTGGGTAGTGATGCAGTTCGTGAAGGCATAGGGCAGGAGCAATTATGCATAGATTTTTCGTACCGCAATTATATAATGACGAGATGACGATTGAGGGCGTGGATGCAAGGCATATCAGCAGGGTGCTGAGGATGCAGATCGGCGCGCGTTTGCAAATCGTGAGCGATGACGGCGTAAGCGCGTTGGCGGAGATAAGCGCGATCGATGGCGAGCGCGTGAGCGTGCGCTGCTTGGAGAGGCTGGCGGAGAGTCACGAGCCGCGTGTGCGTTTGATTTTGGCGCAGGGCTTGGCGAAGGGCGAAAAGATGGACTTCATCATCCAAAAGGCCGTGGAGATGGGCGCTTACAGCGTCATTCCGGTGGCTATGGAGCATTCCGTGGTGCGTTTGGAGGGCGTGAAGGCGCAGAAGAAGGTCGAGCGTTGGCAGAAGATCGCCGAAAGCGCGGCCAAGCAAAGCAAGCGCGACCTGATTCCGCAGGTGCAGCCAGTGATGAGCTTTGACGCGATGCTAGCGAGCTGTGATTGCCAAACGCGGATCATTGCCTATGAGTGCGAGGATCGTCTGAGCCTGAAGCAGGCGTTGCGCTCCGCGGAGGCGGAGGGCGGCATCAGCAGCTTACTTTTGATTATCGGTCCCGAGGGCGGCATCAGCGAGGGCGAGCTGGACGCGGCACGTGGCGCGGGCGCGGTGCCCGTAAGCCTGGGCAAGCGCATTTTGCGCGCGGAAACGGCAGGCCTAGTCGCCATCAGTGCGATTTTTTATGAAACAGGAGATTTAGGAGATTAAGCATAGATGAAGAAGATAGCTTTTTATACCTTGGGCTGCAAGGTTAATCAGTCCGATACCGCCAGCATGGAGGGTATTTTCCTCGCGGCGGGCTACGAGGTGGTGGAGTTCGGCAGTCAGGCGGACGTTTATCTGATCAATACCTGCGTGGTCACCAATACTGGGCAGCGTAAATCCAGACAGATCATCAATCGCGCCGTGCGTCATAATCCGCTTTCGCTGATCGTCGTTACGGGCTGCTATCCTCAAACAGCGGCGGAGGAGGTGCGTGCGATTGAGGGCGTGGACGTTATCATCGGCACGCAGGAGCGCGGGCGCATTGTGGAGCTGGTCGAGCAGGCCTTGGCGCAGAAGCAGCATACGATTTTGGATAACGTGCAGCAGATGACCGTGGACACGAGGTTCGAGGAGCTGGGCGTGGGCACGGTGACGGACAGAACGCGTGCCTTCCTCAAAATTCAGGAGGGCTGCAATCAGTACTGCACCTATTGCATTATTCCCTACGCGCGCGGTCCGTTGCGCAGTCGCAGTTTGGATGGTATTAGACAGGAGGCTGCCAAGCTGGTCGCCGCCGGCTATAAGGAAATCGTGCTGATTGGCATTCATCTTGGTTGTTACGGTAAGGAGCTGGCGAAGGAGGGCAAGCACGTGACGCTTTATGATGCCGTACAAGCCGCCTTGAGCGTGGAGGGCGTGCAGCGTCTGCGCTTGGGTAGCTTGGAGTCCGTGGAGGTCGAGCCGCGCCTGTTGCGTCTGATGGCGGAGGAGCCGCGCCTGTGCAAGCATTTGCATTTGCCGCTACAAAGCGGTTGCGATAAGATTTTGCGCGCGATGCACAGACCGTATGATACGGCGAAATTCACCGCGCTTTTGCAGGAAATCCGCGAGCTGGTGCCGGATGTGGCGGTGACGACGGACGTTATCGTGGGCTTCCCCGGCGAGACGGAGGAGGACTTCGCGGAAACGATGCGTTTCGCGGAGCGATGCGGCTTCGCGAAGATGCACATCTTCCCTTATTCGCAGCGCAAGGGTACGCCTGCCGCGGTGATGCCGGAGCAGGTGGATGAAGGCGTTAAATCGCGGCGAGCTGCATGCTTGGGCGAGCTGGATACGAAACTGCATCGCGAGCTGTTGGCGAGCATGGTGGGCAGGACCGAGGAGGTACTTTTCGAGCAGCCGGTGGATGCTGGCGAGATGGAGGGACTTTGCGGTCCGTATCTGCGCGTGGTGGTCAAGGGAGGCGACGAGCTGGCAGGCGAGATTAGGCGCGTGCGCTTGACCGGAGTGCAGAACGATTGGCTACTTGGTGAGCTGGCGGAAAAATAAATTTCTGTTTTGCATTGCCGTAGGCAGGATTTATAGAAAATACATAGAATTATTTTTCAATAGAATAGGATGAGAGGAGGGATAATGATGTCAGAGGATTGTATTTTTTGTAGGATTATCAAGGGAGAGATTCCTTCTACTAAGGTATATGAGGATGAGAGGATGATCGCTATCAACGATGTCGCTCCGGCGGCACCGGTGCATGTATTGCTTCTGCCGAAGGAGCATACGGCGAACGTCACTACCGCAGATCCTGAGCTGGTGGCTTATATGCTGGGCAAGGTGAAGCTAATCGCGGAAAAGACTGGTATAGCAGAAAAGGGCTTCCGCGTGGTGATTAACACTGGTGATGACGGTGGTCAAACCGTTAAGCATTTACATATTCACGTGATCGGCGGTAAAGTATTGGGTTGGCCTCCGTGCTGAAATTCTTGACAATGATTGTCTTTTCCTGTATAATGGTTCAGTAAGTGTTTTTAGGCGCAAGCGGCTAAAAACTTAATTTGCATATACACTTCCCTAAGTGTGTGGAGGGAGGGAGAACAGATGGCAGAAATTAAAGTTGGCAAGAATGAAACTTTAGACAGCGCACTGCGCAGATTTAAAAGAGCAACCCAAAAGGCAGGCATTCTTTCTGAGGTAAGAAAACGCGAGCATTATGAAAAACCGAGCGTTGCCCGTAAGAAAAAATCCGAAGCAGCCAGAAAACGTAAAACCAGATAATTGGAGGCGGGCTGTATGTCTATAAAAGACCAATTGACTGCAGATATGAAGCAGGCTATGAAGGATCGCGAAGCAGGCAAGCTGCGCTTGTCCGTTATCCGCATGGTACGAGCTAGTATTAAAAACATTGAAATCAACGACAAAAAGGAGCTCACTGATGATGAGGTTCTGGCTGTCCTGATGAAAGAGGTTAAAATGCGTCAAGACTCTTTGGAGGAGTTCCAAAAAGCTGGTCGCGAGGAATTGGTTGCCCAAGCTAAGGAGGAAATCGCTGTTTTGCAGAAGTATCTTCCTGAAGCTCTCGGTGATGACGAACTGAAAGCCATCGTAGCAGGGGTAATTGCTGCCGTAGGCGCTACTGGTCCCAAGGATATGGGTAAGGTGATGCCTGTTGTGATGGGCAAGACCAAGGGTCGTGCCGATGGCAAGCGAATTAATGCTATCGTTCGTGAATTGCTCAAATAATTAATGATAACCGTGTCGAGAAATTCGGCACGGTTATTTTATTGTCTTAAACTTGACCTCGGACTTCAAGTAAGAGTATAATTGTTTTTG
>CAYZOZ010000041.1:0-11837 GCA_964480295.1 uncultured Phascolarctobacterium sp.
TGCCCTTCCTCGCAAGCCCCTGCTTTATCTAAGTTAATCCATATTATTATTTCTACACCAAAGCGAAAACACCTTGTTGCTTGCTTATATAATGACAGCAAGCCTTTAACGAATACCACATCAACCACAGACTCGCCCCCATGGAAATGCTTTTCGCGTAATACCTTAACGCCAAACTTGATTGGTACCTGCAAATTCTGCGCGAATAGCCTCATTACGGCGTAAAAAAATAGCTATAGCCTCGCGGTTATAGCTATTTTTATTGTCTTAATAGCCCTTCGCCTCATATTCGGACTGCTTGAAGCCGACCAAAACGTTCTCGCCGTCGATAAGGATCGGACGCTTCACCAGCATCCCGTCGCTTGCCAAAAGCTCCAGCTGCTCCTCCTCCGACATACTCGGCAGGCGAGTCGCCAGCTTCTGCTCGCGATACAGGATCCCACTAGTATTGAAGAAACGCTTCAGTGGCAAGCCACTGGCCTGCTGCCAAGCCTTAAGCTCCTCCTTAGTAGGGTTCTCGCTCTTAATATCACGCACCGTAAATTGCAGTCCCTTTTCCTGCAAATACTTTTCCGCCTTTTTACAGGTCGTGCACTTCGGATAGCATACAAATAACATCGTAACACCTCATTTCTTCATCTTTCACCGCGCAGGCGAGCCGCAAGCTATTGCTTTTGCAGCTCCTCCTGCAAATATTTCTGCGCCGCCAAGCGCTGTACGTCCTGTGTCGCGTCCTCTGGCAGCTCCACCTCCACATCGGGCTCGATGCCAACGTTATGAATCGACACACCGGACGGAGTATAATACTTCGCGATGGTAATCTTCACCGAGGTACCGCCGCCAAGCTGATATACGGACTGCACGCTGCCCTTGCCGAAGGTTTTCACGCCGAACAGCTTACCCGCGCCCGTATCCTTGATCGCGCCGGCGACGATCTCCGACGCGCTAGCGCTACCATGATCCACCAGCACCGCCAAGGGATACTTCACCTTCTCCAGGGACGAGCTTTCTATATAACGCGTACCATCGCGCTCGACTATGGAAACGATTGGTCCCTTGGGCACCAGCATCCGCGCCACGCCCACGCCGGAATTCAGCGTACCGCCAGGGTTACCGCGCAAATCGAGGATCAACGCCCTCATACCTGCCTGCTCCAGCTTATGATACTCATTAGCGAAGTCCATATCAGTATTCTCGTTGAACACCGCCACGCGAATATAACCGATCTGCGTATCGGGAATGAGCTGACCGCCCACGGAGGGATTCTTGATCTCCTTACGAATCACGCGCACCTTGCGCTGCTGTCCATCCTTGCCCTTCAGCTCGAGCAGAACCTCCGTCCCCTGACGACCGCGAATCTTTTGCGCCACCTGCTCCATATTCATGGAGCTTGTCGACTCCTCGTCCACCGCCAGAATGATATCGCCGCTCTTGATTCCCGCCAAAGCGCCGGGATTATCCGCCAACGCCGAGATCACGACGTAATCATCACCGCGCTTACCGAAAACAATGCCGATGCCGCCGAAGGTGCCGACAGTGACCTCGTTTAGGCGCTGCGTGTCCTTCTCGTCCATATAAACCGTATAGGGATCGCCGGCTGCCTCCACCATGCCCTTGATAGCGCCGTTAAAAAGCGTATGCTCGTCAACATCGCCATTATAATAATTCTTCATCAAATGCAGCGTCCGCAGGAAGCGCAGGCCGTCAGCCGTACTCCCCGTAACGCTTTGCAGCAGCACGGATTCCGCGCCCAAAATCACGACAGTCGTAACGAACGCCGTCAGCACGCAGTAGGCCACCGTCTGCCAAACCTTTTTCCGCAAAATAAATCATGCCTCCGTTACAACATTAGGGTAAATAATCCAACGGCTCCGTAACCTCGCCATGCAGACGCACCTCGAAGTGACAGTGCGGTCCCGTCGAATAGCCGGTACTGCCAGCATAGGCGACGCACGTTCCCTTGGAAACGTACTGCCCCTCGCTCACGTTCAAGCCCTGATTATGCCCGTACAGGCTAACCAGTCCGCCACCGTGATCGATCATGACGCAATAGCCGTAGCCACCCAGCCAGCCGCTGTAAATGACCGTACCCGAATCGGCAGCCAGGATCGGCGTACCGTAATCGACGGCGATGTCCATACCGCTATGGTACTTCGTCGTTCCGAAGATCGGGTGCGTGCGCCAGCCGTAATAGGATGTGATCTCGCCGCTACAGGGCCACATAAAGCGTCCCGTGCCGCCACCGCTCGTCGGAGCGCCACCCTCCATATTGCGCAGCATGGCGGTGATGTTTTCACTAATCGCCAGCAAGCGGTCATACTCGCTTTGGCTAGCCTGCTCCTCCTCCTGCGCCTTGTAGAGCATATTGGCGCGCTGCTCCTTGAGCTTCGTCACCTGCGCCTTCTTCTCCTCAAGCACCGCCTGAGTGCGCTTAATCTCCTGCATCTGCGCGTCCAGCTGCTCCTGCCGCGACTTAATCTCCGCCTCGTCCTTCTTCAGCTGCTCCAAAAGCGCGATATCACGAGCGATGATCTTTTGCAAAAGATACATACGCGAGGAAAAATCGCCAAAGTCCTTCGCGCCCAAAAGCACGTCCAAATAGTTGATCTGTCCGTTGATATAAATATCGCGCAGGCGCTTGCGATAAAGCTTCAGTCGCTGCTCGACCTCCGCCTTTTTCTGCGCCAGCTTCGCTTGATTCTCATTGATTTGACCTTGCAAAGCATCGTTTTTACCTTGCAGCTCGTCTGCCTGCTTTTGCAGCTGACGCAAATTGCCCATGATCTCCTGCAAGCCCGCGTTGGCGGATTCGGCACGCTGACGCGCCGCCTCCTTCTTATCCTGCATCTTCTGCATCTGCGCCTGCACATCGTTCAGCTCGGCACGCTTATCATCAGCCTCATTGGCGAAGCTCCAAGCGCTAAACACTGGCATCAAAGCCAGAGTCAGTGCCACGGCCTTACGCGCTGCCTTCTTCTTCCACATCGCCATGCCCCCTTACACGCGCAGGAACTTGCGCAGGGAAATATAGCTGCCCAAGGCACCGATACCCGTTCCCGCCAGCAGCAGGAACAAATCCACGTAGAGCAAAAGCGGCGAGGTCGGTAAAAGCGGTAGGAACGCCAAGGTAGCGTGAATACGCTCCAAAAGTCCAGCATAAATACTATTGATAAAAATCGATGCCAGCACCGCGCCGAAGAAGCCCAGCGTCATGCCCTCCAGCAGAAACGGCCAACGAATGAACCAATCCGTCGCGCCGACGTAGCGCATGATCACGACCTCCTTGCGCCGAGCGAACACCGTCAAGCGAATCGTGTTGCTGATGATGAACAGCGTGGCCATAGCCAAAAAGATTACCAAAAGGATACCGCCGAAGCGCAGAATTTTCGTCAGCTGAAAGAGATGCTCCACGACCTCCTGCCCGAATTTAGCTGTTTCCACCTTCGGAATCTGACTGATCTGCGGCGTTATCGTCTTGATACGCTCCGGGCTGTCCACCTGAATCTCAAAAGAGCTAGGAAAAGGATTCTCCGTACCCAGACTGTTGAGCAGCTGCTCCTGATCACCCAAGCGCTCCTTGAAACGGCTCAACGCCTGCTGCTTGGTGATATACGTCACCTTTACCACGCCAGGCATTTTTTGCAGCTTCTCCTTCGTCGCGTTCAGCTCCTGCTCCGTCGCGTTGTCCTGCATGTAAACGGACACCTGCACCTGGCTCTCCAAATATTGCGCCAGATTATTGGTGTTCAGGAAGATCATCAAAAACATACCCAAGACCAAAAGCGACACCGCCACCGTGGAAATGGAGGCAAAGCTCATAAAGCCGTTACGGCGAATGGATTTATAGGTTTCCTTGACAAAGTATTCCTTTGTACTATAGCTCATAACCGTAAACCCCTTCCCTGTCGTCACGCACAATGCGCCCCTTCTCGATGGCGATTACGCGCTTGCCCATCGCGTCCACGACCTCCTTGTCATGCGTCGCCATGACGATGGTCGTACCACTGTTATTGATCTCCTGAAAGATCTTCATAATATCCCAGCTGGTTTCGGGATCCAAATTGCCCGTCGGCTCGTCGGCGATCACGAATACCGGATCGTTAACTATTGCCCGGGCAATAGCGATGCGCTGCTGCTCACCGCCGCTAAGCTCGTTAGGATAAGCGTTCGCGCGATGACGCAAGCCCACCAAATCCAACACGTTCATTACCTGTCGCTTGATCTTGCGATGCGGAACCTCAATAACCTCCATAGCGAAGGCTACGTTTTCGAACACCGTGCGATCGGGCAACAGACGATAATCCTGAAATATTATTCCCAGTTGACGTCGCATAAAGGGAATTTCCTTCGGCGTTAAAGCGAGAATGTCGTTACCATTGACAAAAATGCTGCCCGTAGTAGGCAAAACCTCACGGAACAGCATTTTAACAAAGGTAGATTTACCGGCACCGCTAGGTCCGACAACAAAGACGAATTCGCCCGCCTCAATATGCACATTGACGTCCTGCAAGGCCACTGATCCCCCGGGATACACCTTGCTTACATCACTCATAATCAGCACTACCCTCAAACTCCTTTCGTCAGCAGGGACAATGCCTGCTTAGCATTCAGCATGGCCTTGGCGCGCAGCCTATCCAGCTTGCCGCCGCGATAGGTCCCAGCCTTTAGGGCTCGCCGCGCCGCGCGCACAACCTGTGCCGCCTGTAGGCTTTCCACGCTGCCTGCGGTCACGCCGTTGATATCCTTCACAAAGCCATCAATCTTCGGATCATAGGAAACCGCCACGAACGGGCATTGCATGACCGCCGCGAAAACGAGCGCGTGCAGCCGCATCCCGATCAGCAAGCGGAAATTACCCATCAATGATAAAAATTGCTCCGTATCGCAATCCGTCTGCAAGACCGTACTGTTTTCCTTATGCACCATAAAATGCTGCAAGCGTTCGCAGGCCTCCACGTCCACGGGATATTGCAAAGGCAAAAGCAGAATATGCGCGCCACATTCCACGCTCAGCTTATCCGCCGCCTTCGCCAGCTCCAAAAGATAGCGATCATCATCATGCCATTTGCGCACCGATACCGCGATTAGCGTTTTGTCCCGCGGTACGCCGAAGCGCGTCAAAAGCTCCGCTCCCTGCGCGGGATCCTCCTGCGGCAGCGTCAGCACCGCGTCGGCCGTCAGCTTGACCTTCTCCGCGGGAATACCGATACGGCGCAGCTCGTAAAGCGAATCCTGATCGCGTACCGTAATCAAATGCGCATGACTACACACCGCGCGCGTAAGCCGCCGCATCAAGCCGCTGTGAATCGGTCCGATGCCCTGAGCGAAAAGCATCACCCGCTTGCGCAGAAAGATGCCCAACGCCAAAATCGACAGATAGTAAAGCAGGCTGCGCTTACTGGTCACGTCCTGTAGCAGGCTACCGCCGCCGCTTACCAGCAGATCGCAGCTCGACACCTCCCGCAGAATCTCCCACGGGTTAAAGCGATGAATCGACTGCACGTGATGCTTCGCCATAGTCATCCTCGGCGCGCCGGAAATAACCGTCAGCTCCACGGAGTCGTCCATGCTGCGCAGGCTCTTCACCATCGCGGTCAGCATAGCCTCATCACCAGCATTGGCGAAGCCATAATAGCCGGAAATAACAATTTTACTCATCAGCTCATGTATCTCCTTTGCAATTTTTTCGCAATCGCTATCAGTAAGGAGATTCCCAGAACCGCAAAAATACCGAAAACAACGCCTACGGCGTAGCCGTCTAAAGCGCGCCAAAAGCTCATGATGACGGGGGTGCGCATATGGCAGAAGGTCTGCACAAGGCTTCCCTGTCCGATAACCGCTCCACAGATGAGGACGAACTGCCACCAACGAGGAGCGCATTTATAAACCGCCAGCACCATTAGGAAGAACGCCGGATGACCGATCATAAATTCCTTCTCGCGCGGGCGCGCATACATCAAATTCTCTAGGAACGCGCGCATCTTCAGCTCGATCGCCGGCACGGGCACGCCGCCCGTATGACCGCTGCGTCCTACGAAATAATAGGCTACGAATAAAAGCACCGCTAGGGCTACCACATGCTTGAAAGTGATGCCCGTATCGAGCATATTGTTCAAACGCTTCAGAAGCGTCCTTACCCCCCTGCCCACGACCTGCAAAAGGTCATAACGCTTAAGGAAGAGCAGCGCCGTCAGCAAAACGGGCAGAATGAAGGTCAGCTTCACGCCGCGATAAATATCGATTTCCAACAGAAAACGACTATCCGTCAAGATAGCGGAGAGGAACGCCGCGCCAACCAAGGAAAACACGATTGCCAGCGCCAGCTGCCAAACAGCGCGGAAGATGATCGTCGCCAAATTGCTCACGGGAGCCTTATTCCTGTCCCAAAGCTCCATCAGCACGCTGATCGAAAGCACGGGGAACACCGCCGCCGCCGCCAAAGCCAGCAGCTGGCGCAGCAGGAGTCCGCGCCCGATCAGCAGAACGCCGCAGAGCAGCACCGACGCGCCCGACCAAACGAGCAGCTCCATGCGTCGCGACCAATCAAGCAGCAGCGAAAGATAGAGCACCACGCCCGCCATAATGGCGATCACCAGCGAAAGCCACATGGTCTTGCGAGGGAAATAGGGCGCGTAATCACCCTCCTCCGCGGCGGCGAAAACGCCCGCCCTGCCGATCGTATAGCCACGTGCTTCCACGCTACTTTTTATATCGCGCACGTAATCAAGATTCGTCTTGAGAATATCCTTGCCCTCCACGGGAAGCAGGAAGGGACGGATATAGTTCACACGGATATTGCGCTCCTCGTCGGTCAACGCCCAACGATGCAACGCCGTACCCACGCTAATCTTCTTTTGCTCCACGGGATCGATCACATAGGAGCGTGCGGATTTATAATTATTAAACTCAGCCAAGGGCAGCAGACCGTCGATCTGCGCGAAGCGCAGCTGCGTATAATGCTCCAGCATCACCAAGGTCATGTCATACTCACGCAGCTTTTTGCCCAAATACTCCAATTTATTAGGATAGCCGACCGTCTCACGTCCACAGGGCATGAAGGCATGCACCCTCGCGCCGCTGCTTTCGATGCGGCGGAAAATGCTGTCGATCTGCTCCTCGCTTACGCCCACGTAATTCTGCGGACGCACGATCAGCTCAAAGCCCTGCTCGGAAAGCATACGCATATCCCGCGCCGGCAAGCCGAGAGGTGCCTGCAACAGGCCGTGCGGCTCGTCATACTTACCCTCCGGCAGCAGCTCGGTGCTGCCGACGGCGCGAATGAGCAGCGGCGCTTCGCTGAGCAGCTCCACGCGCTCCCTGCCGTAACGCAGACGCAAATCCTCCAAAACATCGCCAAGCACGTCGGGATTATTGCCCGCCGCGATAAAGACCGCGTCCTCGTTAAGCTTCTCCGCCGGCACAGAGGCGAAAACGCCTCTATCCGCCCCCAGCGAGGCAGCCTTCCGCAGCTCGGCGGTAGTGGCGGTCTGTAGCTCGCCCTTCTTCGTCAGGCGTTCCAGCGTAGTATCGAAAAGCATCAACGAATTGATGCCCGCGTCCTTAAAGCGTTGCAGAACCTCCTGCTCAGGCAAACCCTCCAAGGTCGCCAGCTTACGCAGTCCCTCGTACTCCATGGCCATTTCCACGGTGCTATTCGCCTGCTCCACGCGATGGCGTTGCCAATTAAGCCAAAGGGCGCACACCAATCCCAAGAGAATCATGCCCAGCAATATGGGATTATAGCGATGCTTCATTGTTTTCACCTGAAAAAACCTCATCCATTAAATCTTCTTTTGCTGACTGCGCAGATACGCCTCGACAAACGCCATCAGCTCGCCGTCCATAACGGCTTGGATATTACCGGTCTCGCAGCCCGTGCGATGATCCTTGACCATGGTATAGGGCTGGAATACGTAGGAGCGAATTTGACTGCCCCATTCGATATTCTGATAGTCACCGGCAAGATCGCTGACCATAGCGTCCTGCTTCGCCTTCTCATATTCATACAGCTTCGCGCGCAGCATTTGCAGGCAGCGCTCACGGTTCTGAATCTGCGAGCGTTGGTTCTGACACTGCACGACGATGCCCGTCGGCTCGTGCGTCATGCGTACCGCGGAGGACGTCTTGTTAACGTGCTGACCGCCCGCGCCGCTGGAGCGATAGGTGTCTACACGCACCTCGTCCATATTGATATTGACCTCGACGGTATCGTCAAGCTCTGGCATAACGTCCACCGCCGCGAAGGATGTGTGACGACGCGCGTTGGCATCGAAGGGCGAAATGCGCACCAAACGATGTACGCCCTTTTCGGACTTTAAAAAGCCGTAGGCATTATGACCGTTCACCTGCACAGTGGCGCTCTTCACGCCCGCCTCATCGCCTGGCTGGAAGTCCAGCGTTTCGAGGGCGAAGCCGTTTTTCTCAGCAAAGCGGGTGAACATACGCAAAAGCATACTCGTCCAATCCTGCGCCTCGGTACCGCCAGCGCCGGCGTGCAGCGTAATGATCGCGTTATTCGCGTCATACTCGCCGCTCAGCAGCATACCCAGCTCCAAATGCTCTAGCTCCTCACGGCATTGCGTGAGTAAAGCGTCCATTTCGGGCACCAAGCTCTCATCATTTTCCTCAGCAGCCATTTCCTGCATGATCTCCAGCTCGTCGACATTGTCGGACAGCTTATGGAAGCCGTCCACCTCGCTCTTCAGCGCGTTAACGTCCTGAGCTGTTTTCTGCGCCTTATCGGGATCGTCCCAAAACGTGGGATCTCCCATTTTATGCTCTAATTCAGCAATGCGATCCTCCTTGACAGCGATGTCAAAGAGATCCCCTCATTTCCTCTAATTTTGCTTGTAAGCTGACGATCTCGGGCTTGTATTCTTCGATCAACAAAATTTTTCACAACCTTTCATCTAGCAAATTTAGTTATTTTTGGTTAGCAGCTAACCATTTATCAAAGCGGCACCCCCGCGCCGCCATTAAGCCTCGGCCTGTTGAGTAATTACGTTGACATGATAAATATAACGTACCACATCGTCCTGAATAGCGTCGATCATCGCCTCGAACATATCGTAGGCTTCGAATTTGTACTCGACCAAGGGATCCTTCTGACCATAAGCACGCAGACCCACGCCCTCGCGCAGCATATCCATCGCGTCCAAATGCTCCATCCAATGATTGTCGACGACCTTGAGCATAACCAGATTTTCTAGCTCGCGCATCAGCTCGGAGCCGATAGCGTCCTCACGCTCCTGATAATTGTCCTCGGCCACCTTATGCAAATACTCGTCCAGCTCCTCACGGCTCAGCGTTTGCAAATATTCCACGGTCAGCGTGCCACGCGGCGCGTAAAACTCCTCCGCGTAGGCGATCAGGGACTTGAGATCCCAATCCTCGGAATAAACCTCGGGGGGAGCGTACATCGCCATGGTGCGTGCAACTACCTTCTCGATCATTTCCTTAATATTACCGCTCAGATCCTCCTGATGCAGGATCTTCTTGCGTTGCGCGTAGATAACCTCACGCTGCTGGTTCATAACGTCGTCATATTCCAAAACGTGCTTACGAATGCTAAAGTTGCGCGCCTCGACCTTCTTCTGCGCGTTCTCGATGGACTTAGTGACCAAATTATGCTCGATTGGCTCATCGTCCTCCATGCCCAGCTTGTCCATAATGCCGGCGATATTATCGCTACCGAAAAGACGCATCAGATCGTCCTCTAAGCTCAGGAAGAACTTGGAGGAACCGGGATCGCCCTGACGTGCGCAGCGACCGCGCAGCTGGTTATCGATACGACGGCTTTCATGACGCTCCGTACCGATGATATGCAGACCGCCCAGCTCGGGTACGCCCTCGCCCAAGGTAATATCGGTACCGCGGCCTGCCATATTGGTGGCGATAGTTACGGCGCCGTACTGGCCTGCCAAAGAAATGATCTCCGCTTCCTTCTCATGATACTTAGCGTTCAAAACATTGTGCGGAATCCCGCGACGGTTCAGCATCGCGCTCAGCTCCTCGGACTGCGCGATAGAGGTCGTGCCGACCAGAACTGGCTGACCTGCCTTATGACATTCCTCGATTTCCTTCACCGCCGCCTTGTACTTCGCCAAACGCGTTTTATAGATAACGTCCGGATAATCCTTACGAATCATCGGCTTATTAGTCGGGATCACGATTACGGAAAGATTATAGATTTTTTGGAACTCCTGCTCCTCCGTCTTAGCCGTACCGGTCATGCCCGCCAGCTTCTTATACATACGGAAATAATTCTGGAAGGTAATAGTCGCCAGAGTTTGACTCTCGCGCTCCACCTTTACGCCCTCCTTCGCCTCGATAGCCTGATGCAGACCCTCGGAGAAGCGACGACCGAACATCAAACGTCCTGTGAACTCGTCAACGATGATTACCTGACCGTCCTTGACCACGTAATCGCGATCGCGGTGCATCAGCGCCTTGGCCTTCAAAGCGCACATAATCTGGTGGGAATAGTCCACGCCATGCTCGTTATCGTAAAGGTTTTGGATGCCAAGCAGCTTTTCCGCCTTCGCGATGCCCTTTTCAGTGGGAGCGACCTGCTTCTGCTTCTCATCGACGGTGTAATCCTCGTCCTGCACCATTTTACCTACGACCTGCGCCATTACGCGATAAAGATCGGTGGATTTTTCGCCGGGACCGGAGATGATCAGCGGAGTACGCGCTTCATCAATCAAAATACTATCGACCTCGTCGACGATACAATAGTTCAGCTCGCGCTGCACCATTTGATCCTCGCTAACGACCATGTTATCGCGCAGGTAGTCAAAGCCGAATTCGTTATTCGTGCCATAGGTCACGTCTGCGGCATAGGCAGCCTTACGCTCGGGGAAGTCCATGTCATGCACGATCAAGCCCACGCTCAAGCCCAGAGCCTTATAGATGCGCCCCATATCCACGCTGTCACGACGCGCCAAATAATCATTGACGGTTACGACGTGTACGCCCTTACCCGTCAACGCGTTCAAATAAACCGGCAGCGTCGCTACTAGCGTTTTGCCCTCGCCCGTACGCATCTCGGCGATCTTGCCGCGGTGAAGCACCACGCCGCCGATTAGCTGCACGTCGAAATGACGCATACCCGTCACACGCTTAGAAGCCTCACGCACTACGGCAAAGGCCTCAGGTAAAATATCATCGAGGGTCTCGCCCTTTTGCAAACGAACCTTAAACTCGGCAGTCTTAGCAGCCAAGTTAGCGGAGCTCAACGCTCCCATCTCTTTTTCCAAGCTGTTAATCTTATCTACGATAACGCGAATATTTTTCAGTTCCTTTTCATTGGGATCGCCAAAAATCTTCTTTAAAATACTATCGAGCAAACCGATCACTCCTTAAATTTTGTGTAATAAAAGACTATACACCTAATTTTAAATTATAACAGAAACGCCCCTAAAAAGCAAAAGTGAAAGGTGTGTTTTTTCGGTTAACAAAGCGGAAAAACACTAACTTTATCTATATAAAAAAGCACTCAGCCCAATCAGCCAAGTGCTTTCATCGTTTGTCGCTATCCATTCGGTTCTACCTCTCAATGAAGATACAAAACGTGCAGGGAATACAACGCTTTAACCATTTTTTCTAACATAATGCTACCTCTTTTCTTTTTACACCTCAGTGCATATACATTACGTGCATCGCATACAAAGCCTTTACTATTTTCTCGATCATCCTGTTCACCTCCAAGCTCTTCGGCAGCCTACTGCCCTTGATGCGTATAGTATAACACTCCGTAACGCTTTTGTCCAGTATGGACTTTTATTGTCCCGCATTTTCACAGATATTTCACATTTAAGTGTTTCTCTGTCACGGCA
>CAYZOZ010000042.1:0-11498 GCA_964480295.1 uncultured Phascolarctobacterium sp.
TTTCCTTATTCAGCCTCGACCATTACCTTGAAGCTTGCCGTAACCTCGGGGTGCAGCTTCGCTACCGCGGTGTACTCGCCCAAGCCCTTGACCGCACTCTTCAGCTCGATCTTACGGCGATCGATTTCCAGTCCGGTTTGCTTGATCAGCGCCTCGGCAACGTCCTTGCTCGTCACGGAACCGAACATTTTACCGTTCTCGCCCACGCGCACCTTCAGCGCTACCACCATTTTCTCAATCTGCGCGCCCAGCACCACTGCCTCGTCCTTCGCCTGCGCAGCACGATGCGCGGCGGTCGCCTTGTCGGCTTTCGCCTGATTCAGATTGGCGGCGCTTGCCTCCTTCGCCAGCTTGCGCGGCAGCAAATAATTGCGACCATAGCCCTCGGCGGTTTCTACAACGTCACCCTTTTTACCCAAGCTCTTAACGTCTTGCAACAGAATTACTTTCATTACTATCTCGCTCCTCCAATTGTTTTTTTGCTAATGCGATGATCTGCGGCTCCACATCACGGGCACGCTTTCCGGCAAGCTGCACGCCTGCCACCGTCTGGTGACCGCCGCCGCCCAGCTCCTCCATAATGACCTGCACGTTGACGCTGCCATCACTGCGGGCGCTGATGCCGAGATGACCATCCCTATATTCAACTATTGCCACACCAACACTGATTCCGTCCACGGTAATGAGGGAATCGGCTGCTTGGGCGGCAAGCACGGACGAACGCGTATTGCGCTCGGCGTTGCGCATCACGGTGATCGCCAGCCCATGAATCGGCGTGCGCGCGTCCGTCAGCATTCTGGCACGCGCCTGCACTGCCTCCATATCGTCCTTGAACAGCTGGCGCACCAGAATCGGGTTCGCGCCGCTGCGACGCAGGAGAGCCGCCGCCTCGAAGGTGCGCTCGCCCGTCTGCACGGCGAAGTTCTTCGTATCCAAAACCATGCCCGCGTAAAGCGTCGTCGCCTCCGGCGGCGTGATCTCCAGTCCCTCGTCGAAGTAGCAGATAATCTCGGTCACCAGCTCGCTTGCCGAGGAGCTCGAAGGCTCCAAATACAGAAGCACGGTATCGCCGATGATATCCTCCGCACGACGATGATGATCCACGATGATTCGCGTTTTAATCGCTTCCAAAAGCTCCTTGCCCGCCGTCAGGCTCGCGCGATGATGATCCACCAGCAGAAGCAGGCTTTTCGGCGTTACCAGCTTCAACGCGTCCTCCTCATGCACAAGGATATCGAAATACCTTGTCACGGATTCCGGAAGCTCCAAATTCTCCTGCTCCATCACGGAGCGAATGCGATCATAATACTCGCTACTGGCACTGGTGACGATATAGGTCTCCTTGTTCATATAAAGCCCCAGCTTCGCCATACCCACTGCCGCGCCGATTGCGTCATAATCCTCGTTATAATGTCCCATGACGAAAACGCGATCCGCCTGCTGAATCTGCTCATGAATGGTCTGCGCCACGATGCGCGCGCGCACACGCGTGCTTTTGGCGGATACGGTGGACGTGCCGCCGAAGAATTGCGTCGTCTTGCCCTTCAGCACCACGGCTTGATCGCCGCCACGCCCCAGCGCCACGTAAAGGCTCTTGTTCGCGTTCTGAATCAGCTCCTCCAGCGTCGAGCCGTCGCACGCCACGCCGATGCTAAAGGTCGGCGCGAACTTATTGCCAGCGCGAATCTCGCGAATACGGTCGAGGATCGTGAACTTGTCCTCCATCATATCCAGCACGGCGGACTGGTTGAAGCCGACCAAGCAGCTCTCCTTGTTCATACGACAGATGAAGCCCTGCTGCGCCGCCGCCCACTTCGTCAGTAGCTCGTTGATCTCACCATTAAGATTGGCGATATTCGTCTCGCTCAGCCCGCGCGTGACCTCCTCGTAGTTATCGAAACGCACGTAGGCTAGGCAAAGCTTATCATTATCATATTTCTGCCGCAGCAGCTCGTAATCGGTAATATCCGTCAGGTAAATCATCAAGCCACTGTTGGTCGACAAATCGTCGCGCCTATCCGTGCGCTCCTGCGTCTGCACGCTGGCATAGCGCATCCTGTAATAGCGTCCGTCCAGCTGGATCAGCTGCTCGCCGTCACGCACGCTCAGCATCTCGAAGGCGTTGGACGGCAGCGGCAAAAGCTCCTCGGGACGCTTGCCCTCGATATTTCTTTGCCCCACCCATTGCTGGAACAGCTCGTTCTTCCACTGTAGCTTACCGTCCTTAGAGAAAACCGCCATGCCAATATCCAGCTTACGCACCGCGAAATGATTGGTACGCTCGATATTACGAATGATATTATCCAAATAGCTGCTCAGAAAAATTTCCTTATTGATGCTATTGCGGCGCGCAAAATAATAGATTCCACCCACCACGAGCAGCGAGGGAATGATCAGCTTAGACTGCAAATAGCAGACCAAAAGCGCCAAAAGCACGATCAGCAGCAAATAGATATTGGTATCAACCTTGGAATTCATGTTGCGGTTAAAACGGTTAAACATACAGCTTCACCTCAAATCATTTACCCAACCTTTTATTTCTTATTTTACGGAAGTCAAAAATCATGTCGAACGCGCCCACGTAAACGATGATCTGCGCGAAAAGCGGCAAAGCGAACAGGAAAAGCAGCGCCAAATTCGCCCACCAGCGAGGCTTATTACGCTTCTCCACGTACCAATAGATAAGCACGATGCCTTGAAAAACGAAGGAGAAGCTGGTCACCGTCTGCACGTTCACGCTCAGCGTGTACATCCAGCTGTCCGGCGCGGTCTGATAAAAATAGGTTACGGCGAGCAGGGACGCGGCAAAGGGCCAAATCATCCACGCGGGCACCTTGAGCAGCGTGAACTTCGGCAGCGCGTCGAAGCTTTCGCCCAGCTTACCCAAAATCTTCTTCGCCGCCACGTAGTTGATGAACGCCATAATTGGCGCGCACATTAGGAAGGCGGCAGGCATGATTATGCGCATCATGCGCAGCATCTCGCGATAGCCAGCGATCGCCTGCTCCACGTCCGCCTCGCTCATGCCATGCTCGCGATAGTACGTCGCCAGCTGTCCCATGCTGTCGTTGAAGGACGTGAACATCATATTTATTGGATCGATGCCTAGGACGGTGAAGCTCAGCACGATGTTCAAAATGAGCGCGATTACCGCTCCCACCGTGCCGTAAAGCATCAGCTGCATGAACGGCAGATGCCGCCGCATACATTCACCCAAAATCAAGCCCAGCAGGCCGAAGATCGCCGCCAAAAAGAAAGCGTTGATAGGGCTGACCACCATAGCGATGATGATCGTCGCCACCAAAAGCGTCATCACGCTCCATTTTAGACCGTGGCGACAGCCGCAGACCACGATCGGCAGCGGCCAAAGGAAATTAACGAAAGCGCCCAAAACAGGCACATACATACTAATCAAAGCCATAACGATGGCGATAGCGGCTAAAATACCCGCCTCCACCATGGCAGAAGTCTTACGTATCACAGGGCTTCCTCCTCATTCGTTCTTTCGATTAAGATACATTAGCTCAATTTATTATTTTACACTATTTATAGATAAAAAGCTAGTCAAAAACGTCCTGCTCTTGCCTATTCATATTATAAATGTTATAATAATCAGACTGACATTTTCCGGGCTTGCCCGGTCTTTTATTTTTATCACACAGAAAGAAGGTACTTCCTTGTCCGCAAATCATCTACCGCAACGTATCGCTATGTTCCTCGTCGGCATGTTCTCCATGTCGCTAGGCGTGGCGCTCTCCTGCAAGGCCGATCTCGGCACCTCGCCCATCAGCAGCATCCCTTGGGTTATGAGCATGTTCACGCCCTGGAGCATTGGCGAGATCACCATCGTCATGAACCTACTCTTCATCATCGCCCAGCCGATCCTGCTGCGCAAAATTTATTGGCACGAGATGATCGGTCAGCTGATCACGCTTTTCTTCTTCGGCTATGGCATTGACTTTTCCATGGGGCTTCTTTCCGCAGTTAATCCCACGACCGTGCCCACCCAATGGCTGGCGTGCCTTTTAAGTACCATAATCCTTGCCTTCGGCATCTACCTGTGCATCAACGCCAAAATCTTCGTTGCCGCTGGCGAGGGCATTATCCTCGTCATCGCCTTCGTCAGCAGACTGAAATTCAGCCTACTGAAAAACTGCTTCGATATCACCCTCTCGCTGATCGCCGTAGGCATTTCACTCTACGTATTCCATGAGCTGCGCGGCGTGGGCATAGGCACGATCGTCGCCGCCATCCTCGTCGGTCGCTGGGTGCAGCTGTACAACAATCATTTGCACGTTTTTGACAAATGGAGCGCGCTCAAAAACTCCTAACACAAAGCAAAAAGCAGAAGAACAGCCCGTGCGGCGTTCCTCTGCTTTCTTTTTTACTTTTTCAGCCTGCGCAGACCATCCTCCAGCCTGTACTCCGCCTGATCCGCCTTCCGCGTGAGGCTATCGAAGGCCTCCTGCGAATCAAGCTTGAAGCGTCTGCTCTCATCGCCCAAGGGCTCGTCCTTCTCCTTCATGTCGGCGAAATCGCGGAAGTGCGCCATGCCCTCCTGCTTCGCCTCATCATAAATTTCCTTAAACGCCGCGATATCCTCCGGTCTGCCCGCCTTCAGCCAGGCATTCGCCACCTTGCCCACAGCGTAGGTCACGGAGATGCCCACGGGAATCTGCACCGGTGCGAAGGGAATGAGCGTCACCAGCGTCTGTCCCACGAAGGTCGCGCCCAGCGAGCCGAGCAGCCCCAAAACGGCGCTCTCGCTCAGCTTTATCCCGCGCAAATCCGCCAAGCGCGTGATCATATACACCTCATTCGCCATCAGCGTCATCGTGCCGACCAAGGGTGCCACGACGATCACACCCGCGCGCGCCGCCGCCCAGCGACAAATGCGCTCAGCCTCCTTCTCCACGTCCACATTATCCTTATATCCGTCACTGATCCTTTGCTCCGCCATAGCGCGCCTCCTTATATCACCTCAAGCTCGTTTGCTCGCGTTTCTCTGCTTATATTCTAGTACATTCGCCCGCATCCGTCAAAAAAATACTTCCTACATTAAATGCTCACGTAGCGATCAGCCTCCTTTTTGTGCGCTGCCCACAAAGGCTTGACTTTGCTTGTGAAAACGCTTCTTGAGTTTTCTGAATCTTAATTGCTTTTCAGTAATTAGCGTTATACAATGAGCTTATCCGCAAGGGCAGCTGCCCATTAAATACCAAAGGAGTGATTGCTTATGATGCTTATGGGAGAAATCCGCTGGTTTAATCCGGAGCGTGGCTTCGGCTTCATCAAATCCAAAAAGGGCCCCGATATTTTCGTCCACTTCACCGCCATTCAGACGGACGGCTATCGCACGCTCAGCGAGGGACAGCACGTTTGCTACAACGTTGTACGCGGCAAAAACGGCCTGATGGCGACCAACGTCGTGCCGCTGACCTACGTGCGCGCGACCTCGCCCCTGCGAAATATACTACCTAAAAGTTGATGCTTCGCCTTCCGCGCAAGCTGGCCTCCTGCCTTAATTTTAATTGCATGACAACTTAAATAAACAAGCTACACTAATTGCGTCACCAAAACCACAAAAAATCTACACAAATTTGCCTTAGCAACTTGCAGTTTTGTAAAATTTATGTTAAATTTAAGTAGTACACAGTTCAGTGCAAGCCAAGGCATGACGCTGATAACTCTGAACACAAACCGAGCTAAGGAGCCGGTTATCATCAAGGAGGTTTTACTCATGGCAAAAAAGACTAGTATCCTGGCAATGCTTTTCGTAATGATCGCGACCATGCTCGTAGCAGGCTGTGGCGGCGGCGAAAAGAAAGCCGAAGCACCGAAGGCCGCAAGCGGCAACAAGCTGATCATCTACACCTCTATGAAGGAATCCCTCATCAAAGGTATCGTTAAGGGCTTCGAAAAGAAGTATCCCGACATTCAGGTTGACTATCAGTCCGCCGGCGCAGGCAAGCTGATGGCGAAAATTGCCGCAGAACGTCAAAGCGGTCAAATTTTGGCCGACGTTATTTGGACCAGTGAGGTTCCCGACTTCTACAAAATGAAGAAGGAAGGCATCCTCGCTACCTATAAGAGCCCTGTTTTCAAGGAAATCGTTAACCCCTTCGACGATTATGACGGCTCCTTCCACGCTGCCCGTCTCGGCACCTTGGGCATTATCGTAAACACCGATAAGATTAAAACCCTGCCGACTCAATGGGCCGACCTGAAAAAGCCCGAATACAAGAACGGCTTCGCAGTTGCCAACCCCGCTTTGTCCGGCACCGCGTATATGTCCATCGCTCTGCTGCAAAAGCAATTCGGTCCCGACTTCTTCAAGGATTTGAAGGCTAACGGCGCGCGCGTAGGCAAGGGCTCCGGTCAGGTTATCGACGACACCGCTTCCGGCGAATTAGCAGCCTCCCTGGCAGTTGACTACATCACCAACGCCAAGATCGCCAAGGGCGCTCATATTAAAATGTGCTATCCGCCCGAACTGCTGGTAGTTCCTTCTCCGGTTGCTATCTTCAAGGACAGCAAGAAGCTGGATGCCGCTAAAAAATTCGTTGACTACCTGCTCGGTCAGGAAGCTCAGCAAATGGTTGCCGATCAAGGCACCATCCCTGTTCGTGAGGACGTTAAGATTGATCCTAAATTCCAACTGCCTTCTCCTAAGGTAGCTCTGCAAAAGGGTATCAAGGTAAACTACCTCGAGATCATCGATGCTAAAGAAAAGACTGTTAAAGAATTCTCCGACCTGATGCAGGTTAAAAAATAATTGACACAGTTTGCTTAAGCAAGTAGGCAGGACGGGCACAACCCGTTCTGCCATTTTTGCCATAACGGCATAGTTTTATTATTCACATCTTTCATCCAAATTTTCTACAGGAGGTAGCCTAATGGAAGATATTATCAAGGTCGAAGGTGTGGCCAAAGGCTACGGCAAGCACCAAGTCCTGCAAAATTTAGATATCGCCATCAAAAAAGGTGAATGCTTCACCCTCTTAGGCCCGTCAGGCTGCGGCAAAACCGTGCTTATCCGCCTGATCGCCGGTCACGAGGTTCCCGAAGCCGGCAAAATCATCATTGATAACACGGTCGTCGCCGACAGCGCCAGCGGAGCATATATCCCGCCCGAACGCCGCGGCTTGGGCATCGTGTTCCAAGATTACGCGGTATGGCCCCATATGACAGTATATGAAAACATCGCTTATCCGTTGAAAATGGAAAAGCGTTCTAAAGAGGAAATCAACGAGCTGGTTATGAAGATGATCGAGGTAGTCGGCATGAAGGGCTTGGACAAGCGTCTGCCCTCCGAGCTTTCCGGCGGTCAGCAGCAGCGTGTCGCCTTGGCGCGCGCCCTCGTCGCCGATCCCAGCGTTATGCTTTTGGACGAGCCCCTTTCCAATCTGGATGCCAATCTGCGTGAGGAAATGCGCTTCGAGATCAAGGCTCTACAACGCAAGTTCGGCATCACCGTGCTTTTCGTAACCCATGACCAGGAGGTAGCGCTCGCCATCTCCGACCGCTTGGCGATCATGGATGCCAACGGAAACATCCGCCAAATCGGCAATCCCTACGACATTTTCGAGCATCCCGCGGATCTGTTCGTATTCAAATTCATGGGCATCGCCAACTTCCTGCACGTACAGGAAAAGAGCGGCAAATTCTATGTCGGCACCGGCTCTCAGGAAATTCCTTGGGAAGGACCTCAGGGCAAGGCCGATGATTGGGTAGCGGGCTTCCGTCCCTCCGACGTGGAGATCCATCGTCAGGGCCCCGGTCTGAAGGGCATCATCAGCAGAGCCAACTTCCTCGGCTCCACCATGGATTACGCCATCAGCATCGACGGCGAGGCGCTGCGTACCGAGATTGAAACCCATACGGCGATCAACGGTGATTTAATGTTCAAAGAGGGCGAGGAGTGCTATATCACCTTCAAGGCCCTGCACTGGTTTGACGCACAGCAGCTGAAGGAGGTGGAGGAATAATGACTAACGGTACTATTAAAAAAGACAGTGGCTTCGGTATCGCCCAAATCATTCTTTTCATTTCCATCGCAATTTTGGTAGTTTTCGTAGCTTGGCCCGTACTCTTGATTCTGTTCAACGCCTTCTTCGTAGACGGCAATTTCAACAGCGTCGACTTCTACAACGTGCTGACCGAATCCGAAACCTTCCAGGCCTTGGTCAACTCGCTCATCATCGCCAGCATGACGACCATCGGCAGTACCATCGTCGGAACCTTCTTCGCCTGGCTGGTTGTCCGCACGGACCTGCCCTATAAGACCTTTATGAAGAGCCTCTTCCTCGTTCCCTTCATGTTGCCGTCCTTCATCGGCGCGTTGGCTTGGAAAATGCTGCTCTCGCCCCACTCCGGCTATATCAATAAATGGTTCATGGCCACCTTCAATACGACGGAGCCGCTTTTCGACATCTACACCTATTACGGCATCAGCTGCGTAGAGGTAATGTATCTCTTCCCGTTCGTATTCATTCAGGTTTGCGGCGCTTTGGAGCGCATGGATCCCACGCTTGAGGAATCCGCCCGCATCAGCGGCGCAGGTCTGTTTACGATCACCCGCAAGATCACCATTCCCTTGGTCATGCCCTCGATCATGAGCGGCGCGCTCCTGATCATGCTCTACTCCATGGCGCACTTCGGTACCGTCGCCGTGCTGGGTATCGAGCAGGGTATTTATAACATACCGACGCTGATTTACGAAAAGATTCACGAAAGCGCTGGTAGCTTCGCCTCCATACGTACAGGCACCGTACTGGCGACGGTCTTAATCGTTTCCGCGGCCTGCATCATTTGGGCGCAGCAAAAGGTACTCAGCAAGGGCCATTACCAAATCATCGGTGGCAAGAGCTTCCGTCCCATGGAGCTCAAGCTGCGCGGTCTGCGTTACCCCCTGCTGTTCTTCTGCCTGGCATACATCGCCTTCACCATTCTGCTCCCGACCGTAGTCATCTTCATGGTCGGTGGCGTAGAGACCTATGGTCTGCCCCTCACCTGGGACAATCTCTCCTTGGATAACTACAAGTACATCCTCTTCGAATATGACGTAACCCGCGACGCGATCTTCAACTCCGTAACCTTGGGCTTGGCGGCAGCGTTCATCACCATGTTCGCCGGCGTTATGATCTCCTACGTTATCGTTAAGATGAAGGTGCGTGGCAAGGGCATTCTGGAATTCTTGGGCATGCTGCCCTTCTCCGTGCCCGGCTCCGTTATCGCCCTCGGCGTAATCCTCGCTTGGAGCGGTCAATTCGGTATCAACCTGTACAACACGGTGTGGATCATTTTGGTATCCTACATCGCGCGTTACATGGCCTTCTCCCTGAAGGCGAACTCCGCGGCGTTAGAGCAGGTGCATGACTCCCTGATGGAGGCCTCCCGTTCCTGCGGTGCCAGCATGTGGCAATCCCTGAAGGATATCGTCATTCCTCTGGTACGCCCCGGTATGATCAGCGCCTTCTTCCTGATCTTCCTGCCCGCCCTGCGCGAGCTGACCGTATCCATCATGCTGTACGCTCCGACGACCAGAACCATCGGCGTAGCCATCTACACTCTTAACGAGGACGGCGAAACCGTTATGTCCACTGCGTTGGCAGGCATTGCCCTGATCATCATCGTATTAGGTCAAATGCTCATCAATCATCTTACCAAGAAAGCGAGTGAGTAATCGTCATGTCCTACATCCGCTTAGTTAATGTTACAAAAAGATTCGGTGATGTTACCGCTGTCGATAATTTGAATATCGAAATCGGCAAGGGCGAATGCTTCTCCATGCTGGGCCCCTCCGGCTGTGGCAAAACCACTACCCTGCGTATGGTTGCCGGCTTCGAGGATCTATCCGATGGCGAGGTTTGGGTTGGCGATCGCCTGCTCTCCTCCCCTGCCAAGCATCACTATACTCCCCCCGAAAATCGTAATTTCGGCATGGTGTTCCAAGCCTTCGCCGTATGGCCGCACATGAGCGTTTACGAGAACGTAGCGTTCCCCCTGCGCCTACGCAAGCTGCCCAACGCCGAGATCGAGCAGCGCACCAAGGACGCGCTAACCGCGACCAATCTGCTCAAGGCTGCCAACGACAGCCCCGCCGATCTTTCCGGCGGTGGCAAGCAGCGTGTGGCGCTAGCCCGCGCGCTCGCCATCAACCCCGACGTTATGCTGCTGGACGAGCCGCTATCCAGCTTGGATCCGCATCTGCGCGAGGAAATGCGCTTCGAAATCAAGGACCTACAGCGTAAATACGGCTTCTCCATCATCTACGTAACGCATGACCAGTCCGAGGCTATGGCGCTCTCCGACCGCATCCTCGTTATGAAGCTCGGCGTTATGCAGCAGATTGACTCCCCCTTGGACGTTTACAACAATCCGAAGAACAAGTTCGTCTTTAGCTTCATCGGCGTGTCCAGCTTCACGGACGTAATCTGGAAGGGCGGCTCCGCCTTCATCAAAGGCTCCGACCATGCTCTACCCTCCGGTCTAATCGTTCCCGAACGCATGAAGGGCGAGGAAACCTTCAATTTGGCAAGTCGTCCGACCGAGATCCGCTTCACTAACGCCAACGATCCCGCAGGCGTGCGCGGCTTGGTTATCCGCAAGGCCTTCCTCGGCGAGATCGTCGACTATCTGGTTAAGATCGGCGATCAGGAGGTGCGCGTGCAAATCGGTCGCCGCGATCCCGGTCCCGAGGTGGACGAGGTTTGCTATCTGAACTTCCTCCGTCCGTTCTGGTACAAGGTGAACGAATAGCAGCACTTTAAAATTAAAAACGCGGTTCATCCGCAAGCAAAAGCAGCGATTACCGCCTCCCGTAAGGGAAGCAGCGATCGCTGCTTATTTTTGTCGATATATAAGCTCGCTTTGCGAAGCACACGTATAGCGAGGCATTCAGACTTAGCAGAGCAAACGCTCATATAGCCGCCGTTAGCTAAGCGCAAATACCAGCTCCAAGGCTTACTAAAGCTTGTAGTCAAGAGAAGCGCTCACGCCAACGCCCTGTACACGGTTAACGTTCTTATAATCAACGCTATCAACAGGGAGCAGCACCTTCACCCGCACGCCCAGCAGCGTCTGCTCGATAATCAGCGCCGCCTTCACCTGATCCACCTTCGACTGCGGTCCGCTGACCTGCGCCGCGCCCGCTCTGCTGCCGTCACCCACAGAAATGATCGGCACGACCTTGGTCGCATCGGTGCTGCTTACACCGTATTTGGCGGTGACGGTATTGATTGCCGAGTTCAACGTGTCCGCTGTCGCCGTTACCGCGTAGCCAGTCACACCGCCCTTGATCACCTTGTCCAAAATGCCAGCCTGCGCCGAAGCCATGCCATTGCCCAGGATAAAGCCTGCAAGCAACGCTGCCGCTATCCACCTTTTGTTCTGCATAAAAACACCTCCGTAAAATTTACTTATATAAAAATTGCTGATTTAAAATTATCATATTCTCTATATTCCTATCAAGATCAGAAACGAAATCCGTACAAGCT
>CAYZOZ010000043.1:0-11245 GCA_964480295.1 uncultured Phascolarctobacterium sp.
GTACGCTTACTTCTGTGAGCATTAAGGCTGACGCGGAGCAAAATGTAGAAATTAGTGGCGGCGCGATCTCCGCGACGGAGCTTGAGCTTAAAGCTCAGAATGAAGATATTACAATCAGCGGCGGCGAGGTTGCCGCTGAGAAGGTGCTGGCGTATGCCGGTAATAATTTAACGGTCGCTAGCACTGCTACCTTTAATGATAGTAATGGCGCGGGCGCGATAGAAATTAATAAAGGCAGCGTGCTGGAGGCAGGCAATGAGCTTACTTTGGCTGCGCGTAATAGCATTATTCAAAACGGTGGCGAGCTGAAGGCTGGAGATAGCGCGACGCTTACCGCAGATGGCGAGATCTTCCAAAACGATGGCTTAATTCAGGCTGGCAATAGCGTGAAGCTTAATGCCAAGGGTACGGTTTTGCAGCGTGCTGGCAGCATCGCGCAGACTGCTGAGCTTGCGAAGGATGCTGGTGTTCAAGGCATATTCATTGATGCCGGTACATCCTTCGTACAGCTGGGCGGCGAGCTTACGAGCAATACCGTGACCTCCATTTTCGTGAATGATAATATCTTACTTTATGGCGGTAGCTTAGCGACCGAGAATTTGGAGATGCTGGCGCTGGGCTATATCGATCAGGCACAGGATAATACGGATAGTAATGCCGAGGTTAAGCATAATTTGCAGGTGCGCAACGAGCTGGTAGCTATGGCAGGCGGCAGTGCTGATGACGGCTTGGGCATTGATTTGGGCAGTCGCTTTAATCAGCTGAGTCGCGTGGAGGTGGCTACCGACAATGGCAACGTCATCATCGGCAACGGTAATCCGGAGAAAAAGGACCTGTACGTTTCCGTGCTGACGACAGATAAAGTATTGGATGATAGAATTGTTTCCCAGGTTACTGGTGATATTGATATTCATAATTACAGTAATGGCGCGAAGAGTGAAAATGACTTAAATGATGTTTGCGTGGATACGTCCTTAGTAGCGAGCGGTAACGTGCGCGTTATCAACGACGAGGCGAACGTGATGATCACTAAGCCTTCGGCTATTACTGGTAGGGATGATGTGGTGCTTTCTGGTAAAAACGTGGAGCTGTACGCGGCTAAGAATATTCTTAACTATGCCAGCATTACTGCCGATAATAGCGTCAAGCTTGACGCGCAGTGGGATGTGCTTAATTTCAAGGATATCATTTCTAATGGTACTGTGGAGATGCAAACGTATAGCTATGATATCATCAACGAGGGTACGATTCAGGCCACATCAAATGTAACGCTTAATGCTAAGGAGTGTATTATTAATTATGCCAACGTGTTTGTTGCTAAGGGTGATATTACACTGGAATCCGGTGAGGATTTGCTGAATACCGGCGTTATGGAAACGAAGCAGGGCGATATAGAGATTCTTTCTTTAGATGGTTCAATCTATAATCGCTTGGGCGCGGATATGCTGACGGGTGATGGCAACGTGACCATGCGCACGCTAAATAGTGATGATTATTATTACTATTGGAAGGAAGCCAATGATCCTGATGCTGCCTACGAGGTAATGACTATTACAGACATTGATTCTGTGCATTATACGTCCAAGGGTGAGGCATATATCCTTGTTAACGGGAAAGAGATTCCCGTAACACATAATGGTTCAATCTTTAATCAGGGTGATATCATGGCGATTAACGGCACGATTACCTTGCAGGCGGATAGCGGCGATGTGTTTAATTACGATGATTTCAACACTCTCTCCGATGCTACGGATGTTTTAAGCTCTAAATATCCTGTGGAGGGCACGAACGGCGTGGATATCGCGACGGGCAACATCGTGCTTTCTGCGGCGAAGGGCTTCCTTTATAACGCTAAGGATTTGGAGGCGGGCGAGGATGTTAGTCTGACGGCGGCAGAGGGCTTGACGAACTTCGCCTACAATGTTTACGCGGGCAAGAACATCACGCTGGAGGCGACCAGGGGCGACGTGCAGAACACCGCGGTGCTGGAATCCGTAGCTGGTGATGTCACTTTGATGGCTAAGAACGGTAATGTAATTAACGGCGCTTCGGAAAATGATAACGCGGGCGATATCATTACCTTCGGTGGCACGGTTTCCTTGGTAGCACAGGGTAAAAACGCTGAGGGCAAGGGCTACAGCGTGACGAACTTCGGCAATATTATCGCGATCGGCGATACCGTCGGCGACGTGCAGGATAGCGGTAGCATCGTGCTGCGCTCCGAGTACGGCGACGTATATAATTATGATGATTTCAATACCTATATGAAGACCACCGACGGTATAGCAAGCTATACTAAGACCTTGAACAGCTCGCTGCATAGGAGCGTTGACCTGGCGGGCGATGCGTCCTATGATCTTGCGACGAGTAATATCACGCTTTCGGCGGTCAACGGCAGCATCGTGAATACGAAGAAGTATTTGGTGGCGCTGGGCGACGTAACCATGGAGGCGAAGGAAGGCATCGGTAGCTTCGGCGATACGATTATGGCGGGCGGTAACATCACGCTGAGCGATACTGAAGGCGATTTGATCAATCGCGCGCAGCTAATTTCCGTGGAGGGCGACATCACGCTGAACGCGGAGCGGGGCTCGGTAATCAATATGCTGGACGGTGACGCGATCGCTATGGACGGCAACGTGCTGCTGCACGCTGGCGGTGATGCCTCCGAGGAGGTTAGGTATTACGGCATAGATGGCGAGAAGATTTTGCAGGGCGTGCTTGAGAACGTGCCGAAGGGCGCGATCGTCGTGACCAAGAAGTATTATAAGGATGCCAGTGGTGAACGTATTGATATCGTGAACGAGGTGGTCGCACCGACAAACGCGACGATTTATACGGAGATAGGCTACATCGCGGACGAGGCTACTAATGAGTTTGCAAGTCTGCAAACCATAACGGGCGACGTGGAGGCATATCGCGCAGGCGACGTGGTGAATCGCGGCGACCTGGTAGCTTTGAATGGTAATAATGTCGAGGGCAAGGGCGCGATCGAGCTGGTGTCCGATTTGGGCAATACTGCCAACTACGATAATTTCCTGTATGTCGAAGGTCAAAGCGAGTATGAATATCTTGGTGCGCAGGGCTATCAAAACGGTACGGTGCATTTTAATCCTGAAACGAAGTATTATGTGGATAAGGGCTTGATACTTACGGACGCTGATCTGACGATGTCCGCACGCGAGGGCTATCTGTATAATACGATGAATATGACCAGCAAGAAGAACCTGACCTTGATCAGCGGCAGGGATATGACGGTGGGGACTAATTTCTCTAATGTCCTTTCCGAAGCCAATATTACCTTGGAATCCGTGCATGGCAAGCTGATGCTGGGCAATGACAGCAGCGTTGTTTCTAATAACGGCTCCGTCGTTTTGAATGGCGCGAATGGTGTCTATGGACAGCCTACGGCGCAGCTGGCAGCCTTGAATGGCTCGATCAGCGCGGCCTCCACCTATGGTGAGATCAATATCGCCGAGCTGTATGCCAAGGATGTGGCGGCAGTCGGCGCGATGAACGGTACTGTTAATATTGGCACGCTGGAGGGTGATGAGGTCGTGCTCTACGCGCAAGGTAAGAATGGCTCAAGCTCCTCGCTCTCCGTGGATAAGCTTTACGTGAGCGACGCGCTTGTTTTGCAGGCGGATAATATTCAGCTGGGCGATATCGAGCGCAAGCAGGAGAGCGGCTGGCTTTTGGTCGACGTGACGGGTGCTAACGGTGGCACGGTGCAGAGCGACCTCAGCCTTGCTTTGAATGGTGACGTGCATTTCAGCACCGCGAAGGTGACGAATGCCGAGCTGAATATCGCGGGCAAGGCTGCGCTGGATAATTTGCAGGTGGCAGGTGAGGCGCATGTCAACGCGGCAGGCTCGAGTACGGCGGTTTACGGCATCGCTCCGCATAGGGAGTCGAGCAGCTATATTTACTTCGATAGCTTTGGCGAAAGTGCTTCGCAGGTACAGCTGGGCTTGAATGCTGCTAATTTCAGCTCGGAGGACGCGATCGCTAAGCTGAATAGCCTACAGGAGCAGCTGGCAGCGGCTAACGCGCAGCACGGTAATGGCGCGAACATGAATCTTTATGTCGACAGCGCCAAATATCAGCAGAGCAACGGTCTGCTGCTGCACATCGACAGTGGCTATCGCAGCGCTAACCAACGCTGGTCGGCGGAGGATTTGAGCGAGAAGCTGGTGAGCGACGCGGCGCAGACCGCTTATGACGCGCATTACACCGATCCTACGGTGCTTTTCAGTAAGTACGACGTGATCGAGCTGCCGGAGCAGAGCGTAGCCACGGTCGGAGGCATGGAGGGTGCGCAGTCGCCTGTGCTGTCGCTGCGGAGCGAGGAGCTAGAGCTTGCGCAGGACGCACGGCAGGGTGAGGCTTTGTCGACGGAGGTGGCGCGTCAGGACGACGCTCTGACGGTAGAAGCAGTGCAGGGCGCGCGGCAGGAGGCAGCCGCTTATGCGGTAGACGAGCCTGAGGACGAGGAGCAGGACGAGGCGGCGAACGCGTAGGCGCGCCCGCCAAGTCTGTGGTAATATATAGAGGATGAAATTATGAGCGAGGGGTGTTTTGCAATGAAGAAGAAAAATTTAGCGGCTATGGCGACGCTGCTGTGTCTAGTCGGTAACGGCAGCGTGCTGGCGGCGGATATGCCTGATGTCAATGTGCCGAATAAGGCTACCGCTGGCGCGGAGATGCAGCGTATGCAGCAGTATTTGGAGCGCGAGCGCGTGAATCGTCAGATCGCCGAGGACAGAGCCAAGGCGAAGGCGAAGGTGGAGCAGAGAAACGAGCAGGCTAGCGCCACGGAGCAGGAGCTGAGCTTTAAACTGGAGCGGATCGCTACCGATCCCTCCGAGGTGCTGACGGCGGCGGAGCTGGAGAAAATTTGTAAGCCCTATGAGGGACGCGAGGTTAAAATAGGCGATATTTATAGCGTCGTGGAGCAGATCAACAGGCTGTATACGGAGAAGGGCTATCTGACGTGTAGAGCCTTTCTTCCAGCGCAGAAGCTGGAAAAAGGCGTGGTGAGGATTAGACTGGTGGAGGGCAGAACCGGTACGGCGAGCGTGCGGGGCAATAGCTACACCAAGTCGCGTTACATCACCAATCGCCTGCATTTGGCGGAGGGCGAGATCGCGAATATCAAGCAGGTGAACGAGGATCTGCTGCGCTTTAACGCTGGCAACGCCACCCAGCTGCGCATCACGATGAAGGCGGGCAGCAGGCCCGGCACTACGGATTACGAGATCACGGCGGTTGAGCCGCAGCAGCATAATTGGACGTTGTTCGAGGATAACGCTGGCAGCTATTCGGGCGGCGAGTACCGCACGGGCTTGTTTTATAACGCGAAAAGCATTTCCGGTAACGAGGATCCGTTGACCGTAGGCACGGTGCTCAGCGAGGGCACGAGGGCGGCTAACGCCATGTACAGCAGAAGCGTCGGTCGCAGTGGCACGCGTTTGAATTTGATGTACAGCAGTAATAGCGTGAAGGTTGTCAAGGGTAATTACGATGATCAGGTGAAGGGCCATGCGAATGCCTATACCATCGGTATTTCCCAGCCGCTTTTGGTTAATGAGACCACGCGCACCGAGGTCAGCTTGGATTATACCCGCCAAAAATCCATGACGGATTTCATCTCGCCTCGCTTTAATATCGTGGATGATAGCGTGCAGGATTTCGCACTGGGCTTCGCGCTGACGAGCTACGGCAATAGCCATGTTTCCTATATGAAGCATAGCTATGTGCGCGGCTACAGCGAGAGCAACGGTCTTTCCACGAATAATCCCGATGTGAATTTCGGCTTCTATAAATTTAACGGCTTGTATCAGAAGGTGTATAAGCATGGGCAAATGCTGAATCTGCGTGCCGACGCGCAATGGAGCGGGACGGAGGATCTCGTCAGCTCGCGCCAGTTTTATATCGGCGGTATGTACAGCGTGCGCGGCTATAAGGAAAGCTTCCTCGGCTCTAACAGCGGCTACGTGCTGAACGCGGAGTACCACGTGCCACTGCTGCCGCAGAGGCTGACGGCGTTCGGCTTCTTTGACTATGGCTATCTTTACGGCACCGGTATGAGCAATGATGCCGATTACATTTTGAGCAGCGTGGGCGTGGGTCTGCGCAGCTCCTTGGGCAAGAATTGCTCTGCCAGCCTCGTGCTAGGTATTCCTCTGCGTCGCGACTTCCAGGAGGAGGAGGTCAGCAAGACGCGCATCAATTTCGTGATTAGCGGACGCTATTAAGAGGAAGGGGCGAGCTATATGAATAAGAAGGCGGAAATCTTCGCCGCATACCTCAAGGAAAGGAGGATAGGCTGCTTCGCGTGCCACGAGGTGGAGAGCGATCCTCTGAACACGGTACTCTTTCGCTCGGTGATCGAGGTGGAGGGGCAGGAGCTGCCTACCTTGGTCATTCTCGACAGCAGTATTTACGCTATCATTCGCGTGCGCGTCGCTAACGGCGCGCTCAAGAGCGGTAACGCCTTCAAGCTGCACAAGGCGATCAATAGGCTGAACGGGCAGTACAAGATCTTCAAATATTATTTGAGCGAGGACGGCGCGCTGATTCTTGATTCCTACCTGCTGCAAAGGCAGGAGGAGCTGGATTGCGATATGCTGTACACCGTACTGGAGCTTTTGGTTAAGCATTTACAGGACGAGTATAAGCAGCTGATGCAGCTGATTTGGGCTTAGCGCGGAGCGCGAAAGTAAAATCTTTATGAACAAAGGGCGGACGCTGTAGCGGCGTTCGCTTTTTGCGCTTGACGAAAGGCGGCAGGCAGTCTATAATGTTGTCAAATGAATAGGAAACCTTTGGGGCAGGGTGCGATTCCCTACCGGCGGTAAAGTCCGCAAGCCTTCGGGCATGATCCGGCGCGATTCCGGAACCGACAGTATAGTCTGGATGAGAAAAGGTGGCAAAGCTTTTTACCGCACAGGCTCCGAGGGCAGGTGCGGTTTTTTTGATGAGGGTGATAAGGATGACGGATGAGCAATATATGCGTCGGGCGTTGGCACTGGCGCAGGAGGCGGAGGGCGAAACCAGCCCGAACCCCATGGTCGGCTGCGTGATTGTTGATGATGATGGGAATATCGTGGGTGAGGGCTACCACCACAAGGCGGGCGAGCCCCACGCCGAGGTGAACGCCTTGGCGGAGGCGAAGAAGCTGGCGCGTGGCGCGACGGCGTATGTGACGCTGGAGCCCTGCGCTCATTACGGACGCACTGGTCCCTGCTGCGTGGCGCTGGCGCGTGCTGGCATTAGGCGCGTGGTGGTCGCCTGCACCGATCCCAATCCCTTGGTGGCGGGGCAGGGACTGCAATATCTGCGCTTGCAGGGCATCGAGGTGGAAACGGGAGTGTGCGAGCAGGAGGCACTGCGCCTGAACGAGCGCTTCTTCACGTGGATTTCCAAGCAGCGCCCCTTTATCACGCTGAAATACGCAATGACGCTGGACGGTAAGATCGCCGCCCGCACGGGGGACAGCAAATGGATCACGGGGGAGGAGGCACGCGCCTTCGCTCATCGTCTGCGCCGTCAGCATGACGCCATCTTAGTCGGCATCGGTACGGTGCTGGAGGACGATCCCGAGCTGACCTGTCGCCTTGTGCGGGGCAAGAACCCACTGCGCGTAGTGCTGGACAGTCAGCTGCGCATCTCGCTTATGGCGCAGGTGCTAAATCCAGAGGCGGACACGCTGATCATTACGGGCGAGGCTGCCGACGCGGTGAAGGTAGCGGCGCTTTCCTCACTGCCCAACGTCGAGGTGCTGCGTTTGCCGTTGGCGCAGGGACGCTTGCCCCTGCCGATGGTGATAGCTGCCTTGGCGGAGCGCGGTGTGACCAGCCTTTTGGTCGAGGGTGGTAGCGCCGTACACGGCGCGTTCAAGGACGCGGATCTTTGCGATCGCGTCTACGCGTTCATCGCGCCCAAGCTGATCGGCGGCAGTCAGGCGTTTACGCCCATGGGCGGCGTGGGCAGTGATCTGATCGAGGACGGCTGGCAGCTGGAGCAGGTGGAATGTAGCGCCTTGGGCGGGGATTTCCTGCTCACGGGGCTTGTACGAAGGGAGGAAGGCTGATGTTTACCGGTTTGGTAGCCGAGCTGGGCATCGTGCGGAAGCTGGCGCGGCAGGGCAGCTCCTATCATTTGACGGTGGGCGCGTGCAAGGTTTTGCAGGGCTTGAGGCTGGGCGATAGCGTCGCGACTAACGGCGTGTGTTTGACGGTGGTGCGCTTGGAGGAGGATTCCTTCACGGCGGACGTAATGCCGGAGACGGTGCGCCTGACGAATATCGGCAGCCTGCGTCCGGGCGACAGAGTGAATTTGGAGCGGACGCTACGCTTGTGCGACGGCTTGGACGGGCACATCGTCAGCGGTCATGTCGAGGGCTTGGGCATGATTACCGCCGAGCGACCGGAGGGCATCGCGCGCGTGGTAACGATCAATACCACGCCCGACCTTTTGAAATATATTATTAAAAAGGGCAGCATCGCGATCGACGGCATCAGCCTGACGGTGACGGAGGTTACGGAGAACGGCTTTTCCGTATCGCTAATTCCGCACACCGCCAAGGAAACGACCTTGGGCTTCAAAGGCGTGGGCGATAGCGTGAATTTAGAAACGGACATCATCGGCAAATACGTGGAGCGGATGCTACAGCAGGGAGCGCGTTCGCAGGTCGGCGAGCAGGGCTTGGATAGGCAGCTGCTACTGGAAAACGGTTTTCTATAAAGACGGAGTGAGATTTAATGGAAGTAAAACAGGAAAATTTTCAATATAATACGATCGAGGAAGCCATTGACGCGATTAAGGCGGGCAAAATGGTTTTGGTTACGGACGACGAGGATCGCGAGAACGAGGGCGATCTGATCATGGCGGCGGAGCTGTGTACGCCCGAGGCGATTAATTTCATGGCGAAGGAGGCGCGCGGACTGATCTGTATGCCTGCCTCTGGCGACATTATGGATAAGCTGCAATTCGGCGCTATGGTGAGCAAGAACACGGATAATCACGAAACCGCCTTTTCCGTATCGATTGATCATGTGGACACGACCACCGGCATTTCCGCCTACGAGCGGGCGCTGACGATGCAAAAATGCGCCGATCCCGCCGCGCAGCCCGGTGATTTTCGTCGTCCCGGCCACGTATTTCCTCTGCGCGCGCGCGAGGGCGGCGTGCTGGTGCGCACTGGTCATACCGAAACTACGGTGGATCTGTGCCGTTTGGCAGGACTGCGACCAGTCGGTATTTGCTGCGAGATCATGCGCGATGACGGACATATGGCGCGCACGCCCGATTTGATCGAGTTCGCTAAGCGACACGGGCTGGTGTTCATCACGGTGGCGGCTTTGGTCGCCTATCGCAAGGCACACGAAAAAATGGTGCATCGGGCGGCGGAGGCTGAGCTGCCTTCGAAATACGGCACCTTCCGCATTATCGCCTATGATAACGATTTGGACGATCTGTGCCATGTGGCGATCGTTAAGGGCGAGGTCGCAGGCAAGAAGGACGTGCTGGTGCGCGTGCATAGCGAGTGCTTGACGGGCGATGCCTTCGGCAGTCTGCGCTGCGATTGTGGCGATCAGCTGGCGACGGCGTTGCGCATGATCGAGAAGGAGGGCTGCGGCGCGGTGGTCTATATGCGTCAGGAGGGACGTGGCATCGGTCTTGCGAACAAGATTCGCGCCTACGCCTTGCAGGACACGGGCTTGGACACCGTCGAGGCCAACGTGCGCTTGGGCTTCGCACCCGACCTGCGCGATTATGGCATCGGTGCGCAGATCCTCGCGGATTTGGGCTTGAGCAGCATTCGTTTGATCACCAATAATCCGGCGAAGCGCATTGGCTTGAGCGGCTACGGCATCACGATTACGGAGCGCGTGCCCATTATTATGGAGCCGAACCGCTTTAACGAGCATTATCTGGATGTGAAGGAAGAAAAAATGGGACACAAGCTGCATGACGCAGGCTGTGATTGTCATAAGCATTGAATGGAGGAAGAATCATGAAGGTATTGGAAGGTAAATTAACTGCTAAGGATATGAAAATCGCGATCGTCGCCGCACGCTTTAACGAGTTCATCACGAGTAAGCTGGTGAGCGGCTGCGTGGATTGCTTGGTGCGTCACGAGGCGGAGGAGGATAACCTCACGCTGGCATGGGTGCCAGGCGCTTTTGAGATCCCCATGGCGGCGAAAAAGCTTGCCGAAAGCGGTAAATATGATGCCGTAATTTGCTTGGGCGCGGTAATTCGCGGCGCGACACCGCATTTTGATTACGTATGCGCTGAGGCCTCCAAGGGCATCGCGCAGGTTAGCCTGCAAACGGGCGTGCCTGTAGCCTTCGGCGTGCTCACTACCGAAACTATTCAGCAGGCAGTGGAGCGTGCGGGCACGAAGGCTGGCAACAAGGGCGTTGATTGCGCCATGGCGGCTATGGAAATGGTAAATTTGTTTAGAACTATGTAAAATCGCGGAAATATCATATAGCCAACGTGAGAAAATTTTAAAAAGACGTTAAAATATATCTTGCTTTTTTCCTCCCAGTGCTTTACAATATTATTGTGGAGCAGAGTACGACTCTAAAGGAGGCAAAAAAATGGGCAAATTTGAAATTCTCCAGACCAAAACAGGTATCAAGTTCAATTTGAAGGCCGGTAACGGTGAAATTATCGCAACGTCCCAGGTATACAAGGCTGAAAAGTATTGCCGTAAGGGTATCGCCAGCGTGATTGCCAATGCTCCTAAGGCAGTGATCGAGGATCAGACACAGGATGGCTTTACGGTTTTGAAGCATCCGAAATTCGAGATTTATAAGGATAAGGCGGGCGAGTACCGCTTCCGCTTGAAGGCGACCAATGGTCAGATTATCGCCACTGGCGAGGGCTATAAGGCGATGGCGGGCTGCAAAAACGGCATCGAGTCGATTCGTAAGAACGCCGTTGACGCGAAGGTTATCGTGGTCGAGCCGAAGTAAGCTAAAGTAATATCAAGTAAGATGTATAAGCAATAGTAAAGGTCTACGAGCTGCGTAAGCGGAACGTAGACCTTTTAGATTTTAGAGAGGCGCGGTGCTTGCCGATTTATTTTTCCAAATCTCCGCTCATTACTCTTCCGATACTATGGAAGTAGAAAAATGATTATGTTATAATAAAAAGAAATTTAGATTCCTATCTATGAGGTGAAGTAGATGATTAACGAAAATAGACTTTTAAACGAATTTATTGAATT
>CAYZOZ010000044.1:0-11142 GCA_964480295.1 uncultured Phascolarctobacterium sp.
CACCCGGAGGAGGGCGTGGACGTGAGCGTCATCATGCTGGTGAACAACGTGATCAGCCAGTATTTGGCGCTCAACGATAACATTCTCAACTGCAAGCATTTGCAGGATTTTATCACCTATTTGAAAAATCGTTATCCGCGGCTGCACTTTATCGACAGTGATTTTTCCCTGCTGCGGGTGCTGATGCACATAGAGGCTCCCAACGTGAGGTGCTATTTTTAGCCCCGCTTGCTTAGGAAGAATTGCAGGAACTGCTCGGCTGCAGGCGTAAGCTTCTGCTTGCTGCTCCAGTAGAGGTTCTGCGAGAAGCTTAGCTTGGGATTGTTGATCGGCAGGCGCAGCATATCCTCCGGTACGGGATCGTTCTCCAAAGCGGCGACTACGGCTACGCCCAGCCCGCTGGCGGCGAAGGTTATGGCGTTGGGGGCGGTGGTGGCGATAAAGACGACCTTGGGCTGCACGCCGTAGCTTTGACAGACCTCGCGCAGGAGCCCGTAGCTGCCGTAATTGCAGCAGAGCGGGATCTCCTTTAGCGAGGCGGGCGTGAGCTGGGCGTTCTTATCCCACGGCACGCTCAAATCCTTTTTGTAGAGCACGTAGAAAAATTCGTTTTCCACCTTGATCGCGTTATATTCCTCGCTCGGTGGTAGGGGCGCGTTGGCGAAGGCGAAGTCGATGCTGCCGCGCTCCAGCTGCTGCATTTGCATACTCACCGTCGCGTCGTAGAATTGGAAGGTGATCTGTGGCTGCGTCTTAGCGAAGGGAATCACATAATTTTGCAGGAAGTATTCGCTGCGCATATGCGACACGGCGAAGCGTAGATTGCCGCTGGCCTGCTTGTTGAAGGATTGCATGGTTAGATTCATGCTGTCCTCGGTGGCGCAAAGCCTTTTGGCGTGCTGGAGAAAGACCTCGCCCGCCTCCGTAAGCTCGATATGGCGCTTGCCGCGACCGGTTTTGAAAAGCTGGATCTGGTAGTATTTCTCCAGCGTTTTGATCTGCGCGCTCAAGGCAGGCTGCACGATCGCCAGTCTGCGCGCGGCGGCGCTGATATTGCCTGTTTCGGCAACGACGATGAAATTGCGATAGAAATCGAAGTCCATGGTTCCTCCTCTATTATCACAAATTTTTATTTAAATAATCAAATTAAAGTATTTTACTTAATTTTATCATACCACTATAATAAAGTAAATAAGAGTTGGGGGAAGAAAGATGAAAAAAAGTAATTTTTTGCAAATGCTGTCCGGACCGGCGCTGTTTTTCGTCGTTTTGCTGAGCCTGATGCAGGTCATCGCGCTTAAGCAGGCTGCGGCGATCGCCTGCATTTGCTGGATGGGATTGTGGTGGGTGCTGCGTCCCGTAAATATCGCGGTAACGGCGCTGCTGCCGATCCCTATAAACGCCTTCTTCGGCATGGTGCCCATGGAGGGCATCATCAGTAAATATTTTTCGGAGATCGTGGTGCTGCTCGTCGGCAGCGATTTGATTAGCATCGTTTGGGAAAAGACGCATCTCGATAAGCGTTTGGCGATCAAGAGCCTGTGCGGCATCGGCACCTCCATGCGCCAGCAAATTACCGTGTGGTTGGTAGCCTCCACCGTGCTTTCGATATTTTTGCCCAACGTAGTCGTGGTCATGATTCTGGTACCAGTCGCCGTAAGTATGCTGAAGTTTTTGGGACAGACGACGATTACGGATAATCCCATCGCCACGCCGATTTTGCTGGCGCTGGTTTGGGGCGCGGGCTTCGGCGGCTTCGGCTCACCATTGGGCGGCGCGTCTAATTTGGTGGCGATCAGCTATTTGGAGAAGCTGACGGGGCAGGAGTTCATGTATGTTGATTGGATTATTCGCTTCGTGCCGCTGTTGTTTTTGATTATGCTCTTTATCTTGGCGTTCCTCTTGCATTTGCCCATGCCGATTAAGAATTTGGAGGGGGGTAAGGACTATTTCCGTTCCGTTTACGCGGAGCTGGGACCGATGAAGCGCGGCGAGCGGCTGGGACTGTGGCTCTTCGTGCTGGCGACCGTGCTGGCGTTCGTGCGTCCTCTTTACGTTAGCTATTTACCACTAATGAAGCCTGCCTACGTGTTCTTCACCTTCGGTATGCTGACCTTCGTGCTGAAAAACGAGCAGGGCGAGGTGCTGCTCACCTGGAAGGAAGCGGAGAAGGGAATCATGTGGGGCATGATTTTTCTCTTTTCCGGCGGGTTGGCGCTGGGCAAGCTGATCACGGATACGGGCGCGGCGAACGAGATCGCGAAGGTGATCACCCTGCTGCCACTGAGCGGGGGCTTGGAAACGATGTTCAGCATGACGCTGTTCGCTACCTTCCTCACGGAGATCAGTAGTAATACGGCTGCCGCCTCCATCGCCATTCCCGTGGTGCAGAGCATCACGCAGCAAATGGGAATTAATCCGATACCCTATATCCTGACGACGATTATTGCCGTCAACTGCGCCTTCATCCTGCCTGTAAGCACACGTGCCGTGGGCATCACCTACGGCTTGAGCCCCGATGATTTAATGCGTCATGGCGTGCGCCTTTCCGTTATGTGCATGCTGCTGGTTAGCGCGTTGGGCTATTTGTGCATGAATTTCTGGGATCTTTTCCAACATTTGTGATATCATAACACTTCTCTCAAACGGCAGAACTCCTTCCGTCGACCTCGCGGTCACGGCAAGGAGTTTTGTCGTTATACTCTCTTGACTTTTGGTTAACGTAGTGGTACTCTTTCCATATAAATTGCTGAATATTTCCGAAGGGCGACGTGCCCTCGGTCAATATACGTAGATGCGGAGGAGGGTTTATTATGCGTAAGCGTATTTTGGAGCTGTTGCGCGCCAGCGGCAAGCGTCCGCTGAGCGGCGAGGAGATTTCGCGTGAGCTGGAGGTTTCGCGAACCGCGATTTGGAAGCATATTCAAACATTGAAGAACGATGGCTATGAGATTGAGTCCGTACCGAAGAAGGGCTATATTTTGAAGGAAACGCCGAACAGGCTCTTCCCGCAGGAGATTTTGTCCCATTTGCAAACCAAGTGGCTGGGACGCAATATCTGCTATCGCGACAGCATTGATTCTACCAACACCTTGGCGAAGGCCTTGGCTAACGAGGGCTGCCCCAACGGGCTTCTGTGCGTTGCCGAGGAGCAGGGCGCGGGCAAGGGACGTTTGGCGCGCGGCTGGATCTCACCCTATGCGAAGGGCATTTGGTTCAGCGTCGTGCTAAAGCCGCCATTCCTGCCGCAGGAGGCCTCCAAATGCACGCTTTTGGCCGCCGTGGCGGTAGTGAAGGCGATTAATGCCATTAAGGGCGTACACGCGGCTATCAAATGGCCGAACGACATTCTGCTCCTGGGGCGCAAGATGGTCGGAATTTTGACGGAGATGAACGCGGAGTTCGGTCATATCAATTATGTTGTTATCGGCACGGGCATCAATACTAACGCTACCGCCGAAGATTATCCTGACGAGGTGAAGCCTTTGGCGGTTTCGGTCGCCGATGTCGCCGAGGAGCCGTTTACCCGCGTGGAGCTGCTTTGCGATATCCTGCTGAACATGGAGCAGCTGTACGAGCAGGCCGTGGAGGATGGCTTCGCGCCTATTTTTGACGAGTGGCGCAGGCTTTCCTGCACGCTGGGGCAGGACGTGAAGGTTATCGCGCCCGACACGACCTATTACGGCAAGGCGTTGGATATAGACGAGGACGGACTTTTGATCGTGCGCAAGACGGACGGAAGTTTGGAAAAGGTGGTCGCAGGCGACGTTTCCATTCGCCCTGCCGCCGCGAAGGACGGTTCCTACGCTTAATTAGCGAAAAATCAGCAGATATTTCTTGCATTATGCCGGTATTGTGGTAAAATAGAAAAGGCTTTTATACAGACTAACAAAACGGAAAGCGATTTCCGAGGAGGATTTGAAATGTTATTAGTAATTGATGTAGGAAATACCAATGTAGTCGCAGGTGTCTACGAGGGACAGGAGCTGAAAATTCATTGGCGTTTTTCTACCGATCGTTCCAAAACTGCGGATGAATTCGGTATCATGATACGTAGTATGTTTGATTACAGCGATGTGGAAATGAGCAAAATCGATTCTATTATTATTTCCAGCGTAGTACCCCCAGTGCTGATTCCGTTGTGTCATATGTGTGAGCGCTATTTCGGCATTAAACCGATCGTTGTCGGCTTCGGCATTAAGACGGGTATCTATATCCGCTACGATAATCCGCGCGAGGTTGGCGCGGATCGCATCGTGAACGCCGTATCCGCTTTCTATAAATATAAGCATCTAGGCAAGCCGATGATTATTTTGGATTTCGGCACTGCCAATACCTTCTGCGCGCTTTTGCCCACGGGTGAGTATTTGGGTGGTGCGATCGCTCCCGGCATCGGCATTTCCACCGAGGCGCTCTTCCAACGCGCGGCTAAGCTGCCCCGTATCGAGCTGGTAAAGCCGAAAACGGTCATCTGTCGCAACACGGTAAGCTCCATGCAGGCGGGCGCGATCTACGGCTTCGTTGGTCAGATGGAGGGCATCGTCAATCACATGAAGAAGGAGCTTGGCGGCGAGGCCTTCGTTATCGCTACCGGCGGCTTTGCCAATACGATGGCTTCAGAGTCCGATTGCATCGATGTTATCGAACCCTTCTTAACGCTGGACGGCTTGCGTATCCTTTACGAAAAGAACGCGAAGGAAGCTCGCAAGACCACAGAAGAATAAGCATTTCAGCCCGCCGCTTTTAGGCGGGCTTTTTTCTAAATAGGAGTAAGCATGAAGCTAGGTAACGTAGTTTTGGATTCACCGCTGGTTTTGGCACCCATGGCAGGCATTACGGATCTGCCCTTTCGCGTGATCTGCCGTCGTATGGGCTGCGGCCTTACGGTTTCGGAAATGGTCAGCGCGAAGGGACTGCTTTATAAAAACGTCAAAACCACGGAAATGCTGCGCATCGACGCGGAGGAGCGCCCGACGGCCATTCAGCTTTTCGGCAGCGTGCCGCATGAGCTGGCGGCGGCGGCGAAGCAGGTCGCAGCGAGTGGCGCGGATATCATAGATCTCAATATGGGCTGCCCCGTGCCGAAGATCGTGAATAACGGCGAGGGTTCCGCGCTGATGAAGCGCCCGGAGCTGGTTTATGAGATTTTGGCAGCGATGGTTGATGCCGTGGATATTCCCGTGACGGTCAAATTTCGCGCCGGCTGGGATGACGAGCATCGCAACGCCGTGGAGATTGCGCTAGCGGCGGAGCGTGCTGGCGTGGCTGCCGTCGCGGTGCATGGACGCACGCGGCAGCAGTTCTACGAGGGTAAGGCGGACTGGGGTATCATCGCCGAGGTGAAGCGGGCGGTGCGTATTCCCGTATTCGGCAACGGTGATGTTTTTAGCGTGGAGGACGGCTTACGGATGCTGGAGCAAACGCAGGTCGACGGCTTGATGATCGGGCGTGGCGCGGACGGCAATCCGTGGTTGTTTAAGCAGCTGCGGGCGGCGTTGGCAGGCGAGCCCGTGCCGGACGCGCCGAGCGTGGACGAGCGTCTGGACATGGCGGCGGCGCATTTGGCGGCGCTGATCGATTTTAAGGGCGAGTACGTTTCGGTGAAGGAAATGCGCCGACATATCTCCGCCTATCTCAAGGGATTGCCCCATGCGGCGGAGTTCCGCGGTCGCTTCCACAAGGCGGATACGCGGGAGCAGTTCCTGCGGCTGCTTGAGGAATATCGTATCTGTGCTAATAAATATTATGAACAGGAAGAACATTTTAGATTTAGCATTGTATGATAACGATGAATATGTTACAATAATTAGTTGGTAAAGATAGTGTTAGGGAGTCTTGGTATGGTGAAGGAAAAGCGAATTAAGCGTGTGATAAGCATCAGTCTGGGTTCGTCCAAGCGAGATGCCAGTGCTGGTTTGGAGCTTGGCGGTCAAAGGGTGCAGATCGAGCGTCGAGGAACCGATGGCGATCTCGCGAAGGCACGCGAGCTGTTGGAGCAATGGGACGGCAAGGCGGACGCGATGGGGCTTGGCGGCACGGACCTTTATGTGTTCGCCGGTGAAAAACGTTACACCTTTCGCGAGTCAGCACGCCTTTTGGCGAAGGTTCACCATACGCCGGTGCTGGACGGCAGCGGGTTGAAGAATTCCTTGGAGCGCAAGTTGATTAGGGAGCTGGAACCCTGCTATAATATTCCGCTGCGTGGCAAAAGAGTGCTTTTGGTGTGCGGCGTGGATCGCTTCGGCATGGCGGAGGCCTTGCAGGAGGCGGGGACGCAGGTGACCTTCGGCGATCTAATCTATGGCTTGAATATCAATAAGCCGCTCTATTCGCTGAAGTCCCTCGCTCGCTGGGCGGCGCTCTTGGCACCGCTTGTTACGAAGCTGCCCGTTAGCTGGTTCTATCCCATGGGCAAGGAGCAGGAAAGACGCGTAGCGCGACATCCGGAATATTTTCTGGAGAACGACATCATCGCTGGAGATTTCCATTACATAAAGAAGTTCATGCCCGACAAGCTACCCGATAAGCTCATCATCACCAATACCGTGACTGCCGCGGACAGGGAGCTGCTACGCGAGGCAGGCGTGCGCGTGCTAATTACGACCACGCCCCGCATCGGTGGACGCAGCTTCGGCACGAACGTCATGGAGGCGCTTTTGGTCGCCTTGCAGGGCGCGAACGGACAGCTGAGCGCCGAGCGCTATTTGGAGCTTTTGGAGCGTTACAAAATAAAATCCTCTGTGGAGTACCTCGGTACTAAGGAGTAATATATTCATGGAAAAGTTTGCCTTTATTTTTCATCCTCTGTCGCTGGAGGATATGGAGCATTTGTCTCCGCTTATGAAGTACATACCGGATCGAGTAATCGAGACCTGTTTAAAGCTGAAAAAGCCGTTCAAGGTCTCGCATATCACCGGAGTCAAGAGCCCCTACGCCGAGGCAGAGGGCTGGTTCATCGGCTGTCCGCTGACGGCGAAGCAGATGGTGGAGCTGCCCGAGGAATTCGTTATGGATCGCATCATCGAATCTGGCATGGTGGCGCAGGAGCTAGGCGCGAAGATCGTCGGACTGGGCGCGTTTACCTCCATCGTCGGCGATGCAGGCATTACCGTCGCCAAAAATCTCGACATCGCCGTAACCTCTGGCAACAGCTATACGGTCGCGACCGCCATTCAGGGAACGAAGGAGGCGGCGCAAATGATGGGCAAAAGTCTCAAGGAATGTCGTGCCGTCGTAGTCGGTGCGACGGGCTCCATCGGCTCGGCCTCGGTGAGACTGCTGGCGCGCGAGGTGAAGCACATCACGCTGGTGGCAAGGCACAGGGAGGCGTTGGAGGAGCTGGCGCAGGAGCTGATCGAGCAGAATCACTGTGAGGTGGCGGTGAGCCAAAATATTCATTCCGCGCTCAAGGAGGCGGATATCGTCATTACGGTGACCAGCGCGCTCGACTTCTTGATCGAGCCACGGGATTTGAAGCCCGGAGCAGTGGTTTGCGATGTGGCGCGTCCGCGCAATGTTTCGCGCGAGGTATCTCGTCAGCGTAACGACGTGCTGGTCATCGAGGGCGGTATCATTCATGTGCCTGGCAACGTCGATTTTCATTTCGATTTCGGCTTCCCGCCGCGCACGTCCTATGCCTGCATGAGCGAAACGATGATTCTGGCCTTGGACGGACGCTATGAGAACTTCTCGCTGGGCAGGCATTTGGAGCTGGAGAAGATCAATCTGATCTCGCGCTTGGCGGATAAGCATCATTTCCGCATGTCGGGCTTTCGCAATTTCGAGCGCGCTGTGTCCGACGAGCATATCGAGGAAGTGCGGCATAACGCGCAAATGGCGCTGGCTATCCATGGCGTGTGATATTGACAAGTAAATCTTGCACGGATTATAATAATTTGATAGGCAAGTTTATTTAATAAAATTTTTATAAAGGAGTAGGGAAATGGCTACTAAAGAAACTCAAATTACGGCTGAAGGTCTGAAAAAATTAGAAGAAGAATTAGCGCAACGCAAGGGCCCCATTCGTGAGGAAATCGTTGAACGCTTGAAGGAAGCCAGAGCACAGGGCGACTTGAGCGAAAACTCCGAGTATGATCAGGCTAAAGAGGATCAGGGCAAGAACGAAGGCCGTATCCTTGAGCTGGAAATGATGATTAAGACCGCGGTCATCATCGACACCTCCGCTTCCGGCAGGGAGGGCGTGGTATCCTTGGGCTGTACCGTGCTTTTGAAGGATATGGAAACCGGCGAGGAGGAATCCTACACCGTCGTCGGCACGACCGAGGCCGATCCCTTCAATAACCGTATTTCCAATGAGTCCCCCGTAGGCGCCGCTATTTTGGGCAAGGAGGTTCATGACGTGGTGGCAGCGAATACTCCGGCGGGAGAGCTTTCCTACGAAATTTTGGAGATTAAATATTAAGGAGCAGAGTAATGGCTGAAAATAAGCAAGCAGAAGCAAAGGCACCGCTTACCGAGGTAGAGCTCAACGAGCAGGTGCAAAACCGTATTGATAAAATGCATCGCATCGAGGAGCATGGCTGGAGACCGTTCGGCCATCGCTTTCTGTGGACGCATCACAGTGCCGATGTCAATGAGCAGTTTGACACGCTGTCCGAAAACGAGACCGAGATCAAGCTGGCAGGCAGAGTAATGGCCATTCGCGGTCATGGCAAGACCTGCTTTATGGATATGCAGGACAAGACTGGCCGCATTCAGCTTTACGTGCGCAAGGACGTGCTGGGCGAGGAGAGCTATGCCCTGACCAAGCTGATGGATATCGGTGATACCGTGGGCGTTACCGGCGTTGCCTTCCGCACGCATATGGGCGAGGTGTCGATTAAGGTAACCGGTCTGGAGATGCTTTCCAAATCCCTGCGTCCGTTGCCGGAAAAATGGCATGGGCTGAAGGATATCGAAACCCGTTATCGTCAACGCTATGTTGACCTGATCGTAAATCCCGAGGTGCGCGACACCTTCGTAAAACGCAGCCAAATCATCAGAAGCGTGCGCGAGGTTTTGGACAGCCACGATTTTCTGGAGGTAGAAACGCCGATTTTGAACACAATTGCCGGCGGTGCTGCCGCACGCCCATTTATCAGCTATCATAACGCCTTGGATATGCAGGTCTATATGCGCATCGCGCCTGAGCTGTATTTGAAGCGCTTGATCGTTGGTGGCATGGATCGCGTGTACGAGCTGGGACGCGTGTTCCGCAACGAGGGCATCGATAATAGGCATAATCCTGAATTTACCAGTGTCGAGATTTATCAGGCCTTTGCCGATTATCGTGATATGATGGACCTGACCGAGGAGGTAGTCGTTAAGACCGCCATGAAGGTTTTGGGTACCACGAAGATTAATTATGAGGGCGTAGAGATCGAGCTGGCTTCGCCTTGGAAACGCATGAGTATGATCGAGGCCGTTAAGGAATATTCTGGTAAGGATTTTGCCGGCGTTACTGACTTGGAGGAGGCTCGCGCCATCGCCAAGGAATTGAATGTCGCTGTCGAGCCGAGCTTCGGTATCGGCAAGATCATCAATGCCTGCTTTGAGGAATATGTCGAGGATAAGCTTGTTCAGCCGACCTTTATTACTGGTCATCCGAAGGAGATTTCTCCCTTGGCTAAGAGCAATCCCGATAATCCAGAGATTACCGATCGTTTTGAGGCCTATATTTATGGTCGCGAAATCTGCAACGGCTTTACCGAGTTGAATGATCCTATCGATCAACGCGAGCGCTTCATGAAGCAGGTTGAGGAACGCGCTAACGGTGATGAAGAGGCAAACATGATGGACGAGGATTTCGTCAACGCTTTGGAATATGGCCTGCCGCCGACGGGTGGCTTGGGCATCGGTATCGATCGTTTGGTAATGTTCCTGACGAATAGCTCCACCATTCGCGACGTACTGTTCTTCCCGACCATGAAGCCGCTGAAGGGCGAGGAGCGCCGTGAGGAGCTGCCCGAGCAAATTAAGGCTGCCGTGGGCGCGACCGAGGTCGTAGAGGCAAAGGAGGAGGTTATCGACTTCTCCAAGGTGGAGATCGAGCCGTTGTTCGCGGAGGAGGTGGATTTTGACACCTTCTGTAAGTCCGATTTCCGCGCCGTAAAGGTTAAGGAATGCGTAGCCGTACCTAAGAGCAAGAAGCTGCTGCAATTCACTCTGGATGACGGTACCGGCACCGACCGCACTATTTTGAGCGGTATTCATGCCTTTTATGAGCCAAAAGAGCTGGTTGGCAAGACTTTGATCGCTATTTTGAATCTGCCGCCGCGTAAGATGATGGGCATTGCCTCCTGCGGTATGCTTATCAGCGCCGTACACACCGAGGAGGGCGAGGAGAAGCTACATCTTTTGATGGTTGATCCGCATATCCCTGCTGGAGCTAAGCTGAGATAATTTTATATTTGAGGATAAAAAGGTCGTCTGCGGACGGCCTTTTTGCTATAATAGGGAGGAAGGCGTTAGGATGCTTTAAAATTGTAGATTAGGAGCTTTTACTATGGAGGTTATTTATGTAGCGCTGGGTGGAGCGTTGGGGGCGGCAGGAAGATATTTGTTGGGATGTCTGCCGTTGAAAACGCTATTTCCCTTTAATACGTTGTTGATAAATATTTTGGGAGCGATTTTAATAGGATTCATTGTCGGCTTGGCGGTAACGCCAAGACAATTATCTCCTCAAGCGACCTTTTTTTGGAAGGCAGGGGTATGCGGCGGTTTTACGACCTTTTCGACATTCTCATTAGAAACGATGCTGCTTTTTGAGGAGCAGCATTATTTTCAGGCAACTTTGTATATCGTGTTAAGTGTTGTCGGCTGTCTAGTGGGAGTTTATTTGGGGAAAAGGCTGGCGCAAGGAAGTTTTTGATTTGCAAGGCAAAGTTTATATATCGTTTAAGATATGCAAAGCGTAATGATGCTTGAGGTGATTGAAAGTGAAAGATATGCCCAATAGTGGCATAAAAATATAGAAGGAAATAGGTGTGAAGGCTGTAGGCGGCTTTCATAGCTATTTTTAATAGTGTTTTATTCACATTTGCCTCGGTAAAATGGACAGCTTAAAAGCTAGAATATAGACCGATCTCTTTGCCAACTGCTCCTTGCGTATCAAGAAAAAACTTGAAAAAAAGTAAAAAAGAG
>CAYZOZ010000045.1:0-10116 GCA_964480295.1 uncultured Phascolarctobacterium sp.
TAGGAGTTGATTTATGATGAAATATGATTATCTTGTTGTGGGCGCGGGACTGTTCGGCGCGACCTTTGCCAATATGGCGCGGGAGCGGGGCAAGCGCGTGCTGGTGATCGATAGGCGTGAGCATATTGCTGGCAATGTCTATACGCGGAAAATTGAGGGAATCAACGTGCATATGTACGGCGCGCACATCTTCCACACGAATTTGCGGCATGTTTGGGAGTTCGTGAATCGTTTCGCGACCTTCAATCGCTTCACTAATTCCCCGGTGGCGAATTATAAGGGCGAGCTTTATAGCTTGCCGTTCAATATGTACACCTTCAACAGTATGTGGGGCGTGGTTACGCCGGAGCAGGCAGCGGCGAAGATCGAGCAGCAAAAGCGTGAGGCTGGCATCAGCGAGCCACGCAACCTTGAGGAGCAGGCGATTTCCTTGGTGGGGACGGATATTTATGAGAAGCTGATCAAGGGCTACACCGAAAAGCAGTGGGGCAGGCCCTGCCGCGAGCTGCCGGCGTTCATCATTAAGCGCTTGCCCGTGCGTCTGACCTTCGATAACAATTATTTCAACGCGCTCTATCAGGGCATTCCCGTGGGCGGCTATACGCAGCTGGTGGCGAATATGCTGGAGGGTATCGAGGTGCGTTTGGGCGTGGATTATTTGGAGCATAGGGATGAGCTGGACGCGTTGGCGGAGCGCGTGCTTTATACGGGCGCGATCGACGCGTATTTCGGCTATCGACTGGGTAGCTTGGAGTATCGTAGCGTGCGTTTCGAGAACGAGGTGCTGGATGTGCCCAATTTCCAAGGGAACGCGGCGGTTAATTATACGGATGCGGAAACTCCGTGGACGCGCATTATCGAGCATAAGTGGTTCGAGTTCGGCAAGGACGCGGAGGGCAGGGAGCTGCCGAAAACCGTGATTAGCAGGGAGTTTTCCAGCGAGTGGAGCGTGGGCGACGAGCCGTATTATCCTGTGAATGACGCACGGAACGGGGAGCTGTATGCGGAGTATAGGCGCTTGGCGGAGGGCGAGAAGAAGGTGATCTTCGGCGGACGCTTGGGCGAGTATAGGTATTACGATATGGACGCGGTTATCGACAGCGCGCTGAGCTTGGGGGAGCGTGAGCTGGGACGCTGAGCGCAATTAAAATGGCAGCCATACTAATAATCATATAAGCAGAGGCATAGTATAGCAAGCAAAAAAATGAAAAAAATGATCGCCAAGCTCGTTATTTTTGGCGATCATTTTTATAATTAGTCAAAATACGAGGAGCGACCGTCTATCGGTAGCACCTTCTCTATACTCATTATACAACTTTAGCGATAATTGTTAACAAAAAGTTGCAGCCTATTCCACATCAAAAATCTTCCCAGGATTAAGAATGTTATTCGGATCCAGGGCTTTTTTTATGGCGCGCATCATCTCTAGCTCGTCGGGATTGGTGAACTCCTCCATGAGGTGCTTGCGCTTATAGCCGATGCCGTGCTCGCCACTCAGGCGACCGCCGTGCGCGTAGATGAAGGCGTACAGCTCCTGCTGGTTCTGCTTAACGCGTGCGTCCCATTCCTCGTAGCTTTCGTTCTCTGGCTTGAGAATGTTCAGATGAATATTGCCGTCACCTGCATGGCTGGCGATGCGCGTAACGAGGGCGTACTTAGCCGCCAGGCGCAGAATTTCCTCCAATAGAGCGGGCTCCTGATCGACGGGGCAGACGACGTCCTCCTTGCAGACGATTAAGCTTTCGGCGCGCACCGCCTCGGCGAACGCCTTGCGTGCCTGCCAAATTTTGTCGTGATCGGCAACTAAGACCTCGGAGGCACCGCTTGCGGAGCAGATTTCGTCCAGCGCGCAGGCCTTCTCATCCAGATCGTCCTCATTCGTACCTTCGACCTCCACGATTAGGTAATTGCCTTTTTCGCTGCCCTGAAGGCTGTTGCCGAGGTAGCGCTCCACGGATTTGAGCGTGATATTGTCCATGTATTCGACGCAGGTGGGCATAACGCCTCCCTTGATCAGCTTGTTGACCGTGCCGATCGCGTTCTCGGCGGAGTCATAGATGGCGAGCAGATCCATGCTGTGCTGCGGCTTGGGCAGGAGCTTGACCGTGATTTTGGTGATGATTCCCAGCGTGCCCTCGCTACCGATAACTAGCTGCTCTAGGCAGTAGCCCGTGGTCTGCTTTTTTAAGCGCGCGCCCAGCTCGACGAGTTTGCCAGTGGGGTTGACTATTTCAATCGAGTAAATTTGATGACGGGTGGTGCCGTATTTTACAGCGCGATTGCCGCCGGCGTTGGTGGCGACGTTGCCGCCGATGAAGCAGGAGTCGCCGCTACAGGGATCGCCGGCATAGAACGCGCCCTTTTCCTCAACGGCTCTTTGTAGATCGGAGGTGCGCACGCCCGGCTCGACTACGGCGTACATGGCATCCTCGTTTATTTCGAGGATTTTGTTCATTTTCTCCAAGGATAGCACGATGCCCCCGTGAATCGGCACCGCGCCGCACGCCAGTCCCGTGCCTGCGCCGCGGGGCACGACTGGGAAGCGACATTCGTTGGCTAGCGTGACGATAGCGGCGATTTGCTGCGCGCTCTCGGCAAGCACGACTGCCTCCGGCATATGGTGGTAGGCGGGATCGGTGACCTCGTCATGCGCGTAGATTTCCTTTTGCTCGTCTGTGAGCAGCACGTTGGCACTGCCGACGATCGCTTGGAGCTTGGCGATTATTTCCTGTGTAATTTTGTTGTATCCCATCAGCTTTGACTTCCTTTCAAAAAAGCCCGCCTCCGGGGAGACGGGCTGAATTTTTGGTGCGCCTGAGAGGAATCGAACCTCCGCACGCGGTTCCGGAGACCACTGCTCTATCCACTGAGCTACAGGCGCGAAGCTACCTTTTTATTATAGCATATTTAAAACTTCTGTTAAAGAGCTGAACGGATAATTTTGTCAGCGACGTGCAGATATGGTACAATATAAGGGTGTGACGAGGCTTTTAAGCTCGTACTGGAAATTTATTTTAAAAGTGCTATAATATGAAGGACTGAGCCGATGAAAGGATGTCGTAATGATTACGGTAAGAGATAGAGTGCGCTTCGTGGAGACCGATATGATGGGCGTGGCGCATCATGCGAATTATTTGCGTTGGTTCGAGATGGGGCGTGTCGCCTACCTGCGCGCCTGCGGGATCACGCTGGGCGAGCTGATGGAGGCGGGCGTGGTTTTCCCCATTACCGAGGTGAACGCGCAATTTAAGAATTCGCTGACCTTCGATGATGAATTCGAGGTGCAGGTGCGTATGAGCGCCTTTAATAAGGCGAAGATGGAATTTACCTATCGGGTATTGCGTCTGCGCGACGGGGCGATCGCCGTCGAGGGGCATACGCGCAACGTGTTCACGGATAAGGCGGGGCATATCGTGCGCCTGGAGCCGCGTTGGTTCGAGAAAATTCAAGAGATTTATGCCAAGGATAAGGTTGAGGAGTGAGAATATGGAAAAGTATGAGATAATTCCCGTGCCGACCAGGATTTTGACGCATCATGATGATATTTGTGAGGCAATTCTGGAGTTCGGCAAGGACAAAATAGGTCCGAATGACGTGGTTTGCGCGGCCGAAAGCGTGGTGGCGATCACGCAGGGGCGCGCTATGCGCTGTGAGGAGTTCCATCCTGGCGCGTTGGCGAAGGTACTGTCGCATTTGTTCCCGTCTAAGGGCAGCATTAGCAGCTGGTACAGTATGCAGGCGCTGATCGACGCTGAGGGCGGTATGCACGTGCTTTACGCCGTCGTTTGTGGCTTTTTGGCGAAGTGCGTGGGCATTAGCGGTACGTTCTACCGCTTGGCAGGCGAGCAGGCACGTCTGATCGACGACATTACGGGCACCATGCCTCCCTATGATAAGCACGTGGTCTATGGTCCGTCCCAGCCGGCGAAGGTGGCAGAGGCTATCACTAAGGCCTGTGGCTGCTTCGGCGCGGCGATCGCCGACGTTAACGATCTCAAGCGTAGCGCCGTTTTGGGCGTTTCCAAGGGCGTGGACGCGGACAAGGTGGCGGAGATTCTGATCGATAATCCCTTTGGTAACGGCAGCGAGAAAACGCCGATCTGCATTATCAAAAATTATCGGCAGGCTTAAACGAGCGGGGAGGAAGAGAAATGCTAGTAAGTATTATTGCTGTAATTATTGCCGTCATCGTCTTGGGCGCGCTCGTGGTGGCGCTGTTTATTTCCATGCAGGGCGATGCCGAAATGCGTCTTTTGACGAAGGAGCGCACGCAGGTGACGAAGGTGAGCGCGGAGCAGGAGCGCTTGGATTTTCAGCTGGAGCTGCCGTTTGACAATATCGGTAAGCAGGAGGGCACGATCCTTGATGCCTATATGCGCATTTATCTGCCGCAGGAGCAGTATGCGGACGTGCTGCTGCGCGGTAAGGTGAATTTGGCGGACGTGCTGCGTGAGGACGATTATTTCGAGGCGGTGCTGGTGCCTGCGGGGACGAAGCGGAGCCTTGCCTTGCGCTTCGAGGCCTATGCAAGGAACGGCAAGAGCTTGGCGGAGGCGCTGGGCAACGTTCCCGATGTGGACGTGGCGCTTTTTGCCGATTGTCGCGGCCGCCGCGAGCTTTACACCGTCAAGGAGTATTTCACACTGACGGCGGAGGAGCTACGCGCGTTGGTGAAGTGATTTAAGCTTAATAGTGGTATTGATGAGGGCTTTCGCCATGTGGCGAAGGCTCTTTTTTTGTCGTTTTTTCTTTTGCTTTTCCTCATGCTTACCAATGCTTCTAATTAAACCTTTACGTCGCTTCCAATGTTCGGAATACGGACACAGAATAGTTGCGAAGGCTTTTCATTTGTGAACTTTTTATTTAGTGCGTTAAGCCTTGTTATGCCTTATGCTTAGAGCAAGGAGGTGATGAAAATGCTGCAAGGCCTAGCTCCCTGCACCGCTTTTTCGGTGCGACAAAGGATTCTCTTTCTGCGCCAGCTGGCGCTGATATTGCAAAGCGGACTGCCGCTTTTACAGGCTATGGCGTTGCTTCAGGAGCGATTACCGCGCAGGCTGCGGCCGATCTGCTACCATGTACTGCTGATGCTGCGACACGGGAGTGGCTTGGCGGAGGCCATGGCGCGGGAGCGTGCGTCGTTCCCTGATCTAACGCTTAGCTTGGTGAGCGCGGGCGAGCTTAGCGGTCAGCTCAGCGAGGTGCTGGAGGAGCTGGCGACGTACTACGCGGAGCAGGACAGGTTCAAGCGCTCGTTGGTCGAGGCGGCGCTGTATCCCTTGCTTTTGCTGGGCGCGGCGCTGGGCGTATTCCTGTTTTTCCTGCTTTACGTTTTGCCCATGCTGGCGAACGTTTATGCCGGGATGCGCGTGCGACCGACGGGAACGCTGCTGAGGCTGCTGCTTTGTCGCGAGCTTTTGACGCAGTATTGGTACATCCTGCTGCTTGGCGGCGGCGCGCTGTGCCTTTGGCTGCGCGGTCAGGGCGGCAGGCTCGCTCTGTGGGGCTTGAGCAGGGGCTGCTGCGGCGATTTTTATCGACTCCTTTTTGAGGTACGCTTCTGCAAATTGCTGGCTCTGCTCTTGGAAAGTGGTCTGAGTATTACGCGGGCGGTGGCGACCATCGCCGAAACGATGCTTGGCAGTAGGTTCGAGCAGGAAATGCGTCTGCTGAACGCGCGGCTGGAGCGTGGCTCGGAGATAGCCACGGCCTTGGGCGGTATGAGCTCGCTGCTCTCCGGCGTGACGCTTGATCTTTTGAGCGTGGGGGCGGCGACAGGCTGTCTACCCCAAATGCTGCGTGAGGCGGGACACTTGGGCGAGCAGGAGCTTCAGGGCAGGCTGGCAAAGCTGCGGGAGCTGATCGCACCGCTACTGTTGATTGTGGTGGCGTGCTTTTGCGCGACGGTGGTGGTCGCTGTATTGGGACCGCTGCTGGAGCTACTGACGGTTCTGCCGGAATAACGGCGGAGATTAAAATCAGAAGAAGGAAGGCGATGTAATTGTTTAGTAAATCCATGTTGAAAAATTTACCGCTAAAGCAGGCGGGCACGCGTTGGCGCGCCAAGGTACGTGCCCTGTGCGTCAAATCGCGCAGGGAGCGCGGCTTCACACTGGTCGAGGTGGTGGCCGCCGCTGCTCTGATCGGAATACTCACGACGATGCTCATGCCCTCGCTTTCGGGCGCGAACGATCGCGTGAAGAACGCTAAGCTGAATAATGATTTGGCGGCGGTGGATCAGGCGATTCAGCTTTATCGTTTGGATAACGGCAAGGTACCAGACGCGCTCAGCTCTCTCGACAGCACGTATTTGGGTGGCAAGCTGGAGTTTAAGGACGCGACGGGCGAGGAGTTCAGCTATACCGCGCAGAGCGATGGCGCGAATTACACCTTGAGCGGGAAGAACGCCGGGGGGACGACGGTCACCTCGCCTGCCAGCAAGAGTGATGCGTAGAATCCTGCTGCGTGGAGCGCGGGGCAGCGTGCTGCTGGAGCTGGTGCTGCTGGCGGCGTTCGTTCTTACGGCGGGGAGCTTTCTTTTCGCACAGGGGACGCAGGTCACGCGCGATTATTATAAAATTCAGCTGCGCGTGATCGCTAAGCTGCTTTCGGGCGATTTGCGCGAGCTACAGGGGCGCGCGCTTTTCCCAGGCGATTCGGTGACGCGTTCTCTTAAGACGAATTATCCGACGAACACTAAGTCCTATGGCTTTTATGAAAGCACGAAGCTGAGCAAGCAGCTGCGCTTTCGTGATTATAATTGTGCCGATGTGTATTTTGATGAGGCTATGGCGAGCGTGTCGTTCAGTAATATCGGCGCGCCCTCCGCTTCCGGCTGGTATCGTCTGCGGCATAACGGCGTGGACGGCTTTAGCTATCGGGTACAGGTGGAGCCGGTGAGCGGGCGGGTGACGCTGAATGAGGAAAAGTGAGGGCTTCTTCATCGTCTATGAGTTGATTTGCTTTACGCTGACGGTGCTATTGCTGCTATGCTCGGCGCGGGCGCTGTCCGCGACCTGGGCGGCGCAGGAGCGTATGCTGCGCCTAGAGGAGGGGTGGCAGGCGGCAGAGCTGGCGGCGGCAGGAGAAGGCTATGATGAAGGCTATCGTGCGGAGCGGACGCGGGGGGAGCTTGTGACGGAGGTGCGTGTTTATGCGGGGCGGCGTAGCGAGGCGCAGTGCAATCTGCTCCTTGCTGAGGAATGAGCAGGGCTTTTTGCTGGTCGATTTCGTGCTGAGCCTGTTCGTCGTGGCTTTGCTGACGGCGCTGGTGGGCTGCGGCTTGGGACGCTTTGCGCATGGGTGGCAGTATTTGCAGGAGCAGCTGGGGCTGCGGCAGGCAGGCTACTATATGCAAAGCAGGGTGGAGAAGGATCTGGGCTATAGCGCGGTGCGAATCACGCTTACCGCCGACGGCGAGATCAGCGCGGCGACTATCTCCGGTAATAAGCGTTTGCTGTTTTATCAAAAGCAGCAGGGGCTGTATCTGAACACGTCGACGGGCAGCGGCAGCGGCTCTAATCCGCTTTTTATTCCCGATTATCCGGTAAGTGCTTGGGAGGTGCGCAGGCTGGACGCGAACAGGCTTTACATCGCCTTTACGCTTTCGGGCAGCCTGTGTACGCGACGCTTTACGCAGGTCATCTACTGCTGCAACGGGGTGATCGATGATGCTTAGGAAGCAACGTGGCAGTGTGAGTGTATTCCTTTTATTGATCGCTCTTTTGCTTGCTCTGATGGCACAGCTATTGCTCGTTTGGAGTCGCTATGAATGGCAAAAGGCACGTGAGCATGTGCTTTTGCGTCAGCTACGCACGCTGAACACATCCTTCTTTCGCAGGCTTAGAGAGGAGGAGCTGGCGAGTGGTATTTGGCAGGTATATGAGGGCACTTTGCTTCCCGGGAACGAGTCGGTGCAGGTCGCGGTGACGAGCAGCTATAGCACCGATGAGCTGCTGCATTATTTGGAGGTTAAGAGCACGGTCGCTAATCATGATGGCGCGGTACAGCGACTGCGGAGAATTTTGCTCAAGACCTCGGAGAAGCAGCGGAGCCTCGGTGGGCGGTACGCCTTGGTTAGCAAGAAAAATTCGGGCTTTGAGGACTATTTAACGCAGAAGGAGCTATATATACAAGCAAGCACATCCGAAGAAGTAAAGCTTCCAGCGTTAAGCTTTCTTGCGAGCAAGACAACTGCCAATTCTACGGCGGCGGAGATGGTGGACGAGGGGCTGAGTAGGTATTTTCATTATTACACCTCCAAGAGTGGCCTTACGATTCCCAACGGAAGCACGATCTACGGCTCGGGCGTGCTTTGCGGTAGGTACGGGATCACGATCGGCAACGATTGCATTTTCCCTGAGCGGCTCGCTTTGTTTACACCTAATAGTAATATCGTGATCGGTGATAACGTCCGTATGAATAAGGCGCTTATTCATGCCTACGGCAGCGTTCAGATTGGGAGCGGCTGTCGCATTAACGGGCTGATTATTGCCAATCAGATAATCCTCAAGGGGAAATCTGTTTTTAGCGCGGACGCGGACGTGGTCGAGCCGTTCGCCTCCTGCGCCTTCATGAATTGAATTGCATAACGAAAAAACCATGCCGGCGTGCTGTCGACATGGTTTTTATGTATATGCTGTTTTAATAGATCTTGGTCAGGCGAAAGCCCTGCGTATCGCAGCTGACGAGCTTATAGCTTACTTCGGCACGTTCGCCTTCGAAGGTGGTGACGTGGTTCTCTCCGTGAATATGACCGTAGACGCAGCTGTTGACTTTGTACTGCTCAAGTAGATCGGTGAAGAGAGTATGCTCCTCGCTGCTGAAAAGCGGTGGGTAGTGCATGGCGACGATGATGCGTCGGGGAGCAAGCTTGACGGCGGCCTTGAGGGATAGCTCTAGGCGGATCGCCTCGCGTCTATAAATCTTCTCATCCTCAGCGGAAAAGCTGTCGGAGGAGGGGAGCAGCCAGCCGCGCGTACCGCAGATAGCGGTGTCGCCCGCCATGAGGCAGTCGTTTTGCAGGAATTCGAAGCTGTCACCGTAAAGCTCCTGCATTTTGCTCAGGCTGGCCCACCAATAATCGTGGTTGCCGCGCAAAAGCAGCTTGCGTCCGGGGAGCTGTGCCAGCCAAGAAAGATCCTCACTGGCGTTTTTCAAACCCATGGCCCAGCTGATGTCGCCGCAGATAACCACCGTGTCCTCGGGGGTGACGGTTGCCAGCCAGTTGCTTTTTATTTTATCCTTATGTCCCAGCCAATGCTCGCCGAAGATTTCCATGGGCTTGGTCGGGGGCTCGCCTGACAAATGTAGGTCGCCAATCGCGTAGATGTGCATGATATTTTAATCCTTCAAAAGTAAAGAGCGGAGTTCCTGCATATTTTTGGCATAGTGATCGCAGCCTGCTTCCTTCAGCTCGCCGGGGGAGGCGAAGCCATAGCCGACACCGATGCAGGCGATGCCGTTGGCATGGGCGGCAAGCACGTCCTCACGCCGATCGCCGATGAGGGCGACGGTAGCCTTTTGTTCGGGCGTGGTAAGTCCCCATTTGCGCAAGGATTCTGCGACGATCAGGGATTTGTCATCGGTTTTGCCGTCCAAGGAGCAGCCGGTTACGTCCTCCAGAAAATCGTTGAAGCCGAAATGCTCGGCAATACGCAGAGCGAAAACCTCGGGCTTGGCGGTGCACATGCCCAAGCGGCGACCGTCCTGCTTGAGGAGTGCCAGCAGCGCCATCATTCCAGGGTAAACCTTGTTCTCCCAAATGCCGATCTCCGTATAGCGTTCGCGGTACAGCTCCAGTCCGCGTTCAGCCTGCTCGGCGGTCATGCCGAAGTAACGCATATAGCTGGCGCGGAGCGGCGGACCGATGAAGACCTCCAGCTTTTTGAGGTCGGGCTCCTCGATGCCCATGAGATGCAGTGCGTGTTGGACGCATTTGGTGATGCCCTCGCCAGAGTTGGTTAGGGTGCCGTCTAGGTCGAAAAGTAAGTTTTGATACATTAGGAGCTCCTTTTTTGTGAGAAAAAAATTCCTGAATTAATTAAAAATAATTTTAGATATGCTATAATAGAAAGCAGAGATAGCTGGTGTGTCGGTTTTCCTACTCCATAAAGA
>CAYZOZ010000046.1:0-4546 GCA_964480295.1 uncultured Phascolarctobacterium sp.
TGGATCGCATGAGCATGATTATGATGCTGAATGATCCGCGCATAGCGGTGGTGATCTTAAAGGATGATCCCAATGCTGCGGGGGAGGTAATTAATGACGATATTTCGGAAACGGCTTTGAATGATAAGCTTTTGGAGCTGGGCTTCTCCCATGTCGTGGACGCTAATTTGGTTTCTAAGCTGCAAAATTCGGCCTTGCTGAACAGCATTTATAACGGGCAGCGCGGCTTGGTTGGGGAGGTCGATAGCTATGGTATCGATTATCTTGTTTTGGGCAAGGCGAAAACCGACGCGCAGGCGATCACGGTACCGACGCGTGGCGGTGGCTATGTGCAGACCTTGTTGAATAGCGGGCGTGCTTCTTTGAATGTGAAGATCATTAAGTTTGATACCGGTGATATCGCCGGCACCTTCGCGGTCAACGGTCAGGGCGTGGATAACAGCAACGAAAGAGCCAATGACAAGGCCTTGCAGGATGCCTCCGGTAAGGCTGCCGAAAAGCTACAGGAGAAGTTTAAAAAGCTGACGGCCGCCGTTACGCAGGGTGTGCAGGTGAAGGTTACGGCTAATGATTATGACAAGGTTACGCAGCTGGTAGAGGAGCTGCGCCATGTCAGCGGCGTGCAGAATGTTTATATTCGCGAGCATAACGGCAGAAATACGCTTTTGGAGCTGGACACGGTGCAGAAGCCGCATTTCATTTTGCAATCGCTCAAGCAAAATTCGAAGCTGGGCATTTTCGTAGAAAAAATCAGCAACTCCGGTATGGAGCTGTCACTATCTTAATATAAGGAAGATTTAGGGGGTTAGAAAAGATGAAGCTTGGTAAATTGCTAAAAGGATTGGTGCTTTCGGCAGGCTTGATGATTTCTGCTAATTGCTATGCGGGCTTAAATGATTATCCTGATATCGCGCTGCTGGAGTTTCAAAATAAGGCTGCCGTTTCCTACAACCTCAGCTTTGAGGATGCTAGTATGGTGAGTGACTATATGCTAGAGGAGCTTTTAGATACCGGTCGCTTTAATATTATGGAGCGTGAGCAGCTGAAGGGAATTTTGGACGAGCATTCTTTTAATTTCAGCGGTATGATCGATCCGAATACGGCTGTGCAATTCGGTCAGCTGAGCGGGGTGCAGTATCTCGTTTACGGCAGTATCACCGGACTGAGCAGTAAGGAGAGTGGCATTATTTATGATCACAGTAATCTTGGCGGAGTAGGCAATAGCAAATATACTGTTGTAGCCAACATCACCGCGCGCATTATTGATTTAGCGACGGGGCGCATAGTGCTTGCCGCGCATGGCACGGGAGCCTCCTCTAGAACTGGAACGGAGCTGAATATTCGCACCGGCGGTCGCTATTATCCGCGTGCGGACAATTATATCAGGATTGGCGCGAACGATGTAAGCCAGGTGCAGGTGCATAACGCTTTGGCTAAGGCTGTAAAAAATGTCGTCAATGGTAAAAACGGCTTGATCGCTAAGATGGATGGTCGGGCTAAGCCTAATTACAGGTAAGTAGGGAAGAAAGAGGTTTACGGATGAGGATTTTTTATAGCTTGCTGATGCTTCTGGGAATGCTTTTGACTTGGCAGACGACCTCCTACGCGGCCTTTGGTCAGAACAGTAATTTACCCTCGATAGCGATTTGCGAGGTAAAAAGCTATGGGGAAAATTCGCTTCGGCAGGAGTTCTTCTATACCTTTGAGGAGCTGCTGACGGAAAAGCTACAGGAGTCGCATAAGCTGCGCGTCGAGCCGATAGTTAACGTGGATCCGGTTTTCAGCGATGGGGTGATGCTCCCGTTGGACGATTTCTTCGCGACTATTCATATGAACGCGATCGTTAATGGTAAGGAGTTCGATAGGGCGCGCGCCAATAGACGCTTGGTCAAATATTATGATTCCCTGCCGCGCAAGCCCAAGGGAACTGGGAATGTTTATTTTCTCGCGCCGGAGCTGCGTCAGCGTATTCAGGAGATCGGGCAAATGAACGGCTATGATTATCTGCTGTTCTGCAATTTAAAGTATGTGGATGTCGCGCTCAAGGGCAATGAGAACATTTTAAATTTCCAAACGGTCAAGGGTAGCAAGCTTAAGCTGAATATGGATTATTATTTGATCAACGCGCACACGGGCAAGGTTTTAGAGGGTACGAGCTTCGCTGATAAATCCTCGCAGGTGTTTGACGTGATCTTTGTGAAGTATGGTAAAAGCTTTACGGTTGCGCAGATGCTGCAAACACTGCTGGAGGTGCAGGCGGGGCGCACGGTAGATAGGATCACTTCCGAGGGCTTGAGACAGGTAGGTAAAAATGAGTAAGAGAGGTAGATTTTTCAGGCTGTGGGCGCTGCTTCTGCTGCTATTGACTAATTGCGTTACGGTAGCGGCGGCGGAGTTGCCCAGCATTTGTATCATCGGCTTTAGCAATCGGGCAGGCCTGACAAATATGTCCGAGGAACAGGTGGAGAGCTTCGCCGCGGTGGAGGACTTTTTGGCGGAGGATCTGACCAATAGCGGCAAGCTGGATGTGTATGACTATTCCTTTGACGCGCAAAAGGGACGCTTGGACGAGGTCGCGATCCAGCTGGATTTGGGTAAGGGCTCGCCTGCCTTGCAGGAGGTGGCTACGGAATACGCGATCTACGGCTATCTGACCAATGTCAGCATAAAGAGAAGCTATAGCGGCTTTGATACGCTGAACGGTGTAGCGCTAAACGGCAAGGGCGAGAGCGTTTGCGTTAATTTGAGCGCGAAGGTCGTGGAGTGCGCCAGCGGTAAAATTTTGTTGACCGTTACGGGCAAGGGCGAGTCCACCGCAAATAAGGTAAACACGCAATATGGTGAGCATACCCTGCGCCTGGGGAAGGAAAATGTTTCCGATGAATGCTTGCAGAATGCTTTAGTTAAGGCGGCGCATGAGCTGGCCGGTAAAATAATTAAGGCTGTTTAAGGGAGGGATATTTATGAGGATGTTATTATGTACCCTGCTGATGCTTTTAATCAGCGTCAGTGGCTATGCGCGCGCTCATGTTTGGTATGACAAGGACGCGGGCATCGCGAATTTCAAAAAAATAGCGGTGTTTCCTATCCAGGGAACTAAGGGCTTCATCGGCGCGGAGGATGCTTGGAAGGATATGCTGCAAAAAAACGCTAAGAAGGTATATTTCAGCCTTTTGCAGCCCGATAATAGTCAGCTGGGCGGCTTACTGGAGGCGAATGTGGACTACGAAAGGCTTTTGGGCGATTTCCCGGACGAGGCAACGAGAGCGCGTGCCGTCATAGAGGCTACGAACGCGGACGCGTATTTGATTTGTCGCATTAGGGAGGATCGCATACAGACCGATTGGTCGCCGGAAACGGAATGTATTGTTTCGATGCAGGCCTATACCGAGGAAAGCGGCGGACCAGGAGGCTATAGAAAATATGACGAGTCGAGCTGGACACAGAGCCATGTCATTCCCGGACAGTACGTGTATCTGTATTTGCTGAATTTGGATTATACGCTGTATGACGATCAGGGTAAAAAAATCATGGTCTGCACCAATAGAGCGCAGGATTACGGTACTACCGAGGACAAGCAATTTAAGGAGCTGCTGAAGGAGTTTTCTAAGGAGCTGAAGATCGCGGTAAATGATAAGGGGAAGTGATGCTATGAAACTGTGGAAAAACGCTTTAATGACGGCTGTGGCTGGAGCTATCGCTTTTGCTGCCTGCACGGGCGAGGCGGCATCCTACACGCTTGCGAACGCTAAGCAGCTGGGCTTCGGACATATCAGAATGCCGGATAATATCGCTGGTGACGAGTACATAGTCAAGCCCCTGTATTTTACGCTTAAGAAGGGCGCACGCAGGCTTAAGGATATCGGCGTGGATTATGCGGGTAAGAATACGGAAAAGAATGATTTATTAGTCGAGGTCTATATCGATAAATATTCTTTGGATAGCTATTGGCGTGAGCCTACGGCGGTAGCCGTTGATAAGCAGGTTTGGAGCGAGAGCCGCAAATGGAAGGATGATAAGGGTAAGGAGCAGACGATGACTACTACCCGTTATGAGTCCGAGATAAGGGATTGCCCTGGTGGCTATGGCTTTATCGCGCATGTAAATTGCGTGATTAATCTTGTGGACGCGCGAACTGGAGAAATCCTGCTACAGGAGTATGGCAACGAGTCCAACGATAAGGAAATAGACGCTTATAGCGATATCGTGAAGTCCTTCTACAAGAAGGTGAATAAGGAGCTTAAGGAAAGTCGTAAGCTTACGAAGTGATTTAATTTTGGTAATGGATGGATAGTAGCTATTCATTCTTTATAAAACCTATAAAAGGAAGGTGTTAAAATGAAAAAGATTATTGTGTTGGGCGCGGTAGCAGTGCTTTGCAATATGGGTATCGGTCATGAGCCCGTTGCGCAGGCTGCTGAGCTGTCCACATTGAACACGCTGACGCTGCAACAGGAAAATTACAGCTGGTGGCCTAACTTCAGGGATGATTTTGTAGATGCTCTGTTGGATAGACCTCCTAAACCGACTACGCCTCCCGCCCCTC
>CAYZOZ010000046.1:4646-10102 GCA_964480295.1 uncultured Phascolarctobacterium sp.
GGTACGACTCAGACCTATGCCGCCGATACATCCGTTGCCGTACAGGTGGAGGTCACTCAAAACACCGTAACCTGGGAGAAGGGCTCCGATGCTGACGTAGTATCCATCGGTATTGGCTTGCCTCCTGAAAACGCAGGCGCTCGCGGCACCGCCTTGGCGCGCAGAGCGGCTATCGTTGACGCGCAAAGGAATTTGCTGGAAACGGTCGAGGGCGTGCAGGTTGATTCCGACACCGTAGTAAGAGATTTGGCTTTGGAGAGCGACGTTGTAAAAACGCATTTGAGTGGCTTGATTAAGGGCGCGAAGATCGTTAAGGAGGGTACTAATCCCGACGGTAGCTATTTCGTGCAGATGAGCGTGCCCCTGTATGGCTCTACTCAGAGCGTTGCGGCAGGTGTGCTGCCCGAAGCCTTGAAGGACGTCGTACCGCAGGCTCCGCTGAGCGTTGATTTGCAAAGCACCCCGCTCACCCAGCAGGAGGTCAACGCGGTCAAGGGCGTTGCCTATACCGGCGTAGTTGTCGATGCCTCCGGCTTGGGCTTGGAGCCGACCTTCTCTCCCGTAATTTATGACGTGAACGGCAGAGCGATTTACGGCGTGCAGAATATCGATAAGAACTTGGCTATTTCCAAGGGTATGGTCGATTATTCCAATGATTTGCTCGGCGCGACCGGCGGTGCGTCCCGTGCCGGCACCAATCCCTTGGTGGTTAAGGCAAGCTCCGTTCGTGGCGGCGGTAATTCTGTGAACCCAGTAAACGTCGTCGTATCCGTGGAGGACGGCGACCGTATTTTGCTGGCTAATGCTAATTCCAATATTCTTGGTAATGGCGCGGTGGTTTTCGTTAAATAAGATCGCTTCTAAATGATTTGTTATAGGAATATCCTTAGCTGCTTTAAGGATATTCCTATTTTTGGAGGAAAAGCTATGCAAAAATTAAGTACGATTACCATGGCTTTGTTGACCATACCTGCTTTAGCTTTGGCTGAGCCTGCTATCGAGCAAGCGAAGGTCGCTGTCTTGTCAGACGCTAATACCAAGGTTACTGCGGTCATTGTTGAGGGAAAGGGAAAGAGCTTGTTGCCGGAGGCGGTCGCGGAGGCTGGGAAGGCTGTGACCGTAAAAACGGAGACTGTGGTGAAGGAGCCACAGGGTGAATTTGTTAATTATGTTGATTTTACATCGGCATCCTTGAGCGATTTTATTGCTGCGGAACGCTGCCTGCTGCGTGCGAAAAGGAGCGAGGACATGGCGGAACGCTCCGTGCAATTGGCGGAGGGTGTCGATAAGATAAATAACGCTTTGCTAGCTAATCCGCAAAATCCAGATTATTTGCTTTTGGCGAGTCAGCTTTATCGTAGCAAGGGTGGCGCGTCCTATGCCAAGAGCTATTTTCAAAGATGCGAGGCGGCGCTTTCGCAAAGGCTGGCGCAGCATCCCGCGTCCATAAATGACAATTTGGATTACGCTATCGCCTGCTATGCCGGTGATAAGCGCTATTCGGAGGAGTATGACGCTTATCGTCAAATAGGCAGGGAATACGCGGAGAAGGTGCTGAAGCTATATGCTACTCTGGAGCCGCAGGCGCAGAAAAAGGCGAACGCTCTGTATGCGCTAGCACTGGCAAAGCTGATTTTGAGCGACAAGGAAGCCTGCAAGGAGCTGTTGATGGAGGCGGATAACGCCGCTGTCGGGCTGAAGCTGCAAGCTGTTGCGGGTGATGGTGACGTGCAGAGCTTGGATCAGATCTACTGTGCTACGGTCATGGAGAATACCTGGCTTTGGAAGGTTAGCCCCGATGCGGTTGATAAGGAATTTTTGTTGCTGTTTATGCGCATAAGCGAGCGCTATTGGTAAGCTGTTTAAAAACAGGGTACGGAAAGGTGGCAAGAGGATGATGAAAAGATTTCTTTGTACGATCCTGTTGGGCTTGGTGAGCATGACTGCCTACGCGGAGCAGCCTGCTGCCGAGCAATACAGGGAGATGTTTAAGTCCGGCAATTTCTTCGTGGAGTATAAGGATAGCTATTCCACGAGGGTTTTGGGCGGCAGGGATACGGCGCGCATGGAGCGGACTAAGTATTCCGTGGGCGGCTTTAGTTTGTTTTCAAAGGCGGATACGCGTCCCGATACGCTTTATGAGCATGGTAAATATTATCAATTTACCGATAAGAATAAGGCGATCGTGCAGAGCTGGGACAGGCTTCAGGATGAGAATCTGAATCCTAGACAGGGCTGGAACTCCATTCAGCAGCGTTTGGCTTTGCCTGATGAATTGGCGGTATTTTGCTGGTGGGATCCCTATAGAAAAAATTCGGCAGCCTTTACTGCTCCCAGCTATAGGGAAAGCACGCAGGTGACGATTAAGAATAAGGTTTACGACTGCGACGTGTACAGCACTAATGCCGTGAGCAAGGGCGGTACGGTCAAGGGCAGGATAGATTATTGTATGTACTATGATGCCGGTAAGCTGACAAGAATCGTGACCAAGGCTTATAAGGATGATGTGGAATATAAGGTAAATGATCTGCAAATCAAGCGCTTGTCCGCCGATATCCCGGAGGGCGAGTTTAAGATTCCGACGGATACGAAGGTTTACGCCGCAGGCGTGGGGGATATGGATGATTTGCTGGATAATCCGGTGCAGGTTGATGTCTTGAACGGAGGTAAGGGTGATGAATAAAGGCTTGGGAATGGGTATGCTGTTGACCGTGCTGGCTTTGGGCGTTGCTATGCCGCAGGCTAATGCCGGTAATTTGGATACCTACAGAAATTTATTGATCAAGGGTACGTATACGATCAAATATGATAATATCACGCCCCTGCCCCGTGTGACGAATAAGGATAAGATCAACTTTTACGGCTATAGCGGTATGGCTATTGATAAGAATGATTATCTGACCAATAGGCAGATTTCCGGCGTTTTGGTGAGCGATGGGAACAATCGTTACGAGGAGGTCGGCGACGCGAATTATAATATGTGCCGTTTAATGCGCGATAAAAAGAGCTATAGCTATTCTAAGTACGTAAAGAATAACGCATGGGAATTTTTCGGCAGCAAGAAGGGCGTAGTAAGCCCGGTTAAGAGTAACGTTATCGCGGAGCTCACGGCTGGCGAAAGCTATGGCGATGCCGATATGAGCAAGGTGCTGAGCGCTATGCTGCCGGCTTATATGCAGTCCGCCGACGCGACGCAGTTCGAGTACGTTACCTCCGGCTGGCTGGATAACGGTTTAAATTACGAGGATTATCAAAGCGTTTCTACGGATAACGGCATGGAAGCGATACGCTATTATTTTAATGGCTATAATTTGGTAAAGATCGCCTATGCCGGCAGCTTTAAGGATGCCAGCGGTAAGGAGAGCGGACGTAAATGTATCATCAAGATTAAGGAGTTTTCTCCGACTCCCGAAAAGGAGCTTTTGAAGCTGCCTTCCGAGCTGAAGAGCGATGAAAAGAATAAGGAGGAATCTGATGATGATGAATAAGTGGGGTAAAGCGGTTGGAATTTTATGTCTGAGCTTTTGCGCGTTTTTGCCGCAGGCTATGGCAGCTGAGGGAAATCCGTCCTGCGTTCTGATGAAATTCACCGATGATACGCGTTTCGACGCGATTGAATCGGCGGCTACTCTGTCTGATTTGGTAATGGAGAAGATGATCGCCAGTGGTAAATTTAATCTCAAGGAAACTAAGCCACTGGACCAAAACATGGAGAGGATGCTTTATGACGAAAAGGTAAATTCCTTGGAGCATTTGCGCAACGGTAGATATTACGGTAATTATAATTCCTTGTTCGAAGGGGAATGGTTTGATGAAAACAAGGCACCGAGTATCGCCAGCGCTAGCGTTGGGCAGGTGGTAAGCCCGTCGATCACTTCCGCGATCGGCAATGCGCATAACGTAGATTATTTGGTGCAGGGCACGATTATCAACCTTGGTACGGGCGATTGGTGGGATGACGATTTCGCCAAGATTTCCTCCGCTATCAATACCGTGTCCTCTATTACTGGATCGCCAATCGCCAGCTCGTTTTACGGCGCGCTCGGTCCTTTGGGCTCCATTGCCGGTTCGTTCCAGATAAAGACAACGGGCGTGGGCGTGCAGAGCGATGTTCGCATTATCAAGGCCGCAACTGGCGAGGTGGTTTGGAGCAAGCGCGTAACCGGCTTGGGTACGCAAAAGCAGATTGGAGTGGGCGCGCTTAAGGTTGGCAGCACGAAGCTGAATGCCAATTTATATTCCAAGGCGATGGATAAGGCGGCACAAAAGATAGTTGATACCTTGGTTGCCGATATGGATGCGCAAAAGTTGTTTTTGAAATAGGGTGAGGAAAATGAGAAGAATATTTTTGCTGTGCCTTTGCTTATTGAGCTTTTCTATGGGCTGTGCCTGCGCTGGCTCGCCAGTGGCGAATATGCCGCTCGCGGTAATGGATTTCGCTACGCATCAGGGGGCGACGACCGCGGATTTGGATTTGATGAATGCCGAGAAAACGACCTGCGAGTACGTAACAGAGAGATTGGTGGATTGCGGTAAGGTTTCAGTGGTGGATAAGGATTTGGTGCAGCAGGTTATACAGGAGCGTAATTTGAACGTGGTCGGGATCGTTGATCCTGATACGGCTAAGCAGCTGGGGGAATTGCTGCACGTTAAGTACATCGTTTATGGTAACGTCATGGATGTTACCTCGAGTGATATCGGTACAGGCTTAGGAAAAAATATTTCGGCGGGCTTGACTGTAAGTACGGTGAAGTCGCATGTTATGGCGCGAATTATGGATGTTGATACGGGAGATATCTTGACGATGGCTAAGGGGGAGGGCGTTTCGAAAAGCACCTATGTTAAGGCTGGCTCCGAGCCGCTCGGCACGATTTCTATCGGGAAAAGCACGGTGACGCAGGACAGCGTGCATAATGCTTTGCAGAAGGCCTCCTATCAGGCGGTGGACATCATGGTGAAGCGTTTGGCATTATAATTTGCGATTGTATTCGGAAGCACTGATTATTTTTGTGGCAGCTTTGTCGATAGGAGGAGTGAGAATGCTTAAACGAGTGGCTTTATTGATTATGCTTTGCTTTTTCTGCTTGTGGAGCAGTGAGAGTATCGCGGCAGAGCCTGCGGACGTTTTATCTGAGGTGGGGCTTGCCGGAGGCGTTACCACAAGGGTGATCGGTGCGGATGAATACGAGCGTTATGTGCGCAAGCCGGATAGTACGGATTTTGCGCAGCGCGTAGTGGCGCTTTGTAATATGGAGCGCGTCGAAAAACGCTTGAAGCGGTTAAGCTTGGATGCGGAGCTACAGAACGTCGCGCAAATACGGGCGCGGGAGCTTACGCAAAGCTTTTCGCATACGCGACCGAATGGGACGCGGTGCTTCAGCCTTTATCCTTCGGGGAGGCGTATGGCGGAGAATATCGCCGCAGGCAGCGAAACGCCGGAGCGCGTGGTGGCGCAG
>CAYZOZ010000047.1:0-9952 GCA_964480295.1 uncultured Phascolarctobacterium sp.
ATGGCACGTAATTATTTACTTGTGGATTATGAATTTACTACGTATACCAGACGCATCGGCAGACCGAGGGCGTATTTTTCGGAGATCATCGAGGTGGGCGCGGTACTGTTTTCCGGTGAGAATTTTCGCGAGCTGGGGCGCTTGCAGAATTTCGTTAATCCGCGCTTTTATCCCAAGCAGGCGAAGGACTCGCTGCTCTTTTGCATGATTACGGATAGGGATATGAAGAAGGCCATCGAGTATGAGGAGATGCTCAAGCGGCTGGCGCGGCTTTACGTTCCTGAAGAAACCTATTTCGTCGCTTGGGGCGATAGCGATTATCATGTTATGGACATGGCTTGCAAGCGCTATAAGCTGGACAATCCTTTTCTGTTGGAGGATTATCTGGATCTGGGTGATGCCTATCGCCTGTACTTCAATAAAGATAATAACGTCGGCCTACGCGCGGCGGCGGAGGAGCAGCAGGTGAACGCTTCGGGGCTGTGGCACACGGCGTTTGACGATGCCTTCAACACCGGTAAGGTTTTGAAGAGCCTGCTGGAGCAGGGCTGGACGCCAGAGCTTTACTTTGAACAGAAGGAAGCGGCGCTGGCGGCTAAGCAGCTTAAGCATCAGCAATATTTACAGCATCTTGCCGAGCTACATGGCGAAAAAGCGCCTGCGGAGGAGCTATAAACACGAAAAGGTCTGCCAAGTCGGCAGACCTTAATTTTTGGCGCGCATAACAAAAAAACCTGCTCCGAGGAGCAGGTCAGTCTTGTTAAAATTAAGCCATAGCGTTAACTTTTTTTGCAAGTCTGGATTTTTTGCGAGCTGCAGCATTCTTATGAATAATGCCTTTGCGAGCTGCTTTATCGAGCAAACCGGAAGCAACAGCCAGAGTAGCTTGAGCGTCTTCTTTAGCTGCGGTTTCAGTCAGAGCAACTACTTTACGGGAAGCATTACGGAGAGCTGCTTTAACCGGAGCGTTTTTAGCGCGACGTTCTGCGTCGGTCTTTACACTGCGGATGGAAGATTTAATGTTCGGCAACGAATTTCACCTCCTGATAGTTCTTGTACTGCAATATTTTAACATAATCGCTGGTCATGTGCAAGGGTTTTAGAAAAATATTTGCCGTGAGGGCAGAAAATGGCGCAAGCCCCAAGGCAGTGTGTTTACAGGGTTTACCTGCTAATGATATAATATTTAGTACTGAAAAAATACTTATTCTTACAGAAGGAGCTTAGCATAGACGATGATTGAGAAAAATATCCGCAACTTTTCTATTATTGCCCATATAGATCACGGTAAATCTACGCTGGCCGATAGATTGATAGAATACACCGGTACGTTGAGTAAGCGCGAGATGGAGGAGCAGATCCTCGATTCCATGGATTTGGAGCGCGAACGCGGCATTACCATTAAGGCGCAGGCGGTGCGCAGCATGTACACCGCTCGCGACGGTCAGGAATATATGCTGAATTTTATCGATACTCCCGGTCATGTCGATTTTACCTACGAGGTTTCGCGTGCTTTGGCGGCGTGCGAGGGCGCGCTTTTGGTTATCGATGCGACGCAGGGTATCGAGGCGCAAACGCTGGCCAATGTGTATTTGGCGTTGGATAATGATCTGGAGATCGTTCCCGTTATTAATAAGATAGATCTGCCCAGCGCCGATCCCGAGCATGTAAAGAAGGAGATCGAGGACGTTATCGGCATTGATGCCAGCGACGCTATTTTGTGCAGTGCCAAAACCGGCTTGGGTATTGAGGACGTTTTGGAGGCGATCGTCGCCAGCATCCCCGCGCCTACTGGTGACGGAGAGGCTCCGCTGAAGGCGTTGGTTTTCGATTCCAAATTCGATGCTTATAAGGGTGTGGTGCTTTATGTGCGTGTTATGCAAGGACGCATCCGCAAGGGTATGCGTATCCGCATGATGGCGACTGGCGCGGAGTTCGACGTGACCGAGGTGGGTTATTTTAAGCCCGGCATCGTGAACGTGGACGAGCTGGAGGAGGGCGAGGTAGGCTTTTTCGCCGCCAGCATTAAGAACGTGCGTGACGCGCGCGTGGGTGATACGGTGACTGATGCCGCTAATCCTGCTGATCACGCGCTGCCGGGCTATCGCAAGGCGACGCCGATGGTGTATTGCGGTTTGTACCCAGTGGAGAATTCCGATTATGATAATTTGCGCGACGCGCTGGAGAAGCTGCAATTAAACGATGCCTCGCTGGTGTTCGAGCCTGAGACCTCGACGGCGCTGGGTTTCGGCTTCCGCTGCGGCTTTTTGGGGCTTTTACATATGGACGTTATCAAGGAGCGCTTGGAGCGCGAGTATAATTTGAGCCTGATCACGACCGCGCCGAACGTTATTTACGAGGTATTCCGCACTAACGGGGATGTGGAGATGGTGGATAATCCCTCGCTGTTCCCCGATCCTACGGTCATCGACCACGTTGAGGAGCCATATGTGAACGCTACGATCATCGTGCCTAAGGATTATGTGGGCGCGGTAATGGAGCTTAGTCAGGAAAAGCGTGGCGAGTACGACAATATGACCTATCTTGATGATACTCGCGTGATGATTCACTACGCGCTGCCGCTGAGCGAGATAATTTTTGACTATTTTGATCGCTTGAAATCCGCGACGCGTGGCTATGCCTCCTTGGATTACGAGTTAAGTGGCTATCGCTATTCGGATTTGGTGAAGGTTGATATTTTGCTGAACGGCGATCCCGTGGACGCGCTTTCAGCGATCGTGCATAAGGAGAACGCGCAGGTGCGCGGCCGCCAGCTGGTGGAGAAGCTGCGCAGCTTGATTCCCCGTCAGATGTTCGAGATTCCCGTGCAGGCGGCTATCGGCAATAAGGTCATCGCGCGTGAGAACGTGCGGGCGATGCGTAAGGACGTGCTGGCTAAGTGCTACGGCGGCGACATTAGTCGTAAGCGCAAGCTGCTAGAGAAGCAAAAGGAAGGCAAGAAGCGTATGAAGCAGGTGGGCAGCGTGGAGCTACCGCAGGAAGCCTTCATGGCGATTTTGAAGATGGATTGATGCTCTGAAAGGTGGGCGAAGTCGAATGATAGTACAGCTACAGGGATTACTTACCACACTCGGTGTTTTGGATATTATTGATATCGTAGTCGTCGCGTATTTTCTTTATCGCTTATATTTGATGCTGAAAAATACGCGTGCCGCGACCTTGGTGAAGGGCCTGCTAGTGCTGGTCGGCTTCATGGTCGTGTGCCGTTGGCTGAATCTGCACGTTATTAGCTGGCTTTTGGAAAAGAGCATGACGGTGATCATGGTCGCGCTGCCGGTAGTCTTTCAGCCGGAGCTGCGCCGTGCCTTGGAGCAGATCGGTCGCGGTAAGCTGTTTCATAAGAGCAGCGAGCTGAACGAGCAGGAGTTGGACGCTATGTTGGAGTCCGTTGCTCATGCTACGAAGATGATGAGCATCGCCAAGGTTGGCGCGCTAATGGTCTTCGAGCGTGCCACGGGACTGGTGGAGCGCATCGAGACGGGCGTACCCATCGATGGCTTGGTGAGCAGCGGCTTGATTCAAAATATTTTCGTTAAGGATACGCCCTTGCATGATGGCGCGGTCGTCATTCGCGGCAATCGCATCGTCGCCGCCTGTTGCTTGCTACCGTTGACGGAGAATCGCAATCTCAGTCAGGAGCTGGGCACGCGTCACCGCGCGGCGATCGGTATGTCGGAGCAGTCCGACGCGACTGTTTTGGTGGTCAGCGAGGAAACAGGCGCGATCTCTATCGCTCGTAATGGCGAGCTGATGCGCTATCTGACGGTGGAGGACGTGAAGGATATTTTGCGCCGTGCTATCTACAGCGAGCATAGCGCTGGCAAGGATTCGCTTACGGATAAGTTGAGGAGCTGGTGGGGCGGTGAGAAAAAATGAGATTTTTGGATGATTTGTTTCGCAAGGAAAATCTCGCGGCAAGAATTATCAGTCTGCTTGTCGCCTGCGGACTTTGGGTATATGTGATGACGGATCAGAACCCGATCGTGGAGCGAAGCGTCGAGGTGCGCTTGCAGCAGATGAATCTGCCGGAAAATATGATGGTGTTGAAGATGCCGGAAAAGGTCGTCGTCAAGGTGCGCGGCACGAGGACCAAGCTTAGCGATAATCTTGATGAGAAGCTGACTGCCTCCGTGGATTTGCAAAAGGCTAAGGAGGGACCGCAAAGCCTGCCGGTAAGCGTGGCCTTCAGCGATGGCGACGTGGTGCAGGTGATGCCGAAGGAGGTTTCCGTAGAGGTCGACACGATGAGCGAGAAGCGCGTACCGGTTATTATCCGCGTGGTGGGTACCGTATCAGGCGATATGACGATCGGGCAGAGCAGCATTACGCCCTCCGAGGCACTTTTGCGCGGAGCTACGCATCGCTTGGCGCGTGTGAACAAGGTCGTCGCGCCGATCGACGTGACGGAGCAGCAGGGCAATTTCCAATTGGAGAGCGAGCTGGTGGCGGTCAGCGATGACGGCTATGATATTCCTAATATGAAGATCGTCCCTGCGCGCGTCATGGTGCAGGCGACGATGGTCAGTCAGATGCTGTCGGTGGATTTGCCGGTGAAGCTGGTGCTTAGCGGTACGCTGCCTGAGGGCGTTAAGGTGATTAAGACCGAGGTCGTGCCGGAGAAGGTGCATATTACCGCGCCTCCGTCACTGCTCAAGGATCTACAGTCCATCAGCACTAAGCCCTTGGATATCAGCAAGTTGAACGGCAGCAGCGTTTTGGCGGCGGAATTGGAGCTGCCGGAAAAATTTATTCCGGAGACTCGTACCGTGCAGGTACGCTTATCGGTAGAAAGGCAAACGCGTTAATGATGCAGTTGAAGATCAATAATGTGCGCGTCAGTCTGCGGCGGGAGTGCTCTTTGGAGCAGGCTGTGGTGAAAAAGCTCGGCGTGCCGAGCGACGCGCTGACCTCCGTGAGAATTTTGCGGAAGGCGGTGGACGCGCGCAAGAAGAATGATATTTGTTTGAATTATCATGTGGCGGCGGAGGTCGATGCTCCGTCGCGTTTGGCGAAGCGGCTGCTGGCGGACAGGGACGTGACGCAGTATAGCACGCCGCAGCCTGAACCGTTGGAGCTTGGCACGCTGCCTTTGAGCGCGCCGCCCGTTGTTATTGGAGCGGGTCCGGCAGGACTTTTGGCGGCGCTCCAGCTGGCGGAGTACGGCTATCGCCCTTTACTTTTGGAGAGGGGCAAGCCTGTGGCACAGCGTGTGGCGGACGTGGATCGCTTCTGGCGTACAGGAGCTTTCAATCCCGCGAGCAACGTGCAGTTTGGCGAGGGCGGCGCAGGCACGTTTTCGGACGGCAAGCTGACGACGCGCGTCAACGATCCCGTAATGGGCGAGATCTTGCAGCTCTTCGTCGACGCGGGCGCGCCCGAGAATATTCTTTGGGAGCATAAGCCCCATGTGGGCACGGATCGCCTGCGCGCCATGGTTACGGGCTTGAGCGAGCGTATTCGCAGCTTGGGCGGCACGCTTCGCTACGAGGCGCAGGTGACGGAGCTTTTGACGCAGGACGGACGCGTGACGGGCGTTGTCTTGGCGAACGGCGAACGCATTGCGGCGGGAGCGGTGGTGCTGGCGTGTGGTCACAGCGCGCGCGACACCTACGCTATGTTGGCGGCGAAGGGCATCGGCATCGTGAGCAAGCCCTTTGCGATAGGCGTGCGTATCGAGCATCCGCAGGAGCTGATCGACCGCGCGCAGTATGGCGACTTCGCCGGTCATCCCCTGCTTGGAGCGGCGGACTACGCCTTGGTCTATCATACGCCTGACAAAAGCAGGACGGCGTACTCCTTTTGTATGTGCCCGGGCGGTCAGGTCGTGGCGGCGGCCTCCGAGGTCGGCGGCGTGGTCGTGAACGGCATGAGTATGTTTAAGCGTGATAGCGGCATCGCCAACAGTGCGCTGGTGGTGAACGTGGGCGCGGAGGATTTCGGCAACGCTCCCTTGGCGGGCGTGGAATTTCAGCGTCAGTACGAACGACTGGCGTTCCGCTATGGTGGTGGTAATTATCATGCGCCAGCACAGAATTTGGCGAGCTTTTTGCGTGGCGGCACGCCGGAGCTGGCGGGCTTGCTTCAGGGAAGCTATAGGCCGGGACTAACGCCCTGTGATTTGGATAGCGTGCTGCCGCGCTACGTTACCTTGACCTTGCGTCAGGGTATCGCGACCTTCGGTAGAAAGCTGGTCGGCTATGATGACGGGGGCGCGTTGCTGACGGGCGTGGAAACGCGTACCTCGGCACCGGTACGTATCGAACGCGAGCGTGCGAGCTATGTTTCGGTGACGCACGATCTTTTGTATCCCTGCGGCGAGGGCGCGGGCTATGCCGGCGGCATTATGAGCGCCGCCTTGGACGGTTATCATGTGGCAAGGGCGATCATCAAACGCTTTGCCCCTTTTAAATAAAGAGAATTTCTGGAGGTTATGGATAATGGCAAGAATGTTTGGAACTGATGGTGTTCGCGGCGTGGCGAACGTGGAGCTGACTCCCGAGCTGGCTTTTAAGCTGGGCTATGCGGCAGCGAAGTATTTCAGCAGGGAGGGTAATGCGCCGAAGATTATTATCGGTCGCGATACCCGTCGCAGTGGACAGATGCTGGAGGCGGCGCTGGCGGCAGGCATTTGCAGCGCAGGCGGTACGGCGCATCTTTTGGGCGTAATGCCAACGCCGGCTGTTTCCTTCCTGACCTCCGTGGTGAAGGCGAATGCGGGCGTGGTTATCTCCGCTTCCCATAATCCCTTCGAGGATAACGGCATTAAATTCTTCTCGCAGACTGGTCATAAGCTGCCCGATACCGTGGAGGACGAGATCGAGGCTATTGTAAGAATGCCGATCGATTACAGCAAGGCGGTTAGCGGCAGTAGCGTCGGTAGCATCGTTTACGAGGATAATTTAGCGGAGCTTTACGTGAAGCATATTTTGGGTACTGCCTATGCCGATCTGAAGGGCTTGAAGGTCGTTATGGACTGCTCTAACGGCGCGAATAGTCAGATTGCTCCCTTGGTTTTGCGCAGTTTGGGCGCGGAGGTCGTAACGATTTTCAACGAGCCCAACGGCATCAATATCAATAATGGCTGTGGCTCCACGCATTTGGAGGCTTTGCAGCGCAAGGTTGTCGAGGTGGGCGCGAACGTGGGCGTTGCTAATGACGGCGACGCGGATCGCTGCTTGGTGGTGGACGAGAACGGCGACACCTTGGACGGCGATCAGATCATGCTGATTTGCGCCTTGGAGCTGATGAAGCGCAAAAAGCTACATGATAATATGCTGGTCGTTACCGTGATGAGCAACGTGGGCCTGCATCAAGCGATGAAGGCTCATGGCGGTAAGACCTGCAAGACGGCGGTCGGCGATCGTTATGTTTTGGAGGAGATGCTCAAGCATGATTATTCCATCGGCGGCGAGCAGTCCGGTCATATTATTTTCTCCGAGTTCGCCAAGACGGGCGATGGTATTTTGACTGCCGTACAGCTTTTGTGCGCGATGGTGAAGAATAATAAGTCGCTTTCCGAGCTGGGCGCGCTCATGACTAAGTATCCACAGGTGCTTTTGAACGTGCGCGTGAAGGATAAGAACGGTTGGCAGGAGAACGTCGCTATTCAGAACGTGATCAAGCAGTATCAGGAGGAGCTGGGAGATAACGGTCAGATCTTGGTGCGTGCTAGCGGTACCGAGCCTTTGATCCGCATTATGGCGGAGGGACCGAATCAGGAGCGCCTGGAGCAGATCGCCAGCCTCATCGGCGACGTGGTGGTTAGTGAATTAGCATAAATTTATGCTGATTTGAGCATTGTTCACAGCTGTTTTCTTGACCAAAGAGCAGGAATATTGTAAAATAAAAATAGTCACAAAGGTGTGCCGCGTGGGGTATTGCTGCCTGCGCGGCATATTGTATGCCTTGGCAGATGAGTGACAGAGCGCAGGTGCCGTCTTGGCGGCAGACGAGGAATGAGGTTATCGATCAGTCAGCGGATGCCTCACGGCCGGCTGTGGGCCGCAAACCGGATACAAAGCCCATTGGTAACAATGGAGAGAAAGATCCCGTAGCAGAATAGCAATAGATTATTTTTAAGGAGGATACTCAAATGTGTGGTATCGTTGGTTACATCGGTAAGAAGCAGGCTGCCCGTTTTTTGTTGGACGGCATGAGCAAATTGGAATATCGTGGCTATGATTCTGCCGGTATCGCCGTTATGGAAAAGGGCGCTATTCGCGTGGAGAAATGCGTCGGTCGTTTGGAGGCCTTGCGTCAGAAGCTGGCGGATAATATGCCTGAGGGAACGATGGGCATCGGTCATACGCGTTGGGCGACGCATGGTCGTCCGTCTGATCGCAACGCGCATCCGCATACTGATAGTAGCGGTAAATTCGTGGTCGTGCATAACGGTATTATCGAAAACTATTTAAAATTGAAGGAGGAACTGATCGCCAAGGGGCATACCTTCGTATCGGAAACGGATACCGAGGTGGTCGCGCACCTGATGGCCGAGGAATATAATGGCGATTTTGAGGCGACGGTCATTAACGTTCTGAAGCAGATCAAGGGCTCGTACAGCTTGGTATTTATGTGCGAGAGCGAGCCTGATAAGATTATTTGCACGAAGAAGGATAATCCCTTGGTTATCGGTCTGGGCGAGGGTGAGAACTTTATTGCCTCCGATATTCCGGCGATCATCGCGCACACTCGTCGCACCTTTATCATGAGCGACGGCGAGATCGCGACCGTGACCGCGGACGGAGTTTGGGTGCAGGATATCAACGGCACGCCGATCAGTAAGAAGGTGTTCGAGGTAAACTGGAACGCCGAGGCTGCGGAAAAGGGCGGCTTCGAGCATTTCATGCTGAAGGAGATTTACGAACAGCCTAAGGCGATGCGTGATACCATGACTGGTCGCTTGCAGTCGGAGAGCAAAAGCATTGCCTTCCCCGAGCTGAACTGGACGGCGGAGGAAATGAGCGCCGTAAATAAGATCTTCATCGTGGCCTGCGGTACCGCGTACCATGCTGGCATCGTCGGCAAATATTATTTGGAGCAGCTGGCACGTGTGCCCGTCGAGGTGGACATCGCCAGCGAGTTCCGCTATCGTAATCCCTTGGTCGACGGCAGCAGTCTGACGATCGTCATCAGTCAGAGCGGTGAGACCTCCGATACCTTGGCGGCACTGCGTGAGGCGAAGCGTCTTGGCTCTCGCACCTTGGCGGTGACCAATGTGGTTGGCAGCTCGATCGCGCGTGAAGCGGATCAGGTGGTTTATACCTATGCCGGACCGGAGATTGCCGTGGCCTCTACTAAGGCCTACACTACCCAGCTTTTGGCAATGCTGATGCTGTCGATTTACGTCGGCCGTCTGCGTGATTCGCTTTCCGAGGCGAGAGCGCAGGAGCTGGTACAGGGCTTGACCGCCGTGCCCGAGCAGATTCATCAAATGCTGGAGAACGTCGACCAAATTAAGGTATTCGCGCGGGAGTACGGCTCTAGCGAGGACGCGTTCTTCCTTGGACGTAGCTTGGATTACGCGGTTGCGCTGGAGGGCGCGCTGAAGCTGAAGGAGATTTCCTATATTCACGCCGAGGCCTATGCGGCAGGCGAGCTGAAGCACGGTACCCTGGCGCTGATCGTTTCCGGCGTGCCGGTGATCGTGTTGGCGACGCAGATGGACGTTTACGACAAGACCGTCAGCAATTTGCAGGAGGTTAAGGCGCGTGAGGCCGTGGTTATCGCTATCGGTTTTGAGGGCGACACCTCCTTGGCGAAATATGCTGATCATGTGATCTATATCCCTAAGACCGACAAGTATTTGGCACCGCTTCTGGCGGTACTGCCCTTACAGCTTTTGGCGTACTACGCCGCCTTGACGCGTGGCTGCGATGTTGACAAGCCGCGTAACCTCGCAAAGAGCGTAACAGTAGAATAACGATAATAA
>CAYZOZ010000048.1:0-9736 GCA_964480295.1 uncultured Phascolarctobacterium sp.
TCATCTTCGGGGCGATAGTTATGCTGAACCTGCAGGAGAAATGAAAAAAAATATAAAGTAAAGGGGCTTCGCCATAAGACGAAGCCCCTTCGTTATTAAAAATCAAGCACTACTAATAACAAGCCTATTGCACACGCACGCTTTTAAGCCCGAAATAGCGCGCAAAGCCGGTATTCGTCCAATGCTTAGGATCCTTATTAATATCCTCCAAGCCATAGGGCGCGGCAAAGCGTGTTTTAGGATAGTTGCGCGGAACGACGACATGCAGGTTTCCCTTCGCCTTTTCGCGCATAACCAAGGCAATCTTCGCCCTATCCCTTTGCTCATAGCTTCTGATATCCCTATTCGCGTCCTTCAAATACTTCAAGCCCACAATGACCATGCCCAGCATCAGCACCGCCTGCACCTTTCTCCTGCTGGAAGCGTTAAACTCTATATGCTCATAGCAATAACCAAACAACGCCAAGCAAAAGCACAAACTGCCCAATTTAGCCCTATCGGCATAATATGGCGCGCCGACCATCGCGTACATGGAAATCAAGAAGGAAGAAAGATACAGCAGCACCACTTCCTTTTTCAAAGCACGCTTACACAGAATAAAAGCAACGAAAAGCGCAATTACCGGCAACAGAAGATAATTGCTGTCAAAAAACAGCTTCGTTACCTCAACGAAATTACGTACATAGCTAACATTGTGCATCAAGCCATAGCGAACATAATTACCAGGCGCGGCAATGAGCAGCGTCGCCCCGATGGTGGTGCCGATGGCGGCGCAAACGCTCCAAAAATAAACCTTCCCCCGCAATAAATACATGGACAAAATAAACAGCATAATGAACCAAACAATGGTCACGCCCAAATTCTCATTCGTCCAGCCAGCGATGATTCCCAAAAAGCCGAAAAACACCGCTAAAGCCTTATGCGCGCAAATATCGTCCTCCTGCTCCAGCTGAAATCTGAACGGCAGCAGATAGGCGAAAACCAAAAGCGGTCCCCACAAATAATTGCAGGCTCCATCCACCCATAAAAACACCTGACCGAACATCGGCATGAACGCCCAAAAGACGAAATTAATAATGACTAAAAGACTCGGTACGAGCTTGCGCTTACCAAGCATATGAAAATAAATCGCCAAAACCATCGCCACATATGCCAAAGTATTCGCCACGTTAAAAACGCTTTTTTCGAACATCAGAAAATACTGCGCCAAAAAATGCACGACGCTTCTGCCGCCCCAATGAAAATAATGTCGATATTGATTCAAGATAATATCATACACGGATTGGGTGCGCTTACCCATGCTGTAGGAATAGCCATAATCGTCAACGATCAAGGTAGTATGCTTATTCAGTAAATACATCACCACCAGCATCGCCAGAATGATTAAGCAAAAGAAAAGCCTTTTATACTGCTCCTTATCATAAAAATAGCTCAACAGCAGCTCGCTTTTCCTGTTTAAATAAGCCAAGCAGGCATCATATTTTTCATAAAAATTATACATTGCTCTCCCCTTCAAAGTTGCTCTCCTTAACGATGTAAACAGGTCTTTTTTTAGTTTCCAAATAGGTTTTAGCCAAATATTGTCCCAAAACGCCCATTGCTAGGAGCTGCGCTCCCCCCAAAAGCAGCAAAATGCTGATCGTGGAGGCCCAGCCCTGAATCGGATCACCAAAGATGATCTTCCTAAGAATGATGAACCCCGCGCCGCCGAACGCCAGCAGGCAGCAAAGTATCCCCAACACGGTCGCGATAACCAAAGGTACGGTGGAAAAGGCGATGATTCCCTCCACCGCGTAAAGTAGCAGCTTAAAGAACGACCATTTCGTTTCTCCAGCAACGCGCTCCACGTTCTCGTACTCTAGCCATTTGGTCTTAAAGCCCACCCAGCCGAACAAGCCCTTAGAAAAGCGATTATATTCCTCCAAGGAAAGCAGAGCGTTGACAAATTTTCTGTTCATCAGGCGATAATCCCTAGCCCCGTCGACCAATTCCGTTTTAGAAATCCTATTCATCAGCCTATAAAACAAGCGAGCGAAGAAGGAGCGGATTGGTGGCTCGCCCTGACGATCGACACGTCGCGTCGCCACGCTGTCATAGCCCTCCTCCGTAACCGCCTTATACATCTCCGGTAATAACGACGGCGGATCCTGTAAATCAGCGTCCATCAACGCCACATACGCGCCTCGCGCGGCACGCAGGCCGGCATAAATCGCCGCCTCCTTGCCAAAATTACGCGAAAACGCAAGATAGCGAATCCTGCTATCGGCAGACGCTAATCGCTCCATAAGCATCAGTGTCCGATCATGCGAACCGTCATCCACCAAAATCAGCTCGAAGCGCTGCTCCCGCATTTGCTCTGTCAGCTCGCTAAACGCTTCATAAAAGAATGGCAATGCCTCCTCCTCGTTATAACAGGGAACAACTATTGAAATATCCATAGCCAAGCCCCCTTCTCCCCATAAAAGGGAATATCAACACCAAACCTCAAATTCGGTCTCCACCCTTTCGCGCAAACAAAAAACACAGCGACAAACCCTATCCGTCAGCACGGGATAGGATTCATCACTGTGTTTAAATCTACTCTTTGAAAATTAAGGAGATCGCACGCCGGTCGTTTACAGAATATTAAAACGTGCTTGCTTGCTTGCTTGCTTGCTTGCTTGCTTGCTTGCTTGCTTGCTTGCTTGCTAACAAGCATACCGTCTTTAACCGTCATTTGCAACCCCTTCTCATCATTTTTTCGTAGTTTTTACAAACTTAATTATTATTATAAAGGCAAGTGAGGATTAAGTCAAGACGTTATACGTATACTTTTTCCTTATCCCCTTGACTTTAATATTAGCATGACGTATAATACAAGGAAAGAGATAGCTGGTTTTTAGCAGGGCCAGCTCTCCTCTCATTGTTGATTATTTTGGAAAGGAGCCGCCACCGCATGTGCGCGGTCTTTTTCATTTATCGCCTATTATTACGATTAAATGAAAGAATGGCTACAACTAGTATAGCAAAATTAATCATGATGTTGATTGCATCTGCAACTGTCATAGTCTCACCCCCTACTTTCAGGAAGTAGGAAAACCAGCACACCAGCTATCTCTGAATCTCATCATAGCATATCAAAGTATATTTTCAAGCATTATAGGAAGATTTTGTTTGAAATTTCTTGCTGGATATATCTGCTTTTGTAAAAGGTAAACTATTATTTAATTACAGCATTGTGATCTCTTTACAAAGCAAAAGGCTCAGCTTTACAGCTGAGCCTTTTGCTTTTCTCGTTATCGTTCAATACCTGCAAGCCGCCCGCTTTGTCACATAATTCCACAGCGTCACCATAATTGTCGAAAGAATTTTGCCATAAAGATAATTCAGCTGTAGCCATTCAACGCTTATCCTAATAATACCGGCGTTCAAAGCCAAGGCTACAACGCTGCTTCCCACAAAAAGCATAAAGCGCGCTCCATTCATGCTTTTGGCATCGTTAAACACCCAGTATTGGCAAAGGCAGTAGTTCACGATTACCGCTATCAAAAAGGATAGCGTAGCCGACACGATATAATACACCCCCAACAGCTCCGTCAACGCAAGCAAGAACGCATAATCAAGCACCAGTGTGAACGCCCCTACCAAAAGAAATCTACACGCCTCATAGCTTAGCAGCTTTTTCATTTGGTCAGCTTTTCTATGGATTCGGTGACATAGGTTTTCTTCTTAAATATCAAATCAATTATCACCGCCATATACTTCATCAAAATACCCAACAGAACGAAAATACTCAAAAAGCCGAAGGACATAAAGAGCATCGTCGTCGTCCAGCCCGAAACGGGATTTCCCTTCAAGTAAATATACAGCACATACGCGATTACCGCCAAGCAGAGCAGCATAAACAGCCCCATGACATACAGATTCATTTTTACAGCGGCATTGGTGAACAAAATCAAAGCGTCGACAGCCGTATCAAACCTTTTTTCGTCATGCGTGCAGCTAGTAGCCTGCTCGCTACTGATATTTGCGACCTTCAAGCCGCAATCCGCATAAACCGCCTTTCTATAAGGAATCGTCTTACTAAGCGATTGACATCTATTGATCGCGCGACGCGAAATCAAATGATAGCTTTCGCTGTGTAGCGGGTAATTCTTATTAGAATAGGCATTAAAGATATTATAAAAGGCATTGGACCAAAAGCCGTTATTTTTGCGTGGCGACAGGCTTACGATATCGTTGCCCTCTAAGGCCTTAGCGTATACCGACATCAAATTATCCATGGGCAGACTTAAATCAACCTTATCGAACTCAAAAATAAAATCACCTATCGACAAATCCACGCCGGCGTTCATCGACAGCTCCAAGCCCTGATGAAAGCTCATATTAACAATGCTTATAACGCCACGGCTTAGGCTCTCCGCCTTCTCCTTCAGCCTTTGCATACCAGCATCATCGCTGCAATCGTTCACGCAAATAATCTCAAATTTCAAGAAATGCAGCTCCAGCTCCCGATACAGGCGTTCAACGAACTCCACGATATGCTTTTCGTCATTATATACATAGACAACGGCAGAGATGAAATTCTTCTCTTTTTCGCTTATCATCATTTCTTCAACACCTCATCCAAATCATAAACAGTATTGATCTTACCGGAAAGCACGCTGACGAAAGTCGGACGCGTCAACAATTTTCTGATCACGGTGGGACGCGAATCATCAATCTCCGAGGCCTGTAGAATCGGCTTTACGGAAAAAAGGCTTCCCTGATAGTTAAAGCCGTACTCTGGCAAAAGATACTTCCTCGCCAAATTACTCATGTACGCCCACGCGGTCTCCGGCTTCTCCCTGCAAGCATTGCAATTCCCCAGCTGTGCGGAGGAGCAATAGCCACCGCTGCGCTCCTGACAGGAAAAACGCGGCAAATACTCATGACAGCTCGTGTGCGGCGTAAAGGTTACGGAGGTCAGGGAATGCATTCCAGTCTTACCGAAGGGCATAATGGAAAAGAATGGGCCATCCATCACCGTTATGCCATAGGGCTTGAGCTTATCGGAGGCTTGGCAAAGAATAATCTCGCATAATTCGTACTTAATCTTAAACAATGGCAGGGTCTCTACTCCCCTTAGACCGGCGATAATTTGATTCGTGGACGCGTAGGTCGCGTTCAGGATAAACTCCGTCGTATATATCACGCCAGCGCGCATTTGCAGCTCGAAATGCTCCTGCCGCACGCTAATGCTCTCCAGCCTCGCACCATAAATAAGCTCCACCCTAGGGAAACGCTCCAGCTCCTTCAAAAAATACTGCTTCAGAAGCTCCGCGTCATAGGTATATTCACGCGTATGAAAGGCGCCATCGCACATGCCCTCGTTAAAAAATTTGCCCACGGGTACCTCGTCGCAGGGAATATTGGCACCGGCGCAAAAATGCTTGAATTGCGCGGCATTCGTCCACGAATAGGCACTGGAGGTCGCATAAATCTTTTCAAAGCTGCCGTTCACGCAAAAGCCGTAATCCTCATTGAAGCGTGCAAAATAGCCGGCAGATTTGATCGCCGTCGAATAGGAACGCGGATAATGATACCCCATATGCACGCGCGCCTGATTGATATACGTCGCACGCTGAAACGGCGCGTCATCATACTCCAGCACCAGTACTCTTTCCCCCTGCTTGGCACAAAGCAGCGCGGCGTACAGGCCATACAGCCCCGCTCCTAAAATAATCCTATCATAATTCAGCATCTGCTCTACTCTCCCTATGGTTGATAAACGCCACAAAGCGTCCTTATCAAAGTAACGAAAAGGTCTAAATTGCCCCTGAAGGCACTGATCTTGGTCGGCACACTGCCGCTCTGCGGATAGACGCGAGCCACGGGCACCTCGCAGGTGCACATTCCCAGCTGATCCGCGCGCACCGATAAATAGGCTAAAAGCTCGTATTTCTGAAAAACATCTCGCAGAGGACGCACACGCGCGTCCTGCAAATAGCGCTTAGAATACGCGCGATAGGCATTAGTCGTATCCGTATACCAGCGTCGCGCCGCCAAGGAGATCAAGGGTGCATGAATAAGTCGCAGCGCGACATAGCGAATCAGAGGCGTGTTTTCCGCCCTGCCCCCTCGCAAAAAGCGTGAGCCCTGCACAAAATCATAGCCCTGCTCCAGCCTCTCTATAAAAAGTGGCACGGATTCTATACTGTCCTTATTATTGCCGTCAATCGTAATGATGCCCTCATAGCCGCGTCGCAGCACCCAATAAAAGCCCATGCGCAGCTGCGCGCCCTGCCTTCCAGCGCCCTGCTTGACAAGCAGCGTATTCACGCCCAAGTCCGTGAGCGCGCCAAGCTCCAGCGAGCCATCACTCGAGCCACCATCACAAATCACAATATCCACCAGCTCGCTTACGCCTGCTGTATACGCACGCGTCAATTCCGCCTTGATTCGCTCGCCCTCGTTGATTACCGGTATGCACAGGCAATATTTACTACGCTTCGGTGCAAGCGTGCTGCTGACGAAATCAGGCACGCCGTCTATTCCCCGATATTTCATCGCGCCAGCTCCTCCACATAATCCACCACAGCGCGAATATCCGCTAATTTTTGCTGCTTCATCTCGATGGAAATATATTTTTTATAGGCACGCTTTTTCAGCTCGTCGAAAAGCTCGCGATACAGCGTGCGTCTTTTAATCAGCTCCAGCCAAGGCTCGCTGATATGAATATGATTAACCAAGCTCAAATTATCCAAGGCGTCGCTAAGCGCCTCGTCATTCTCGATAATCGCGCCTAGGTCAAGATTTATCCCTACGCCTGGGCTTGCGACCTGCTTGCAAACGGCGATAGCCTCCGCCGTCGTATTCATAAAATTGGTAGCGTAAATTTTAGGATTAGCCTCCAAGGCCAGCACCACGCCATGCGCCACCGCCACAGTCCCCAGCCTGCGGAAAAACTCACTAGCCAGCTCGATATCGCCGTCATCTCGCAGTCTTCTATTCTTCGGGCAGCCAAACACCAAATTGCCGCACTCCAAAGTATGCGCGAGCCTAATCGCCGCACAGGTATACTCAAACAATAGCTCTCGCTCCTGCGCGCTGCCGCAGAGCTGCTCCCGACAACCAAACCAAATAGATTGCAGCGAGCTGATCGCCAAGCCATATGCGTCCTTAAGACTAGCGGCATAGGCACGCGCCTCCTCGATACGCTCATAGGGACGCTCGCCGAACACCTTCGACGGTGCCAGCTCGATCGCGTCAAAACGCTTTTCCCGCAGATAGTGCAAAACCGCAGGCTCGTCCTGCTCGCTCCATGCCAAATTAGAGATCGACAGCTTCATCTCGCACCGCCCCCACAAATTCCTTAATATCACGCATAACCTCCGCTTTAGAGTATAGATAATGCCCCGTCCTGCCGTACAGAGAGGCATAGCGCGTATAAAAATCATAATACGGCGGCTGCTCCGTGATCTGATTACGGAACTCCTTGCCTGTAAGATACGCATACAGCTCATCAATACGCACTGGCTCCGTCGCCAAATTTAACCTCCGCACGTCATGCGCCAGCGCCACCTCGATATCGCGCCATAAATTAGCCAAATTATAAAACTGGAACACGCCGCGACTATCGGTAAAATTCAAAGCGCTGAAACCAATATGGCGCAGCTCCTCCTTTAATAACGGCAACCCCTCCTTAGCGCAGACACATTTATAAAAGCCGTTTTCCGCACGCACATACGCAGCTCGAAGCACCTCGGAGCGCGCCGCCAGCTCCTGATACTTACTCTCCTTCAGCAAGGAAGGCACAAAGCGAATAAAATCATAAATAAAATTTTTCTTAAGCCCCCTGCCGAAAAGACCGGGAAGGCGAACGATTAAATGCTTAGGAAAGCTCTGCTCCACATACTCCTCCAAAAGCAATCGATGAGCACCATAGGGCTGCAAGCACTCGCGTGACATGGGCGCAAGCTCGTCCACAGCGATCGGCTTAGCATAAACGTCCACCGTGGAAATCAAAACTATCCGCTCCGGCGCAATTTTGGCGATATTTTCCATCGCGTTTTTCACCGCCGCCAAATCCTGCTCCGGCGCGCTATTCGCCAAAAACTTCTCGGCACGCAGACCGGCGTAAAGCAAAAGCGCTGGCTTCGTGTCAAAGGCGGAGGCGATATTTTTCGAGTTGAACAAACCAGCGAAGGCGTGGGCGGCAGCCAAATTGGAGCCGACGAAGCCTGTGTAGCCGACTAAGCTATGCATCATAGGACCTCCTTATATACGCCTTAAACCATGCCAGTAGCGTATCACCAATTATCAAAAAGCACATCTGCACATAACCGAAATACCACAAAACATAATTCATATGTATATGCACAAAAGAATGTGATTTCCCCAAAACAAACCAAGATATAGAAGCTACTAAGCTCATAATCAATAACGAAACCCAAACGACGTTGGTTTCCTTCTTGAAATTACCAACCTTAAAACGCAAGAACATCAAAACAAAGGAAAGCACCGACATAAGCTTAAAATTTCTGCCATCAATTCCCAATACTATATTGGAATGAAAGGCATTCGCATAAAAATCAAAATACCTTTTTAAAACATGAAGCACGGACGCGTTCACAGATCTCATCGTAGAAGCATTGGAGCTGGAAAAATTCGCACTAGTACCAGCAATAGTTCTCCTAAGAATATCTCTATTAAAAATATCCTTCATACCTATCAGCACATTACCCTGTCCTCTATAAAAGCTGTGTATTCCGAAGGCAGCCAAAAAGCCCAATAAGCCTCCTATTGAAAGCCACAAAAACAGCTTAACCATTTGCTTTCTTTTAGCAGCATCCCTCAAAAAAGAAGCTCTAATAAATTCCGTAATCACAAACATTACCATACCAAGCATAATCGTCGAAATATATTCATACCCACATAAGGATTTAATCAGTATTGCCACAAAAGCCATTGCCGACAAGACAAGCTCCTTATGCTGAAAGCTTATTTCATCGCTAATGCCGATCAAGCCCAACAGCATGGGTATGAACCACGTCCATTCCACCCAGTACAAATTTGGTGCGAAATTGACTATCCACGGTGAAAAAGTAAATACGAACAGCCAAACTCCGGCAAGAACGCTGCCATAACGTTTTCTCAGCAAATAAATAATAGCAGTTAAAACAACTGCCAAAAGCAATGCGTTCAAGCAACGAAATGCTCCTATCAGCTTCGGATGATAGACAACGCTACTTACAAGAGAATACACCTTGCCCTGTAAGCCTAATTGTGAGCCATATGGTCCGAACCTTAATGATTTATTATCTGCACGATTCTCCTTGTATATTTTTTCAGCTACCCAACCCTTTTCAGGAGTAATATAATTTAACCTGCCAAGACCTTGCCAGCCCTTATTTACCTGATAATGCGTTGCCGCCAAGGAACTTATCGCCAAATCCTCGCTATCATACTGAAAGCTATTAACACGATTCCACGAATCAATGCAATTACTCTTAAAAATAATCGTTAAAATAATGATCAGAAAAAAGTATCTCCATTTCCCCGCTATCCTACTCAACAACTTCTTCCCACCCTTTCGCGCAAACAAAAAACACAGCGACAAACCCTATCCGTCAGCACGGGATAGGATTCATCACTGTGTTTAAATCTACTCTTTGAAAATTAAGGAGATCGCACGCCGGTCGTTTACAGAATATTAAAACGTGCTTGCTTGCTTGCTTGCTTGCTTGCTTGCTTGCTTGCTTGCTTGCTTGCTTGC
>CAYZOZ010000049.1:0-9589 GCA_964480295.1 uncultured Phascolarctobacterium sp.
CCGCCCAGTCTCCCAAACTTACGGTTATTTTTATAATAATTAAAAAATAATTAAAAGTACGAGGTAGCAACCGTCTATCGGTAGCACCTTATCTATGCTCATTATACAACATTGGTAATTATTGTCAAGAAAAATTTGCGCTGGCGGCGTTTACTGCCAGCGCTTTATAATTCAATATATGATATCGTGTGTCCAAAGTCCCTGATTAAGGCACATAGTTCGTCACAGGATAGCCAAATGGTTGCCGTGTTACAGAGCAGGGGAATCGCTATGCGTTTCGCTATTAAGCTTGCGTCAAAGTACACGTGGATTTCCTTGCTTGTGTCGGATAGCAAGCCAAGTGGCGTTACTGCTCCAGGATGTAGTTGAAGTAAATTGTGCAGTTCTTCTGCATTGGCGAAGGTTAGTCTACGTGACGCGAGTAGGTTGCGCAATACTTTTAAATTCAGCTCTTTGCTTATAGGGAGAACAATTAGATAAAAGGTAGTGTGCTTATCATCTGTCAAAAGCAGGCTCTTGACCGCGGCTTCGAGTTCTGGCAAATCAAGCGCTTTCCCTTCGGCTACTGAAATAATGGGTTGATGCTCGCGTATCAAGTAGGTAATTTTCCGTTTTTCAAAAAGCTGTAGTAATTGTGTGCGAGAGAGCATTATTCCTGTGGCTCGTAGGGCTGGTTTATCAGCTCCTGATCGTCGAAATAGTTGATGCGCATCGCGTCACGCACGCCGTGCAGCGTCGCTTCGGCGGCGGCGGCGGCAGTCTCGCTGCCCTTGCGTAGAATCTCGTAGACCTCGGGAATTCGCTGCTCCCACATATGACGGCGTTCGCGGATGGGCGCGAGAGTTTCCTCAAGCACCTTGATGAGGAATTTCTTCACCTTGACATCGCCTAAGCCACCACGCTGGTAGTGCGCTTTGAGCGCGTCGAGATTTTCGTAATCGGGCAGATATTTGGCGAAATGCTCCGGACGGCAGAAGGCATCCAAATAGGTAAAGACGCAATTGCCCTCGATTTGACCAGGATCCTCCACGCGTACATGGTTGGGATCGGTGTACATGGACATGATCTTTTTCTTCACGATCTCGGGAGAATCGCTGAGGTAGATGCAGTTGCCCAGGGATTTACTCATCTTCGCCTTGCCGTCGATGCCGGGCAGACGCATACAGGCATCGTTGCTCGGAAGCACGATTTGCGGCATGGTCAGTGCTGGTCCGTAGACGCTGTTGAATTTATGCACGATCTCGCGGCATTGTTCCAGCATCGGCTCCTGATCCTCGCCCACGGGAACGGTGGTTGCTTGAAAGGCGGTGATGTCCGCTGCCTGACTGATGGGATAGCAGAAGAAGCCCACGGGGATGCTGGCTTCGAAATTGCGCATTTTGATCTCGTTCTTTACGGTCGGATTGCGCTGTACGCGTGCGACTGTCACCAAATTCATGTAATAGAAGGTTAGCTCTGTGAGCTGGGGAATCATGGATTGAATGAAGATGGTGCTTTTTGCCGGATCAAGACCGCATGCCAGATAATCCAGTGCCACCTCGATGATATTTTTGCGCACCTTTTCCGGATGCTCGGCGTTATCGGTCAGAGCCTGCGCGTCGGCAATCATGATGAAGATCTTATCAAATTCACCAGAATTTTGCAGGCGTACACGTTCGCGCAGCGAGCCGACGTAATGTCCGACGTGCAAACGACCGGTGGGACGGTCGCCGGTCAGGATGATTTTTTCTGCCATATATATACCTCCAAATGCCGTTGTAACGGCGTAATTTCAATAATACCTATCTAATCATTATAGCCTTTAGCGATGCTTTTGTAAACAGATAGGGAGCAATGCTTGCGAAAAATTAAAAAACCGCAGAACGATGATCGTCCTGCGGTAGGAAAGGCTTAGCGGGGCAGCTTATAGGTGCGCAGAGCCTCCAAAAGCTCGGCGCTGCCGGCGGGATAGCGCGCGCACAGCTCCTTGAGCGCGGCGAAGCTTTTCAGCTCCACTCCCCAAAGGAAGCAGTCTGCGTCGTCATAGGCTGCTACCACGAGGAAGGCCTTCGCGTCGGTAGGCGTTTTACCAAGCTCGTCTGTGAGCATGATGTAATCCGTGCCGAAATCCATTCCGTAAACGGTGATATTTTCTTCAGGAGTGCTGTCCTCCCAAAAGCCAAGCTTTTCAAAATCTGCGGCAGTAAGCATAGTACACCTCGAAGCTTAATCTTAATAATGAATGGCCTTGTCGTTGAGTAGGTTGAAGCCAGCCTGCTTCAGGTTATTCTTAATCTCGTCGATCTGCGCCTGATCGCGGGTTTCTAGCTCCAAGGTCAGGTAGCAGCCGGTGATTGGCATATTCACGTCACTGCGGCTGTGCTGTACGCCGACGACGTTCGCACCGCACTTGCTGACGATTTCGCTGACCTGACGCAGCTGACCAGGACGATCGTCGAGCGCGATCACCAGATCCGCCTTGCGACCGGTGGTGATCTGACCGCGGGTGATGACGCGGGAGAGAATGTTTACGTCGATATTGCCGCCGGAAATGAGGCACACGGCCTTCTTGCCTGCGAGCGGCAGTTTATTGAAGAGAGCGGCTGCCACGGGAGTAGCGCCCGCGCCCTCGGCGATCAGCTTTTGCTTCTCCATGAGGGTGAGGATGGCGGTTGCAATTTCGTCCTCGCTGACGGTTACGATGTCGTCAACGTATTTACTGATGATGTCATAGGTGTTTTCGCCCGGAGTTTTTACGGCGATGCCGTCGGCAAAGGTGTTTACCTTGTCCAAAGTTTCGTATTTATGATCGTGGAAGGCGTTGAACATGCTGGCCGCGCCCGCTGCCTGCACGCCGTAAATCTTTACGTCGGGCTTTAGGCTTTTGATAGCGAAGGCTACGCCGCTGATTAGACCGCCACCACCGACGGGAACGATAACCGCGTCCACCTCGGGGAGCTGTTCCAGAATTTCCAAACCGATGCTGCCCTGACCAGTGATGACCAGCTCGTCATCATAGGGGTGGATGAAGGTCATGCCGGTTTCTTCCTGTAATTGTACGGCGCGATCGTGCGCGTCGTCGTAAGCGCCGGGAACGAGCTCGACCTGAGCGCCCAAACGCTTGGTGTTCTCTACCTTCATAATGGGAGCGCCGTCGGGCATACAGATGACGCTTTTGATACCCATTCTCGTCGCTGCCAAGGCTACGCCCTGCGCATGGTTGCCGGCGCTGCAGGCGATAACGCCCTTAGCTGCCTCCTCCTTGGTCAGCTGGCTGATTTTGTAATAAGCACCGCGTACCTTAAAGCTGCCAGTTACCTGCAAATTCTCTGTCTTTAAATACAGGTCCAAGCCTTCGCAAAGGTGGGGTGCGGCGATTAGATCCGTCTTTCGCGCTACGTCCTTCAAAACGAAGGAGGCGTGATAAATCTTGTCCAATGTTAACATGGAGACACTTCCTTTTTTTCCCTTATTTTACAAAACAAAATAGTTACATTCTAAAGTATAGAATTAAAAACGGCGAACGTCAAGTGCAAGCGCCTTTTTTTATCGCTTTGTCCGTGGATTTCTTGGTTAGCTAAGGGTAATTTGATTCAAGAAAGCAGGAAAAGCATGACGGTAAAAAGCAGGCGAGGTGCATGAAAAAACTTCTTAAAAACGCGATATTTATTGTAGACAAACGGGGATGAGATGAGTATAATTAGTTTGTTATCTTTTGCGGATAACCTTTGCTAAAATAAATACAACAGGCAAAAGGGGGACTGGTCAATGGAGTATGGAATAATTTGCTTATTCCCAGCAATTTTAACGGTTGTTGTGGCCGTGTGGTCCAAAAGGACGACCGAGCCGTTACTCTTGGGAGCTTTGACTGGCTATGCGTTGGTCAGCTGGAAAACCGGCGAAAATTTCATCGAGCTGGCTTCAAGTAAATTTATAGGTGTGTTTACGGATCCGGAATCGGTTTGGATGCTGCTGGTGTGCGGACTTTTCGGCAGTTTAATCGCCGTTATCAATGAGTCCAACGCTACGAACGCGATCGCCAGCGTGCTTGGCAGGCTGTGCAAATCCAAAACTACGACGCTGCTTTCGGCGTGGGTTCTGGGCATGATCATATATATTGACGACTATATGAATATCCTGACGGTGACGAGCTGCACGAAAAAGCTGGCGGATCAGCGGAATATTCCTCGCGAGGCGCTGGCCTACGTCGTGGACTCCACGGGCGCGCCGACCAGCGTGCTGATTCCCTTTTCCACGTGGGCGATTTTCTTCGGCGGCGTGTTCTACGAGCAGGACGCGATTAAGGCGCTGGGCTACGGCGACGCGATCTCGACCTATATGCAGATTATTCCCTACGTCTTTTACGGTATTTTCGCGTTGGCGACCGTGCCGCTTTTCATCGTGGGCGTGCTGCCCAAGGTGGGCGCGATGAAGCGTGCCTACGCGCGCTTGAAGAACGACGAGGAGGGCTTCGGCATCATCGAGAACACGATGTATCACCAAAACGATAAGCCCGAGGATTACGATAAAAAGGCGAGCGTGTGGGATTTCATCATTCCTATTTTGGTGATGATCGTCGTGCAGATGTACGTCGACGATCTCTTTATCGGTCTAATCGCCGCGCTGCTGACCTGTATCGTGCTGTACGTGCCGCGCGGAAAAATTACTATGGGCAAGTTCTGCGATTGCTGGATCGAAGGCTTCGCGGATTTGGTGCCCGTGCTTTCCATTATCGTGGCGGCCTTCTATATCGAGGGCGCGATGACGGCGATTAATATGCCCAGCTATGTGATTCATTTGATCGAGCCCTATGTGAACGCGCAGCTGTATCCGATGCTGGCGTTTTGGACTGTTGGCTGCTTGGGCTTCATTACTGGCTCTAACTGGGGCATTCCCGCTGTTTGCGCGCCGATCGTCATTCCCTTGGGCTTTGCTGTCGGTGCTAATCCGCTGCTCGTAATGGCAGCGATCGTTTCTGGCGCGACGCTGTGCAGTCATGCCTGCTTTTACGCCGATGCGACCGTTTTTACCTCTAAGGCCTGTGATATTGCCAATACGGCGCATGTTTATACCCAGCTTCCCTATGCAGGCATCGCTATGGTTTGCGCCTCCATCGCTTATTTGATCGCTGGCTATGTGGTAGTCTGAGTTTTGTCGTAACTCCCGCTTGAGGGCGGGAGTTATTTTATTTGCGAAAATCTCAAAGCAAAAAAGGATTTTCGCAGTTCCTGCAAGAATAATATAATGTTATGAAATTTTATGTTATATCGAGCCGTGAGCGTGCTCGTTGAGATGAGGAAACGGGAGGTTAGCTATGCTTTTGGGTGTCGGCTGTGACGTAATCGAAATTGCTAGGATCGCCAAGGCTGTGGAGCGCGCGAGCTTCGTGCGGCGCGTTTTCGCCCCCGAGGAGGTAGCCTATTGCTCTGCACGCGGGCAACAGGCCACAGCCAGCTTCGCCGCTCGTTTTGCCGCCAAGGAAGCGGTCCTGAAGGCCTTGGGCACGGGACTGCGCGGTGGCGCGCTCACGGAGATCGTCATTTTAAAGGACGCATTGGGCAAGCCCGAGGTGCGCTTGAGCGGCTATCATGCCGAGCTGGCGGCACGCATGGGCGTAAAAAGAATAGCGATAAGCTTGAGTCATAGCAGGGAGATAGCTATGGCCTATGTAGTAATGGAGGATTGATTATGAAGATCGTTAACGCAGAGGAAATGAAGATTATAGATAGCTTGGCAAGCGCGGAGTACGCGGTACCTGGCCTGCTTTTGATGGATGCTGCCGCTAAGCAGGTGGCCGATGTGGTGCAGGACGTGTTCGAGGACGCGCCCCGCGTGGTTTGCTTTTGCGGTGGCGGCAATAACGGTGGCGACGGCATTGGCGCGGCACGCTGGCTTTTGAATTACGGCTTGGACGCGCGCGTGTTCCTCGTGGGCACGGAGGAGGAGAAGCTCGTCGGCGACGCGGCGCAGGAGCTGGCTATGTATAAGGCTGCTGGCGGCAGAGTCGATCTTCTGCTGAGTGAGGAGGATTGGCTGGGCGCGGAGCTGGCGGCGGAGCGTGCTGATATTCTCGTCGACGCTATTTTGGGCACGGGCTTTACGGGCGAGCTGCGCTCGGACGCGGAGCGTGCCTGCAAGCTGATTAACGCGGCGGAGAAGTACGTGGTCGCTGTCGATTTGCCGAGCGGCGTACACGCTGTGGATGGCACTGCCGTGGAAAACGCCGTGCATGCCGATACCACGGTGACCATGGCTATGCTCAAGACCGGACTTTTGCTTTATCCTGCTAAGTCCTTGGCGGGCGAGGTGTTGGTGGCGGAGATTGGTGTGCCGAGCAAGCTGCTGGAGGAGTTCGCTTCTAAGAAGTATTTGCTTACACCGGAAATCGTGGAGAAGCTCCTGCCCTTGCGCGCGCCTAACGCGCATAAGGGCGATGCCGGTCGCGTGGTCGTTTGCGCCGGCAGTCCCGGTTACACCGGTGCCGCGGCTTTATGTACACAGGCGGCTGTGAAGGCGGGCGCGGGCTTGGTATCCTTACTTACTCCCTTGGCAAGCAGGGACGTTTTGGCGACTAAGCTGACCGAGGTTATGGTGCATGGCCTCTTGGAGAGGATGCCGGGAGTTTTGGGCGGTGCCGCCGCCAATGACATTTTGCAAAGCGCCGCCAAGGCCGATGTTTTGGCGCTTGGTCCCGGCTTGGGCGTGGCCGACGGGACGCAGCAGGCGGTGCGCGAGGTGCTGACTAAATGCGTGACACCCGTGGTTATCGATGCCGACGCGCTGACCGCTCTACAGGAGCACACCGAGCTGCTGGCACAGATGCAGGAACCTAAGGCGCTCACGCCGCATGTCGGCGAGATGGCGCGTCTGACGGGGCTTAGCGCGGAGGAGATCGATCGCGACCGCGTGAAGCTGGCGGCTAAATACGCGCAGGAATGGCAGGCGGTACTCGTGCTGAAGGGCGCGCCGACGGTGGTCGGCTGTCCGGACGGCAGCGTATATGTGAACGTGAGCGGCTCTAACGCTTTGGCTACGGGCGGCAGCGGCGACGTGCTGACTGGTTTGATCGCGGGCTTGGCGGCACAGGGCATCAGCCTACAGGAGGCTGCCGTTTGCGGCGTTTATCTGCACGGTCTGGCAAGCGAGCTTGCTGAAACGGGCATTGGTCTGGCAGCAGGGGAGCTGGCGACCTTCATTCCCGAGGCTAGGGAGCTGGTCGTCGAGGACGCAGGCAATATTTGCATTGACGGTATAAAAATGTTAAAATAAAACGTTAGAAATTATTACGATTAAAATTAGCTTTAGAAGAGGTGGCGCAGGTGCGTAAACGATTTTTCCTGCTGCTGTGCCTGTGGCTGCTGTCCTTAGCAGTCGTGGCTCAAGCAGGACAGATAACGGATGTAAAATGGGGCGTGGACAAGAATAATGTGCTGCGTTTGGTGGTGGATGTGACGGACACGACGGGCTATGCCGTGAAGCTGGACGGTTCCACCCTGAAGCTGACGGTGAACGCGACGAAGGCGGCGCAGGTGCCGTCCTCAAAAAGGGTGAAAAGCTCGCTGGCGGACGAGCTGAAGGTGCTGGCGCAGGGTAGCTCGACGGAGGTTTGGCTGCCATTGAAGAAAAGCATCGGCAGCGGTGATTATAAGGCGTTCGTTTTGAAGAAGGATCCGCAGACTGGCAGACCGTTCCGCGTGGTGCTAGACGTTACGGCGGATAAGCACGAGGCGGTGGTTAGCAATACGACTGCCACGACTGCTGCTACCGGTAGCAAGCCGGTCGTAAGCAGCACGCCGGTGAAGTCCTCGGGCAGCACTAAAACCTCGACCAAGGCTACGACGAAGTCCACCACTAAGAGCGCCTCCACGGCTACCAAGAAAACGACCACTACTAAGACTACGCAAAGCAGTGGCGACAAGGTGACGGCAATCAGTGGCAGCGGTAATTATCGCACGAGCGGTGGCTTGAAGGGTAAGATTATCACGCTGGACGCAGGACATGGCGGCAGCGATCCCGGCGCTATCGGTGCTGAGGGTACGAAGGAAAAGAATATCACTTTGGCGATCACTCAGCGTGTGCAGGAGCTGCTGGAAAAGGAGGGCGCGAAGGTCTATATGACGCGCACCACGGACGTGGACGTGTGCGGACCGAACGCCAGCGACAGGGACGAGCTACAGGCGCGTGTGAACGTGGCGGAAAAGTATAATTCCGATTTGTTCGTCAGCCTGCATATTAACTCCTCCGTCAACAAGAGCGTGGGCGGCTTCTCCAGCTATTATTATCCCAAGACCGATGCCGATCTGAAGCTTGCGCAGAAGATTCAAAACAAGCTGGCGGCTAATTTCGGCGTGGATAATCTAGGCGTGCGTCAGGCTAATTTCTATGTTATTAAGCGTAGCAGTATGCCTGCTACTTTGGTGGAGATGTGCTTCATTAGCAATCCTAACGAGGAGAAGCTGATGAAGGGGATTTGGTTCCAAAAGAAAACGGCAACCCTGATTGTCGAGGGTATCGCCGATTATTTTGCATAAGCAACGGAGGCAGTGGAGATGAAAAAGCTGATTTTAGTGATGCTGCTTGCGTGCGCCGTATTATTGAACGCTTGCGGCAGCGAGCAAAAAACGGAAAAGAAGCAGGTGGCTGAGCAGCCCGTCAAGCAGACGGAGCAGGTGAAGAAGGAGCAAAGCTTCGTGGTGTATCGCGCTGCCGCCGACGGCTCGGAGAAGCTGCTGGCGGAAAAATTTACGATTGCCGATAACGGTAAGAGCGCGGCGGAGAACGCCTTGATCACCTTGGTGACGACGAAGCCGCAGGACGCGCGTATGGATGATGTATTCCCCATCGGGACGAAGGTTTTGGGACTGCGCGTGGATGAAAAGGGCGTGGCCTATGCTGATTTTTCGAAGCAGTTGGTGAAGAAGGGACAGGGCTCCTATAACGAGATGATGCAGTGCTATGCCATCGTCAATACGCTGACGGAGTTCCCCAATATAAAAAAGGTACAGATCATGCTGGAGGGCAAAAGGGTTACGACGCTCAGCGGTCATATGGATATCGAGGAGCCGCTGGTGCGCAATACCAGCTTGCTTTAAGGTTGGAATGAGATGTGAAGCATTATGAAAATTGATTTAGAGAAATATTTGCCCGATAGCGCAGCGACGGAGCGTTTCGGCGCGTTGCTCGGCAGGCATTGCCAAAGCGGCGATGTGCTGTGCTTGAACGGCGATTTGGGCGCGGGTAAGACCATGCTCAGCCGTGGCTTGGCGCGGGCGCTGGGCGTGCAGGGTGACGAGGTGACGAGCCCGACCTTTGCCATTATGAACGTTTATCAGGGACGCGAGCTGGAGATACGGCATTTTGATTTATATCGGCTGAATCGCCCGGAGGAGCTGGAGGATATTGGCTTTGCCGAATATGCTGGCGGCGAGGGCGTGACGCTGATCGAATGGGCGGAGCTTTTTGCGGACGAGCTGCCCGAGGAGTATCTCGAGGTGCGCCTGCTGCACGAGGGCGGCGGACGCAAGGCGTATTTGAGAGCACGGGGCGCGCGTTATGCGGAGCTGCTACAGGAGGTAGAAAACGATGCTGACCTTAGCGATTGATACCGCGA
>CAYZOZ010000050.1:0-9518 GCA_964480295.1 uncultured Phascolarctobacterium sp.
CGCTCCTAAAGCAAAGCAGCAGCTCCTTGCATAAGTAAGGGCTGCTGCTTTTTAAAATGCTATATAAAGTTCCCACAAATTTAAAAACATTTCTTCGTGAATAGTTTACGAAAGCCGAAATTCCTGCCTGTACAATAGAAAGAATATTATGTCTTTAAGCCTTGCGTTCTTTACTTAAGTAAAGAAGAAGGTAAAAGCGTAATATTGGCGATAGTTTAATAACAGCTTTTTCCTTCTATTTCTCGTCAAGCTGAAAATGCGTCATGTGTATACATGACGCATTTTTGCTTGACCGGGGGGGACGTGGTGGTACTATATATCTATCATTATTGAAAATTTTTCTGATGTTAAATTATATCTTATGCGGCTAAACTGCTTATTAAGGAGTTAAGAAGTCAGTCGTGATGAGGAGAGAACCCTATGGAGGTAAAGGTATTTAATAATGTCACGGAAAAGGTTCGTGACGACATGGCGGTCAGTATTCGCAAGGGCAGCAAGCTTTCCATAGCCGCTGCCTGTTTTTCCATGTACGCCTATAAGGAGCTGAAAAAGCAGCTGGAGCAGGTGGAGGAGTTTCGTTTTATTTTTACATCGCCCACCTTCGTCGCGGAAAAGGCGGAGAAGCAAAAGCGCGAATTTTATATTCCGCGACTGGGCAGGGAGAAGAGCTTGTATGGCACGGAGTTCGAGCTGAAGCTGCGTAACGAGCTGACGCAGCGTGCTATAGCTAAGGAGTGTGCCGATTGGATCAGCCGTAAGGCGACCTTCAAGTCCAACACCAGCGGCGAGAATATGACGGGCTTTGCCACTGTTGCCAATGCGGAGGAGCAGTTCGCCTATTTGCCGCTTAACGGCTTCACGACGGTGGATCTTGGCTGCGAGCGCGGAAACAATATCTATAATATGGTGAATCGTTTTCCAGCGCCTGCTTCTGCCAGCTATTTGCAGCTGTTTGATGCTTTGTGGAACGATAGGACGAAGCTACAGGACGTTACCGAGACGGTGATTGAAAACATCACTACGGCGTACAACGAAAATTCGCCGGAGTTCATTTATTTCATGACCTTGTACAACGTGTTCAGCGAATTTTTGGACGATATTTCTGAGGACGAGCTGCCGAACGAGGCGACGGGCTTTAAGCAGAGCAAGATTTGGAGTATGCTTTATGATTTCCAGCGTGACGCGGTGCTGGGCATCATTAACAAGCTGGAGCGCTATAACGGCTGTATATTGGCGGATAGCGTTGGCTTGGGCAAGACCTTTACCGCGCTCGCCGTTATCAAATATTACGAGAACCGCAATAAAAGCGTGCTGGTGCTTTGCCCTAAGAAGCTGGCGGAAAACTGGAACACGTATAAGGATAATTATGTGAATAATCCCGTGGCGGTGGATAGGCTGAATTACGATGTTCTGTTCCACACCGATTTATCGAGGGCGCATGGCATCTCTAACGGCTTGGATTTGGATCGCCTGAATTGGGGCAATTATGATCTAGTGGTGATTGACGAGTCCCATAATTTCCGCAACGGCATAGGCACCCATGCCAATACTGTTGAAAATCGCTACACGAAATTATTGGAGAAGGTCATTCGCGCCGGCGTAAAGACGAAGGTGCTGATGCTTTCCGCAACGCCCGTCAATAATCGCTTCATTGATTTGAAAAATCAGCTGGCGATCGCCTATGAGGGAGATTCGGAGCTGCTCAATAAGAAGCTGAACACGAGCAAGGGCATCGAGGAGATTTTTCGTCAGGCGCAGCGTGCCTTTAACGAGTGGAGCAAGCTGGAGCCGGAGGAGCGCACGACCGAGGCTTTGCTCCACACCTTGGATTTCGATTTCTTCGAGCTTTTGGATAGTGTGACGATCGCGCGCTCTCGTAAGCATATCGAAAAATACTACAATACGGCGGCGATAGGTCGCTTCCCGACGCGTAAGAAGCCGCTTTCGTTCAGCCCGCGGCTGACCGATTTAGACGAGGCGATCAACTATAATCAAATTTACGAGAAGCTGATGCTTTTGTCGCTGTGCATTTATACCCCGTCCGATTATATCTTCTCCAGCAGGCTGTCGAAATACGCCGAGCTGACGCACGATAAGCGCAATCTTACGCAGAAGGGACGCGAGGCAGGCATTCGCAGATTGATGAGCATTAATTTGCTGAAACGCTTGGAAAGCTCGGTCAATTCCTTCCTGCTCACTTTGCGACGCATCAAGTCGCTGATCGACGGGACGATCAAGGCGATAGACAGCTTTGATCGCTATGGCCAAAGCGAGCTTGACGCGTATGAGGCGACGGAGGCGGAATGGGATCTGGACGACAGCAACACGGATTATTTTACCGTGGGCAGGAAGGTAAAGATCAATCTTGCCGATATGGACCACAAGCGGTGGCGCGCGGAGCTGCAGGAGGATGCCGACGTGCTGGAGGAGCTGACGCGGATGGTCGCGGATATCACGCCGGAGCATGATGGCAAATTGCAGGAGCTTTTGCGCTTGTTGGCGGAGAAGCTCGAAAATCCCATTAACCCCGACAATAAAAAGATACTGATTTTTTCGGCGTTCTCGGATACGGCGGAATACCTTTATGAGCACGTCAGCAGCTATATCAAGCGCAGGTACGGCTTGAACAGCGCCGTGATCACCGGCACGATCGAAGGCAGAACGACGATTAAGGGCTTTAGAGCGACGCTCAACAACGTTTTGACCTGCTTCTCGCCGCTTTCCAAGGATAGGGAGCTGTTGATGCCGGGCAGCAAGGACGATATCGATATTCTCATCGCGACGGACTGCATCTCCGAAGGTCAGAATTTGCAGGACTGCGATTACCTTATCAATTATGACGTGCATTGGAACCCCGTGCGCATCATTCAGCGCTTCGGGCGTATCGATCGTATCGGCAGCAGGAACGCCTGCATCCAGCTGGTTAATTTTTGGCCTGATATGGATTTAGACGAATATATCAAGCTTAAGACGCGTGTGGAAACGCGTATGAAGATCTCCGTCATGACCGCGACGGGAGACGATGATCCTATTAATATGGAGGAGAAGGGCGATCTCGAATACCGCAAGCAGCAGCTCAAGCGCTTGCGCGAGGAGGTCGTCGACATCGAGGACGTTTCGAGCGGCATTTCCATTATGGATTTGGGCTTGAACGAGTTCCGCCTCGACCTGCTCGCCTATATGAAGGAGCATGAGGATTTGGAGAGCAAGCCGAAGGGTATGCACGCCGTCGTACCAGCGACGGACGAGCTGCCTGAGGGTGTGATCTTCATTCTTAAAAACATCAATAACAGCGTTAATATCGATAATCGCAATAGGATACATCCCTTTTATATGGTCTATATAAGTAGCGATGGCGAGGTTATTTGCGATTACCTGAACCCAAAGAGGCTTTTGGACGATATCAGGCTGCTTTGCCGCGGCAGGAAGGAGCCGCTCAAGGAGCTTTGCCGTCGCTTCAACGAGGAAACGGATGACGGCAGGAATATGAGCGGTATGTCGGAGCTTTTGAGCGAGGCGATCAATTCGATCATCTATGCTAAGGAGGAAAGCGACATCGACAGCCTGTTCTCCGCCGGCGGCACCTCGGCGCTGTTGTCCGCGGTATCGGGACTGAGCGATTTTGAGCTGATATGCTTTTTGGTTGTGAAAGGGACGGAGGGCGGCGATGCTTAGCTTACCCCAATCGACGGAATTTAAGAAGCGTATACCCAAGCAGAAATTTTACGAACGCCTGACACCGCCGCTGAAAAAGCTCTTTGCCGAGCAGATCAAGACGATTTGGTGGCAGAACAAGCTGGCGCCCTCGACGACAAATCTTGCCGCGGGCAGCGAGGTGCGCGAGCTGGAGGTGTTCGAGCTGCGCCTGAACGCGCCCCTGCTGGACGAGGAATTGCTGCGCCAGATCGACAGGGTGATTCCCTATCATATTCTTTTTGTGGCGGAATACGAGGGACGCTATCAGGCTTGGATCGGCTATAAGGAGATCGGCGACAGGGCGGTGAGGGTGAACCGCTATTATCACACGGAATGGCTGGCGGCGGCGGAGCTTAAGCTGCGCTTGCAGGGCTTGGATATGGATGCCGTGTACGCGAGCTTCGTGCGCCAGATAGCGGGCACGGAGCTGCAAGCGATTGCGGATGAGGAGCTGCGCACGTCCGTGGAGCGGGCGCAGCAGCGAGAGCGGCTGCAAAGGCGCATCGATGCTCTGCAAAACAAAATACGCAGGGAAAGGCAGCTTAACAGGCAGATGGAAATGAATGGCGAGCTGAAGCGGCTCAAGCAGGAGATGGAGGTTCTTTGAGATGGAGAAAATGAGAATGGAATCAATGGATGGAACGGCGGAGAATATCGTAAGGATCGGGGAGCTTTTTCCTAACTGCGTGACCGAGAAGGTGGACGCGCAGGGCAGGCTCAAAAGGGCGATCAATTTCGAGCTGCTTAAGCAAATGCTTTCCAACGAGGTGCTCGCGGGCGACGAGGCTTATGAGTTTACCTGGGTGGGCAAGAAGGCGGCCATCGTGGAGGCGAACAAGCCCATTAGGAAAACACTGCGCCCGTGCAAGGAGGAAAGCGTGGCTTGGGACACCACCGAGAACCTTTACATCGAGGGCGATAATCTCGAGGTGCTGAAGCTTTTGCAGGAGAGTTATTTGGGCAAGGTGAAGATGATTTATATCGATCCGCCTTATAATACAGGACATGATTTTGTCTATCCAGATTCTTTTATTATGAATAACGAGGACTACAATGAAGGTACGGGATATTTTGACGAAGATGGGAATGTGAATTTTAAGAGAGAGAACAGTGTTACCGAAGGGAAATATCACTCTGATTGGTGTAGTATGATTTATTCGCGGCTGATGCTGGCGAGAAATTTACTTAGCGATGACGGAGTTATTTTTATAAGCATTGATGATAATGAACAGGAAAATTTGAAGAAGTGCTGTGATGAGGTGTTTGGGGAGAAAAACTTTTCTGCACAGTTCATATGGACAAAAACTGCAACACCTCCTTCATTATCTCATAAGTGTAGAAAAACAGTGGAATATGTTTTGTGTTATGAAAAGCAACTAGATAATACGAGATATTTTGGGTCGTTACTTGAAGGTGGGGACGTACCTCTTTTAAATACGGGAAATCCTGTGAAAGAATTATGTTTTCCCAAGGGGAGTGTCAGATTTAATTTTATTCAAAATGGAGTTGTAAATAAGGGAAATTACGAAAAATCAGTATTGATAGATGACATTATTGTGTCCGAAAGTATAAATCAAAATGAATTTAAAATGAAGGGGGAATTTAAGTGGGGACAATCAATGCTAAATTCAGAAGTTGAGAACGGAACATATTTTGTCATAAAAACCGATAAACTATCAATTAGATTTCAGAGACCTTTTGATGAAAACAACTTTAAGACACCAAATAATTTGTTGAATCTGGAGTTAAATAAGGAAACTGGGATAGGAACCAATGAAACAGCAGTTAAAGAATTGGAGTTGTTAAATATTTCAAAGTTTTTTGATTTTCCTAAACCGCTATCGCTTGTAAAATATATTATTAACATGGTGTCAAAGTTTGATAAAGAAGCCATTATAATGGACTTCTTCTTTGGCTCCGCCACCACCGCTCATGCCGTTATGCAGCTTAACGCAGAGGATGGCGGACACCGCAAATTCATCATGGTGCAGCTGCCTGAGCCATGTGACGCTAAAAGCGAGGCGTATAAGGCGGGCTATAAAAACATCTGCGAGATCGGCAAGGAGCGCATTCGCCGTGCCGGTGCGAAGATAAAAGCCGACAGTCCGCTTACGACGCAGAATTTGGACACGGGCTTTCGCGTGCTCAAGCTTGATGACAGTAATATGAAGGACGTGTACTACAGCGCCTCCGAGTACACGCAGGGAATGCTGTCGGGCTTGGAGTCGAATATCAAGGAGGATCGCGACGATCTCGACCTGCTTTTCGGCTGCTTGCTGGAATGGGGGCTGCCGCTTTCGCTGCCCTATAGCTCGGAGCAAATTGAAGGCTGCACCGTGCACAACTATAACGACGGCGATTTGATAGCCTGCTTCGACGAGAATATCCCCGAAAGCGTCATCAAGGTGATCGCCAAGAAGCGCCCTCTGCGCGCCGTGTTCCGCGACAGCGGCTTTGCCAGCAGCCCCGATAAGATTAACGTGGGCGAGCTGTTCAAGCTTTTGGCGCCAGATACGCGCGTGAAGGTCATTTAAGAGGGGGATCGCGATGAAGCTGCAATTTAAGCATCAAAAATTCCAAGCGGATGCCGCCAAGGCAGTGGTTGACGTTTTCGCAGGACAGCCCTATGAGATGAATAAATATATGATTGATCCTGGTGACGATCCCGCTCAGTCATTATTCGCTAAGGATGGCTATTATAATAAGCCAATCGTACCCGAATTGAACGATGCGCGTGTTTTAGAGCGTATTCAAAGGCTACAAAGGAGCAACGGCATCAAGCCCTCAGCGGCTCTGGAGGGGCATTATAACCTGACCATCGAAATGGAGACGGGAGTGGGCAAGACCTATACCTATATCAAAACGATGTACGAGCTGAATAAGCATTATGGCTGGAGTAAGTTCATCGTCGTAGTGCCCAGCATCGCGATTCGGGAGGGCGTTTATAAATCGTTTCAGGTGACACAGGAGCATTTCGCCGAGGAGTACGGGAAGAAGATCCGCTTTTTCATTTATAATTCGGCGCAGCTGACGGAGCTTGAGTGCTTCGCTTCCGACTGCTCTATTAACGTTATGATTATCAATTCGCAGGCCTTCAACGCCAATGGCAAGGACGCAAGGCGTATTAATATGCGACTGGATGAATTTCACTCGCGCCGCCCCATCGATGTTATCGCCGCGACGAATCCCATTCTCATTATCGACGAGCCACAGTCCGTCGAGGGTAAGAAAACGAAGGAACGCTTGGCGGATTTTAAGCCCTTGATGACGCTGCGCTATTCGGCGACGCATAAAAGCGACAGCATTTATAATATGATCTATCGCTTGGACGCTATGGAGGCGTATAATAAGCATCTTGTGAAGAAGATCGCGGTAAAGGGCATCACCGAGTCGGGCAGCACGGCGACGGAAAGCTATCTATATTTGGAAGGACTGAATCTTTCCAAGGATGCACCAACTGCGACACTGCAGTTTGAGGTCAAGATGGCTAGTGGTACACCGAAGAAAAAGAGCCGCGTCGTAAAAATCGGAGACAACCTCTACGATTATTCCGGCGGGCTGGAAGAATATAAAAACGGCTTTGTGATCAAGCAGATCGATGGGCGTGATGATTCGTTGGAGTTCATCAACGGTATCAAGCTTCACGCTGGTGACGTGATCGGCAGAGTTAGCGAGGAGCAGCTGCGCCGCATTCAAATTCGCGAAACGATTCTTTCGCATATTCAGCGCGAGCATGAGCTTCTCTATAAGGGCATTAAGGTGCTGTCGCTCTTCTTCATCGACGAGGTCGCCAAGTATAAGCAGTATGATGCCGCGGGCGTGGCACAGAATGGCGTTTATGCGGAAATGTTCGAGGAGGAGTATAAGGATGTCGTAAATAATCTTCAGCTCAACCTGGATGACGCTGATTATGCGCGCTATTTGGAGGCGATCGATGCTGCCGATACGCACGCGGGCTATTTTTCAATCGATAAGAAGGGTAAAATGATCGATTCGAAGCTCGCGCGCAGGGAGTCGACGACGGACGATGTCGATGCCTATGACCTAATCATGAAGAATAAGGAGTTGCTGCTGGACAGGGATCCGAAGCGTTCCCCTGTGCGCTTCATCTTTTCACATTCGGCGCTGCGCGAGGGCTGGGATAATCCCAACGTCTTTCAGATTTGCACGCTGAAGCAGAGCGGCAGCGAGGTGCGCAAGCGTCAGGAGGTGGGACGCGGTCTGCGTCTGTGCGTCAATCAGGACGGCGAAAGAATGGACGTGAACGCGTTGGGCGAGGACGTGCATAAGATCAACGTCCTAACCGTCATCGCGAGCGAAAGCTATGACAGCTTCGCGAAGGGCTTGCAGGCCGAGATCGCCGAGGCGGTCGCCGACAGACCGCGTGCGGTTACGGTTGACCTTTTCGTCGGTAAGGTTATCAAGGACGATAAGGGCAACGAGCAGGTTATCGATCAGGACACTGCTTTTGAGATTCATTATGATATGATTGTCAATGGCTATATCGACCGCAAGGGTGCTTTGACTGATAAGTATTATGAGGATAAGGCTAATGGCGAGGTCAAGTTAGCGGAGAAGGTGGCGGATTCGGCTGCGTCCGTTTTGGAGATTATTGATTCCATCTATGACAGTAGGACCATGCTGCCAGAAAACGGGCGTAAGGATGATACCACTTTGACCTTGGATAAGGATAAGCTGGCGATGCCAGAATTTAAGGCGCTGTGGAGCAGGATTAACGCTAAATCGATCTATGTGGTGGATTTTGATACGAACGAGCTTATCAAGAAGGCTATCTATGCTCTTGATAACAAGCTGCTCGTGTCGAAAATTTATTTTAAGGTGGAAAGCGGCGTGCTGGAAACTATCACCTCGCGGGATAGCTTGGAGAGCGGTGCTTCCTTCGTGAGGGAAAAATCGGCAAGCTATAGTACGAATATCGCTCCCTCCGGCGGCGTGAAATATGACCTGATCGGTAAGCTGGTGGACGAAACGGGCTTGACTAGAAAAACGATCGTTAAAATTTTGCAGGGGATACATCCGCTGACCTTCAATAAGTTTAAGGATAATCCGGAGGAGTTCATTATCAAGGCGGCGGCTCTGATCAATGACGAGAAGGCGACCACCATTATTCAGCATATTACCTATAACGTGCTGGATGAGAGATATGATACTGACGTGTTCACCGAGCCGACGCTTAGAGGGCGCTTGGGGAAGAACGTGATGAAGGCGCACAAGCATCTATATGATCATATTCTCTATGACTCGATTAACGAGGAGAGGTTCGCCCAGAAGCTGGATACGAATACGAACGTCGCCGTATATGTTAAGCTTCCCGGAGGCTTTTATATTTCCACGCCGGTGGGACGCTATAATCCTGACTGGGCGATCGCGTTCTACGAGGGCGCGGTTAAGCACGTGTATTTCGTGGCGGAGACTAAGGGCTCGATGAGCTCCTTGCAGCTGCGTCAGATCGAGGCATCGAAAATTCATTGCGCCAAGGAGCATTTCAAGGCGATTAGCAATGGGGAGGTCGTTTACAATGTCGTTGATAGCTATGAGGCGTTGTGGGAGCTGGTAACGAAATAGCGGTCTATGATCGTAAAAGTGCGCTCACTAGCAGCAACGTGGGCGTTTGCTTGTATAAGCGGTCGTAATATCTGTGTAAAATGAAACAAGCCTACGGGAGAAGAGCTCTCCCGTAGGCTTGTTTTGTTAGGATAATGCTCCCCAATAGTCGATGAAGCTTGGGGAGGATTCTTGCTTTTGCTATTCTTAATTTTAAATTCCCTGCACCTCGATCAGCACCATCTCCGAGGCGACCT
>CAYZOZ010000051.1:0-7682 GCA_964480295.1 uncultured Phascolarctobacterium sp.
TTGCTATCGAAAGCATATTGTATACAAGCCTTGCGAGACTTAAAATTTCTTTAAATTCGGTAGCTCGATAATTCTTTGTTGCGCCTGCGAGCGATCCGCCAGCACGTAAAACTCACCGAAGGAATCATCCTGCCAACGATATTTGAATAATTCTATGGGATAGGTCTTATTAATCTGTCGCCAGCTGCTGAATTTATAATTAGGAGCATAGCGCTTCGCCAAGCTCTCATCGCGCCAAAAAGCGGAAACCTCCTCGAAGATGCGCTCGTTTTGCCAAGCAAGCCACTCCGGTCGCCAACCTGGCAGCTCCGTAAAGACATCATAGCGCAAGGTCTCCATCAGCTTTTCCGTCGCCTCCGCGCAATGCTCTAAAATATACCGATACAAAATCTCCGCCACGCCCTTAGCGTTATGCGTCTGCGGATAATAGCCGCTACGCACCCACCACTGTGTCAGCTTGCTATAAAAAGCGAAGGGAGCAAGCCCTTCCTCCCTCATCAGCAGGGGTAAAAGGTGCGTGAAATAGCCGCTATTCCCCGTCTGATCAAGAACACTCTCCATTTGCTTCAAAAATTGCATCTCCGCATAGCTCACATATTTGGTCGCCAAGATCTCATAGGGCGGCTCATCCATATAAAGCAAGCCGTGCTGCTCCGCCTCCCTGCGCATCTGCGTGCCGGGAAGCACCTTCAAAAAGCCCAACTGAAGCATCTGCGCGCCCAGAGCATAGACATCATCAAACGATTTTCCAAAGGTCGCAAAGTCCTCATATGGCAAGCCGGCGATCAGGTCCACATGAATATGCATATTTCGCATAGCTAAAAGGCGACGCACGTTACTCGCCAAGCGTTGCCAATTATCCTGACGGTTGATTGCGTTCAGGGTTGGTTTATGCGTGCTTTGAATGCCTATCTCCAGCTGAAAGCGTCCCTTGGGCACGGTCGCCAAAAAATCCAGCACCGCCTCGCTCAGCATATCCGCCTTAATCTCGAAATGAAAGGTCGCCTTTGTATCGGCGGCAGCCAAATGGCGCATGATCGGCAGGAAATACCGCTCATCCAAATTATAGGTACGGTCGACGAACTTCACCAAGGGCGCGCCCGCCGCGATGAAGCGATCTAAATCGGCAAGCACCAGCTCCAGCGGACGCTTGCGCACATTATGCGAAATGCCCGACAGGCAATAGGCGCAGCGGAAGGGGCAGCCACGCGTACATTCATAATAAACGATTTTATGCTCGGCTATCACCTGCTCCAAATCTGGATAGGGAAATGGCAGAATGCTCAGATCGTCGATCACGGTAGTACCACCGTTAATAAGCGTCCTCCCGCCCCGACGATAGGCAATATGCTCAGGCACCGCCTCCCCCTGCTCCAGACTACGCAGAAGCGCGCTGAAGCACAGCTCGCCCTCGCCCTGCACTATGTAATCGATGGCAGGCTGCTCAGCGAAGATTCTCTCCGTGTCAAACGCCACCTCCGGTCCCCCGACGACGATTACAGCCTGTGGACACAGCTTGCGCAAAAGCCCAAGCAGCTGCATCACGAACTGCTTATTCCAAATATGCACGGAAAAGCCGTAGACCTGCGCCTCGACCTGCATAATTCTCTCCAAAACGTCCAGCGTCCGTGAGTTGATAGTTTCCTCAAGCAGGTTAACCTCATGCCCCTCCTGCTTGGCATATTCGCCCACATAGCGCAGCCCCAAGCCCGTATGAATATATTTACTATTAATCGCCGTTAAAAGAACCTTCATGACCTCGACCTCTTTTTCTTACGCCTCTTGTAAACGCTCCTGCAACAGATCCGCCGCCGCGCACAACGCCACGAGCAAAGCGCTCGGACGCGGCGGACAGCCAGGCACCGCGATATCCACGGGCACGACGTCGGCCGCCTTGCCCACTATGGCATAGGTAGAGCCGTAGGTCGCGCCACCGGACGCGCACGCGCCGCACGCCATAACAAGCTTCGGCTCGGGCATCGCCTCATAGGTCATGCGCAGAGCCTGCTCCAGATTGCGCGTTACCACGCCCGTCACCATCAGCATATCCGCATGACGCGGCGAGGCGACGAAGGCGATACCGAAGCGATGCAAATCATAAACGGGGTTGCTAAGCGCGCCCATCTCGAAATCACAGGCGTTACAGCTGCCGGCATCCAAATGACGAATGTGCAAACTGCGCCCCAGCTTCGCGCTGACCGCCTCGCTGATCTCTACCTGCGAATCCGTCAGCAGCTGCGCCAACGCGTCCCTATTGGTATGCGTCAGCAGCTTTGCCGCGCACGCCTCAACGCATTTGCCGCAAAAAATACATTTTTTATAATCAATAGCGGGCTCGCCCTGAGCATTCAGCGTCAGCGCTCCCACGGGACAGGCCTCGGCGCACGCGCCGCATTGAGCGCAGGCGGCAGTGGCATGGCATTGCAGCTGTCCGCGCAGACGCTTATGTCCGCTGATATCGATGTTTTCCGTTGCTATTTTACCGGCGAAAATCGCCTCCAGCATTTTCAGCATCACGCCACCTCCTTAACGATCGATGCAAGCATAGCACAGCTCAAAGCTTTTATTAACCAAGGGAAAATCGGGAATGATGTCGCCCTGCACCGCGATCGGCACGGCGGGCCAATTGGGATAGGACGCTGAGCGGATGAAGATACGCTCAATTCTGCCCGTCTCGTCCAGCATCAGCCAGTGCAAATTGTCGCCGCGCGGAGACTCGCTGATACCCCAGCTACCCTCCAAAGTACGCAGCTCACCCAAGTCGACGCGTAGCTCGTCCTCCGTATTACGGCGCAGCCTGCTCACGAGCTGACGCACCAGCTTTAGACTTTCGCGCACCTCGCGAATGCGCACCTTGATGCGTGCTTCTACATCGCCCGCGCTTTCGGTGATCACATCGAATTCCAGCTCATCATAAATGCCGAAGCCCATATCCTTACGCGAATCGCGCGCCAAGCCGCTGGCACGCGCGCCCACGCCGACCATCGCCAAATCGAAGGCAGTACTTTCCTTAATGATGCCTGTCGTGCGAATACGGTTGACGAAATTCGCCTGCTCCCACATGATATGCTCCATGTCGGCATAAACCTGCTCTACCTCCTTGAGCACATCGAGCAGCTCCTCCAGCTGAACCTCCTCGATGTCCATGGTCACGCCGCCGGGGACGATCAGACCACGCAAAAAGCGATTGCCGCTGAGCAGCTCGTTCAGCTGCTGCAAATACTCCTTTAGACGCGCGCCCATGCTGATCACGGGCGAAAAGCCCACGCCGGCGCACACGTTACCCGTATCGCCGACATGATTATACAAACGCTCCATTTCCAACGCCAAAGTACGAATCAGCCATGCGCGGTGCGGAACCACGGCCTCGGAAAGCTTCTCCACCGCCTGACAATAGCTAAGGGAGTTCGCCACGCTGCACGCGCCGCAAATACGCTCGATGACGGGCATCGCCTCCAGCGGCGTTTTGCCCTCCAAGCTCTTTTCGATACCGCGATGCGTGAAGAAAAGCTTGGCATCCAGCTGTAGAATCGCCTCGCCCGCCTGACTGAAGCGAAAATGTCCTGGCTCGATGATGCCCGCGTGAATCGGTCCAACTGGCACCTCGAACAGCCCCTCGCCCGCGGAGGTCAGCATCTCGTACTCACGATGTCCGTGGCACTCGCAATCCACGGCTACCTCCTTACGCAAAGGATGAAAGCCCTCGGGAAAGCTTTCGTGTAGCACGAGGGGACGCAAATCGGGATGTCCCTCCGGCACGAAGCCGAACATATCATGCAGCTCACGCTCATACCAAGCCGCAGCCGGAAGGAGCGTCGTCAGGCAGGGATAATTTAGCGGACCTTCGGCGGTAAACTCCGCCTTCAGCACGTCCATATCACGCTTTTCAGCATTATAAAAAAGGCAATAGATCGCCAAACCACCACCGTGCAGCGTTTCGTCCGCGCCGAACATCGCCGCCAGCGGACGCTTGCCGCCGTCACTGCAAATATTAGCGGCACCACGTAAATTTTCAGGTTTTACCAGCATAGCATCAGCCTCCTATAATGCGCACGGCATGATTCAACAAATTATTAAGCCAGGGCAGATTTTCAAAGCACGCGCCCACCAAGCAGGTGAACACGAGCAAAAGCGCCAGCACGGGCACGTCTATCGCACCCAAAAGGTCACCCAAGGGACGATGCTGCGCCCTGTCACACAGCATACGCATTCCATGATAAAGAATGCCGATCAGCACGCCCGCCAGCAAAATTATCAGCAGCGAGCCTGCCAGCTGATGCCCCTCCTTGAACAACGCGGACATGATATAAAACTTACTGAAGAACAGACCCATGGGCGGCAGGCCGAGAATGCCCAGCATACCCAAAAGCCAGAAGGTCGCCGTATGTGGCACATCCTTGATCATACCGTGAATACGCATCAGATTACGCGTCTGATACTCCTGAATAATCGTACCAGCGATATAGAAAAGCACGAATTTAATCATCGCGTGGCTATACATATGCAGCATGACCGCCTTCAGGGAAAGCGCGGAAAAGGCGCCGATGCCAGCGACCATGATGCCGATATTTTCCATGGAGGAGTACGCCAAAAGGCGCTTCACGTCACGCTGTACCACCACGAAGGGCACCGCCACCGCCACCGTCAGCACGGCAAAGAAGAGCAGCATTCCGCTCATCATCTCCGTACCCGCCGTCGGCAGAATGATTACCAAATTACGCAAAAGCACATAGATCGCGCAGCTGCACAGCGCGCCGCTGAGCATGCCGCTAGTCAGCGAGGGAGCCTCGGCATAGGCATCGGGGAGCCATGTGTGCATAGGAGCCATGCCTGCCTTCGTACCGTAACCGATAACCAAAAAGAGCAGCGCCAAGCGCGTGAGTGAGGGATCGAGAGCGGAGGCATGCTCCTGCAAATAGATCCAGCTTAAAGCGTTCTCGCTGCCCAGCGCGGAGATCTGCGCATAATAGAGGACGAGCGTACCCAAAAGCGCCAAGCAAATACCCACGGTGCAGACCATGATGTATTTCCAGGTCGCCTCCAGCGCCGCACGCGTAAATTTAAAGGAGATGAGCAGCGCGCTGATCAAGGTCGTCGCCTCGATCGCCACCCACATCAAACCAAGATTTTTTACCAAAAGCACGATGAACATCGTCCAACAGAAAAGCTGCATCAGCGCGAAATAGCGACCGGTTTGCAGCTGCTCGCCCTTGAGCACACCGCAGCGTTCCTCACGCGTCAAATAGGAGCGCGCCGTCCAGCTAGCAGCCACGTACAGCGTGGCAATTATCAAAAGCACCCACAGGCTAAAGGCGTCCACATAGAAATATTCATCGGCATAGGGAAATTCGGGATCGAAATTCGCCGCCAAAAGACCGACGCTCACACCCACCGCCGTCGCCGTCAAGCGATGCAGCCAATGCAGAGTGCTGTTGGAAAAGCGTCCGGTCAGCGCCAAAACCGCGCACAAGGGCGGCAGACATAACAAAAGCAAAATATATTGCAGCATCTTCCACCTAACCTTTCAGCTTATCCAAAACGTTCGTATCCGTCGTTTTAAAGGACAGACGCAAACGCGAGGTCAAAATAACGAGAATGACCACGACGATCAGCACGTCGAGGAAAATACCCAATTCGATAATCAGCGGCAGTCCCTCGGTCATAATCAAACCAAGAAGGTAAATGCCGTTCTCCATGGTGATTAGGCCGATCATCTGCATGATTGCGCGACTGCGCATAACGATTAGCGTTAAGCCTGTCATAATCATGAACATAGAGGTCGCCAAAATATCCCTGCCCTCCGCTTGGGGCAGCAAACCGTCGATCACCATGTAGCCCAAGGCCAAACTGCAGGCCGCCACAGCCGTGGAATAATTAACGTTGATATCGCTGACGATCTCACGCTCGTCGCGCAAGCCCTTCACTGTCCGCAAAATAGCATAGGGAATGAAGATTACCTTGACGGCGATCGTCAAAAGGCCTGGCAGCCAGCCGTGCAAGCCGCCGCCATGGCTCAAGCCCAAAACGAGGCAGGCGATAGCGATCAAAGCGGACTGCACCGCCAAGCACAGCGTCGCACGCCGCAGCTCCATAAATCTCGTCTGTAGGAAGACGATAAACATTAAAATGACTACTAAATATTCCATCGTCCACCTCCTACTGAGCAACCACAGCCAAAAGCAGCATCAAGGCCGCCGCCGCCAAATATACGCGCACCTTGAACAGGCGCATCTTATTATTCAAGGTTTCCATTACGCCCACCAGCACGGCGCTCAAAAGCACCTTCGCCACGACGGGCAGATCCAACGGTAAATAAAGCATGGAGAAAAGCATGAGAAAAACGAGCAGCTTCAGCTGGCTCGCCCAATGAATGAACGCCAGCAGGCGACCGGAATACTCCAAGGTCATGCACTCGTGGATCATGGTCAGCTCCAAATGCGTATCCGGATTATCCACGGGAATACGGCAGTTTTCCGCCAGCATGACTAGAAAGAAGGCGATGCAGGTCAGCACGCCTGCCACCGTCAGATTTACCTCGTCAAAGCGTAGCATCATGCCACCGAGGGAGGTGCTACCGGTGTGCAGGGAGTTAGACAGAATCGCCAGCATGATGACCGGCTCGACGAACGCCGCCACATACACCTCGCGGCTTCCACCCATGCCGCCGAACGCCGTCGCCGCGTCCATGGATGATACCGCCATGAAAAAGCGTCCCAGCGCCAATAGATAAACAAAGACAAACACATCGCCGAAGCCCACTCTGCCGCCGAGGAAATTGGGCAGCATACAGGCCGCGATGAAGGTCGTAGCGAAATAAACGCAGGGAGCGAGCTTAAAAAGCACTCCCGTATAGGGCGTAAGGATGGTGGGCTTACGCCACCATTTTTTTATATCGAAATATTCCTGAAAAATGCTTGAGCCGATGCGGTTCTGCAAAAGCGCCTTCACCTTCTTCACGATGCCAGTCACCAAGGGTGCCAAGCAAAGCAGGAGCAGGGCTTGCACGACGCAGAGGGCAAGCTGTTCATATGTATTTACAAAATTCATCATTTATACAACGCCCCCCAAACCAAAACCAGCACCATCGCCGCCATAACGTAGGACACGTACAGCCGCACGCTGCCCTGCTGTAAACGGCGCAGCAGCGCGGACGCGCCGACGAAACGCTTTTGTAGTGGCAGATACAGCTTCTCCGTAATCATATCGGGAATTTGTAGCTTATAGGAAAGCTGACGACCGAAGTACGCGTGATCCTTACGCATGTAGGACACCTCGCGCTTGGGCTTCAGCAGATAATCGAAGGCACGGCGCACGGGCTTACTAAAGCCTGTGGCGGAGTATTGCTGACGCTCCGTCGGATACGTGCCACAATTCCAGGTAACGGGCTTTTCCTCCCAAATATTACGCGTGCAAAGATACAGCGCGCAGCCGACCACTGCTACCAAAACGAGCAGCAGCAGCGGATTAAAAAGCGACAAGCTGCCGCTTCCCGCCCAAGCCAGCGCCTCCGCCTGCATGACGAACTCGCCGTCCAAGCTTAAAGCAGACGTGACCGCGCGCATGACAGGCAGGGGGAAGATACCTAAGATCAGCACCATAGCAGAGGAGATGCCCATCGCCCCCAGCATAAAGCTGTCGGACTCATGCGCCCGCTCCGGCAGCACGCTGCGCGCGCGACCGAG
>CAYZOZ010000051.1:7782-9261 GCA_964480295.1 uncultured Phascolarctobacterium sp.
AACATCAGCACCTTCATGACGCTGTGATTGCAGGCATGTACCAACGCGGCGATGAAGCCCAGCAAATACCAATTACCGCCGGCGAGTACCTTCATCAGCATACCGCAGCCGAAGGCGGCGAAGATCACACCCATGTTCTCCACGGAGGAATACGCCAGCACGCGCTTGATATCCGTTTCCATTTGCGCGTACAGCACGCCCAAGAAGGCCGAAAGCGCGCCCAACACCATCACCAGCACGCACCACCAATAGCTCCAGGTCGGCAAAAAGTCGAACATAAAGCGACCGAAGCCATAGAGCGCGATTTTCAACATCACGCCGCTCATCAATGCCGAAACATGGCTCGGCGCGGCAGGATGCGCGTTCGGCAGCCACACGTGCAGAGGCACAAGACCTGCCTTCAGCGCGAAGCCGATAAAAGCGGCAGCGAAGACGGCATGCTGCCATACGCCGCTCAAGCGATTTTGTGCCAGAGAAGCGAAGGTAAAATTATCGCTAGCGGAGCCGAGCAGCAGAAAGGCGATCATAATCGCCGTCGTGCCGATCGAGGTCATCACCAAATACTGATAGGCGGCATTCCAGGTCGCACGCTTCTCCGATTCATGGTTGACCAGCAGGAAGGAAGCCACCGCCATAATTTCCCAGAATAGCAAAAAGCTAAAGGCATCGTCCGCCAAAAGCACCAGCTCCATGGACAGCAGGAAAAGATTCCACATACCGCCCAAAAGGCGCAGACGATTTCCCTGATAGCTCTGCGCGTAGCCGCAGGCATAAAGACTGGTAACTACGCCGGCAACACCGGTCAAGAGTAAAAAGATCGCGCTCCAGCCGTCGCAATCCAAAGAATAGGAACCCCAACTCCAGGGCGCAAGCTCCGCTCCGAGCAAAAACGCTCCCGCCCGATATGCCACCAACGCGCTACCGCCAAGCGCCGCGATATTCGCGAGCCAATGCGCGCAACGCTCCCAGGCATGAGGCAGGAGGAGTGTCAGGAAGCCAATACCAAAGCAAGCACCGGCCATTAAAAAGAATTCCATTTCCTCACCTACACTTTCATAAATTTTTCAGGAATTTTTGAGTTTCCTCTTTTTGAACAACAAAAAATTATATCATAATTATTTCAATCAGGGAATAGCAAAATAGCGCTAGGAAAACGCATTATTGCTTGACGCTTGAGTTATTCCACAATATAATTGAACTATAGAATGGTTTTCAAACCTACAATTAACAGAGGCTCTTAATTTTTTTAGTTTCTTATTTTCTAAGCGTGGTGAATTGATTATGAAAGCCTTTTTTAGCAAAATTCATGAGTTCCAAACGCGAAAGCGTCTGCTTGGCGGCGCGCTCCTACTGCTGCTCGTGGGGGGTGGCTATATGCTGTATAAAAACATTAGTGCCACCACCGAGCCCGTTAAGGCGATTCCCATCGTCCGCACCTACACCGTAGGCGCGCAAGGCTCCGCCTTTTCCGCCCCCTAT
>CAYZOZ010000052.1:0-9102 GCA_964480295.1 uncultured Phascolarctobacterium sp.
CGTCAGCGGATATAAGCGTGTGCCGGAGCCTCCGGCAAGAATGATACCCTTCATCATATCGCTCCTCGTATAAAATTAGCTCCTTGAGCCTAGTCACTATATAGCAAATAAATTCCCAGCCTGCGCAAATTATGATAAAAACGCATCAGCGCGCGCAGTAGGAGCTTTTCCAAAAAACCGCCTTGGTAATAATTGGCGATGTAATAATCCTGCGATTCAAAAAGGCAGGTACGGTGGAACAGCTTCGGCTTGCGCTTCGCCAGTCCCGCCTCCTTCTCCTGATGATCGTGCCTAATCGTGTAGCGCGGCAGAACGGCGTTGCGCTTGCCGATGTCACGCATTCTAGCATAGAGAATGTCCTCCTCGCAATACAAAAAGGTATGCTCGTCAAATTTGCCCGCCTTAAGGAAGGTCGCCAGCCTGCTCATGAAGAAGCAGCCCTGCACCACGTCCACGTAGGCAAGCTCCCTATCTCCGTAATAGGACAGATGATAATCGCCATGCGGCGCGAAGTTGAACCCAAAACGCGGCAGCAGGTGCATACACAAATAGCCGAAAAGACTGCTCTGCCACAAAAAGTGCCGCGCGGTGTTGGCACGCCAGGCGCAATGATTATACTCGTCAAGTACGCCCTTATAATAGGTTTTCGCCGTGATCAGACCGATCTCGTCGTGCTCACCCAGCGCGCGCGTGAGCGCCAGCAGCACATCCTCGTTCACCACCACATCTGGGTTCATGATGCCGATGTAGGCGACATCGCCCAGCCCCACGACGTAATCCACGCCCACATTATTGCCGTGAGCATAACCACGATTGACATCGTTGAACAGCAAATGCACGTTACCACGCACAAAGCGTGCGCCGACGCGCGCCTCCTCCGGAGCGATACCGAAGGTCGCCGCGAACTCCTCACGAGAAGCATCAGTCGAGCAATTGTCGACGAGAATGATCCGCAGCGCGGAGCCGAAGCTCTGCAAATGGCGCACCGCCTGCAAGGTCATCGCTGGGGTGTTATAGTTAAGCACAATCAGCGCGGTTTCTGCTAAAGCCCCCTGTTGCATCATGCCGCAAGACCTGTCCTTGTGGCATGGAGAAGGCTATGACGATTAAGAAGCGCCCCCCCCGTTTTGTGCATATGTTCGTTATTGTTAGCTCTTGTTTCCATTATTGCTTCCTTCGTAGCCTCCAAATAGCCGTATTGCCATTTCAAATCAGGCTCTAGATACGCGCCCTCCGCCCACTCGTTCCAAGCGAACAGGAAGATCAGACTGTCATCCAAGGTATTGTTATTCTTAGTTTCTATGATCATATCCTTGAGCCATTCCTTATATAGCGTCGGCGTAGCACCATCCATGATAATGCCCTTATTCTGCTTTCTGGCGGTATTATCCCACATCGGAATCACAGACCTATAGCATCTATCCTTATGCTTCGCGAAATAACGCTTATTTTCCACAAAGTCCCCATAATCATAAACACTACCGTAGAAGGCATCACACAGGAATTGCTTCTCCTTAGAAATCTCTTTGAAGTGATCCTCCTGCGGTCCGAAGCCAAACTCGCTTATAGCATCGAAGCCCAAGGAAAGATAATCCTCCTTATAATGAGCTGGCCGATTCAAGCAGCCAATAATATAAAGCTCCGTATGGAAATTCTTCTCAACATACTCACGCCAATAGGCAAGAACCTCCTTCGGCGAGGGAATATTATACACTCGATAAATCTGCAAAACAGCCTTGCCGTTGATTCTGAAATAATTCTCCTTCGTAAATAGCGGAGCGCTGGCTTCGATGAACTTCTTATAGCTGTCGACGCTCTTACGCTGCTCTATCAGGGTAGTCCACGAGCTGCCCGACCATTGCGTCGTCCAGCTTTCATTCGCCCAGCAAATAAAGAATGGGAAATCAAGCTCTGGATCATTCACAAAATTATCGAAAGGCAAATCAAGCAGCCTTACGCCGTCAAACCAATAGTAATAAAAGCAGAACGCATAAATACCGTAGAAGCGTGCCAGCTCGACCTGCCTGCGGATGTTGTCCTGAATGCGCAGGTCGTAGAAGCCCAGCTCTCCCGGCAGGCGCGGCTGATACTGTCCCAAATACTGGGGCATCGCCTTCGTCGTATTCGTCCATTCGGTCGAGCCCTTGCCCCACCATTTATCGTTGTAGGGATTGGGATAATACTGCGGCAGATAATACGCCACTAGCTTGGGATCGTCTGGTCGGAGGGTGATTTGCGGCTCGCGCGGATAATCGACGGAGAAGCTGTTGGTCAGCCTTTGATTATCCATAACCAAGCGCGTATACTCCTCGAAGGCGGAGGCGCTGTGGCGCGCCTTAGTCTTGCCGCGCACCATACCCTTAACAAGGTAGAAGAACGCCTCCTTCTGCTCCTGATTCATGATTTTGTTGTCCCAATAAAGCTCTTTAATTGATTCCCAAAGTGTCATATGTATACTCCCTTGTGTATGTGTGATAGTGAGTGGTATTTGGAAGACTTATAGCAATAACATCCCTTCCTTGTAGCATTAAAAAACGCATAAAGCACAGTAGTAATCTCACTATACACGATGTTCTTTAAATCCATCCTGTGATTATTTTTATAGCAACAGTTGTTTTTTTGTCATTAAACATATTTATTATGTTTTGATTAAATAACAGCTTTATACGAAAAAAGCAATTATCTCCGCACTTAGCTATACAAGCAATATTCTTATACACTTCGGAAGCTTTTCCCTTATCCCGCTCTAAAACCGGCATCAAAAGCTTTGCTGTTTTAGTAGTATTATTCTTATTTTGCGGTATCATCATATTAGAAAGGTGATATCTTAATTGATCAATAATATCCCTATCCGCATCGGATTTCGTACTGGTCACATTGCTATCATGTCTCCGATAGCCCATAGTAGGAACATCATCATAAATTATCGAGCCACAGCACAATGCCAACAAAAGCATCATCCTATCGTGCATTCTCTCATAGCCTATTGCGTATAATTCTTTTCTATCTTCCAAAGCCTTAGCTAATTTATTATTATATACGAAAGTACATCCAGAAATTTGATTATTATAAACCATGCTCTCCAAGCGAATATACTGCTTAATTTCATCGGTAAATCTTACTTTAATAAAATTTCCTTCGCTATCCAATAAGTCCTGATTGCTTGTATAAAGAATCGGTCCATCATTACCCGCTTTTTCAATTTTTCTAATCCCTCTGATCAATTTATCCTTATACCAAATATCATCCTGATCAGCAAAGGCATAATAATCAGAAGCCGGAGCATTCTTCACCAGTTCCATAAAACTTGCACGCACGCCAACATTATCTCCGTACCAAACGGAAACATTCGGCAATTTTTCATATTTCTTCAACAAAGCGCGTGTAGCATCCGTAGAGCCGTCATCCCTAACGATAAGCTGTACATCAACCTGCTCTTGCTGCAAGATACTGTCTATCTGTTCTGCTATAAATTTTTCACCATTATATGAACTTAATAAAACAACTATTTTCTTATTCATGTTCACTATTTACCTCTTAAAAATATGGTAATATGCGATATATCAATATAATTTAAAGTAATTCTCTATCCCCTTCACCCCAACGCCCTGTCTATTGCCGCCTTCACGGTTTCTGGCGCGATATGCGAAAGGCAAATACGATCCTCGCAATTTACATATTTATCCGTGCCGTAGCAATGCTTGCAAGCCACGTCCGCCTCCACGAAAATAGCCTTGTCGGAGTACGTACCGTGAACCTGCGGCGTAGTCGGACCAAAGATTGAAACCGTTCTCTTCCCTAATGCCCCAGCGACGTGCATCATGCCGGTGTCAACGCCCACCACGACATCCGCCAACGCTGCGGCAGCGATGGATTCCTGCAAATTAGTTTTAGCGACTAAATTAATTACATCGGGATTAGCCAAAAGCTCCTGCGGAATTGATTTCAACAGCTCCTTTTCCAAGCCGCCGCCAAGCAGAATCACCTTAAGCTTTTGCTTTAACAAAAGCTTAATAAGTTTTATACTATTAAGAATACCCCACCCCTTAGTAAAAACATTCGTTTTTACTAGGAAATTGCGTTTGCTTGAAAAATTCCCCTGCCCTATGCACATGGCGACTACTCTTTTATTCCCCAGCCCGAGCCTCTCGCGCATCTGTCGCATCAGCTCAGCGTCCGCATAAAGCACGGGAGCCCTGTCAACCTCCTTATTTTTGAGAATGGGCATGATCGCCGCAAAATTAACGTCTACAAAATGCACCTTATCGCAAAAATCGTCAAAATACACGCCCTGATCAAATTGAATGCCCACCTTCCTCTTGGCATTGATCACTCCCATAAAAAGCTTTGCCTTTCTCACGGGAGTATTGCCGCAGGAAATGCTCATATCGAAGCACTCCTTGCGCAAAGCGCTCATCTTCCTATATATTGAAAAAGCACCCTCCTTATGCACGTCAAGCACCACCACCTCGTCGATCTTCAACTTAGAGGCAAGTAGTAATTCCCTATGCACATTAAATTTGATCAGCACGGTAATATAAGACTCCGGATATTCGTCCCTTATCGCTCTGATAACCGGAAGCATATTTACGGTATCGCCCAAGCCATGCAACGCTTCAATTAAAATTTTCATCCTCATCCACCCTCAAAGATTATTGTCTAGCTTGCTAAAATAGCCCTTTCCCTTAGCTCTTTTACTCTCTCGCCATCTCCAAATATAGCTCCATCAGCTTCTGCGCGCTGCGCCTAATATCATAGCCTGCGTCGGCGACGCGCTTAATATTTTCGGGATTCCTGCCTTCATCGGCACGCTCCACGACGCGCTCCGCCCATCTCCTCGCACCTAAGCTCAAAGGCAAAAGCTCGAAGCCATCCGTCAAATCGGGCTCCCTCTTAATACTGTCGGAGGTAATTACACCCAAGCCATTACTTTGTGCCTCTAAAAGAACCACACTCAAGCCTTCATAAAGGCTAGGAAAAACAAATAAATCCATTAAGTTGTACAAATCAGCGACATCATCGCGCGCTCCAGTCAAAATGACCTTGCCCGCAAGCCCCAGCTCCGCGATTCTTTGCTCGATCTGCTTTCGCAGCGGTCCACAGCCGATCATCATCAGCACCGCGTCAGATCGCAGTCTCGCCACCTCGCTAAAGACCTCCAGCAGAAAAAGCGGATTCTTTTGCTTCACCATTCTACCGACGTGCCCAAGCACGAGCCTGTCCTCCACGCCGAACTCCTTGCGCAGCCTTTGACGCTTCTCCGCATCAAAGGCGAAGCGCTCCAACGCGATCGCGTTCGTGATTACGCGCACTCCACCGTCCTGCACCGCCTGCGCGCCGTACATCCACACCGCCGCCAGCCGCGAGCAAGCCCAGTATCTATTGGCAAACAAGGGACAGAAGGGACGCAGCACGCGCTTAACGAGCGTGCGCAAAGGCTCCGACCACGTGTCCGTGGAATGGTTGTGCAGAATACGCACGTACCCCCCCCAAGTTTTGCTGCCAACAGTGGAAAGACACTCATGGCATTCATGTTGCAATGCACTATCTTATAGCTGTTTTCTTTGACGATTTTGTAAACCTCTGACATGAATGCGAAAAGATTCTGCGAATACGGCGTTACCTCATAAACACGCGCGCCCATTTGCTTGATGGCATCGATGTACGAACGCCTGCCGTTCTTATGCACCACGAAGTCGAACTGCACCCGCGTTCGATCAATATTGCGGTAATAATTCATGATCACAGCCTCCACGCCACCGCTTTCCACGCTACCGATAATTTGCAGCACTCTGATTGGTTCCATTAGTATCACCATTCTCCAAAATTTAAGGGACTACTATTTATTCATCAACAATTATTACTTATCATCCTTCTTGAACAGGAAGGATACAAACCTCGTCCCCGCCTTTAGCAATCTCTTGCGTTCATCAGGACAAAGGATAAACTGCTTTGCTTTAGCAAAAATATACTGCGGGCGTAAATAATAACGCTTTCTTGCCTGATTACAAAACGCCACCATTTCCTCCGCCTTTAGCTCGGGGAAGGACAACACACAGCTATGCAAGCCGTCCTCGGTGATCCATTTCGAGTAATCATGCGAAATTATATAATCATTTTTCTCCGCCCAAGCATAGGCATCCGTTCCTGGATAAACCATCAGCGGAAAGAATTGCGCCGTATCGGTGTTCAGCCTCAAGGCTAATTGGAAGGTTTCCTCCATAGTCTCCTTCGTATCTCCAGGGTTGCCCACCATATAGCAGCCATGAATCAATAAGCCAGCCTTGCGTGCATTCTCCACATAACGCTCAGACCAATCCACCCTGATGCCCTTATGCATGGCGTTCAGCACCTTCTGATTGCCGCTCTCAAAGCCTGCTATCAGCAGGCGGCAGCCCGCCTCCTTCATCAGTAGCATCGTGTCCAAATCAAGCGTTACGCGAGCATTAACCCACCAATTGATTTTTTTATTGATTCCTTTCGCGATCATCAAACGACAAATATTCTTCGTGCGCTCCAAATCAGCAGTAAAGGTGTCATCCTCGAAGCCCAAGGATTTCAAATCAGGGAACTCCTTGAGAATATATTCGATTTCCTCCACCACATTCTCAGGACTACGCAAGCGATATTTTTTGCGACCATGGAAGGTCTGCGGGTATACGCAGAAGAAGCAATTATTGGGACAGCCCCTACCGGTAAAGATCATCATCATCGGATACTCAGCAGCCGCGAAAAAATAATCGTGAGGATCAACGCCATGCTCCTTATATATTTTAGAAACGAAGGGAAGCGCGTCCAAATCCTCGATAAAGGGTCGATCGGGATTATTGATGATCTCCCCTGCCGCATTACGATAGGACAAGCCTAGAACCTCATCGAACTCCTCAGCTCCTGCTTCCAGCCTTGCCGCCAGCTCTCTTAGTGTAAATTCGTACTCCCTGCGCGCGATAAAATCCACCTTAGGAAAGCTTTGCAGCGTTTCCTCAGGAACTGCACTGGGGTGCGTACCCACTAGAACCGTCCACACGCCCAGCTTCTCCTTCAGCATGGTGGCGAACTCGCCGTCATTATAAATACTGGGAGTGGACGTATTAACCACCACCAGCTGCGGAGCGAACTTCTTAATCAGCTCAAAGGTTTTCTCATTGTCATATTGCTTGGCGCAGGCATCAAGCAGCCTGCATTCATGCCCTGCCTCCTCCAGTACGCCGGTAGCGGAAGCCAACCATGTAGGATAATAAATCGTACCACTCTTAGTAATTGCCGGACTCCTTTGATCTCGGGAAAACTTACCATATTCGGTTTTAAACGGCGGATTAATAAGAAATATTTTCATAAACAGCTTCTCCTTTTCTTCTCTTTCATAGCCTGCTGTACTTCCTCAGTCCATTTATCGCATATTGCCAAAAATACCATAAGCTCCGCAGCACGCCAAAGCCGCAAAAGCTTCTATATATCTGCCACCTATGCCGTGCCGCTCGCCACTTGTTAAAGCTTCTGCCAGCCTTCTGCACACGGTACTGCACCAGCACCTCGTTCAAGCCATATACCCTTTCGCCGCGTCGCAGCAGCTCCAATAGAAAAACGAAGTCCTCATGATAATAATTCGGATCAAAGCGCACATTTTCCAAAATCCTATGTCTGAACATACTCGAAGAAAAGATAACCGTATTATCCCGCAACAGCCCTTCGAAATCGCTGACCTCCGGAATTCTTCTTTCCTTTACGAAGTCATCATTGGCATCGATAATATTGTATGCCGTCGCGCAAATATTTTTTTTGTTTTGGTCAAAGATTTTATTTTGTATAGTTAATTTCTCTTGCTGCCATATATCATCAGCGTCAAGGAAGGCGATCAGCTCGCCCCCAGCAAGCTCCAAGCCCACGTTCCTGGCGACCGCCACTCCCTGATTACGCTTCTGCCGATGCACCTTGATGCGCTCCGACCTAGCAGCGTACTCCCCGATGATCGCAGGCGTAGCATCCGTCGAGGCATCGTCTATAATGAGCAGCTCCCAATTCTGATAGGTCTGCTCCAAAACGCTCTCGATCGCCTTGCTGATGAAGCGCTCGGCATTATAGGCGGGCATGATGATCGACACCAAGCCCTCACTATAACGACTTCCCATCAATATGCCCCCTTCCTTTTCAGCACCACCGCAAATGTCTTAAACAATATCACCACATCCATCCACACGCTCCAGTTACGCACGTACCACGTATCCATCTGCACGCGCTCATCGTACCCGATGTCGCTGCGTCCACTCACCTGCCACATACCGGTGATTCCTGGCTTCACCATCAGGTAGTCGTCCACGTACTCGCCATAACGCTCCAGCTCCTCTTGGATGATTGGGCGCGGCCCAACGAGGCTCATCTCGCCGCGCAGGACGTTGAAGATCTGTGGCAGCTCGTCCAGGCTTGTCTTGCGCAAAAAGGCACCGCTACGCGTGATACGCGGATCATGCTTCAGCTTGAAATCGCGCTCCCATTCCTCGCGCGCCACCGGATCGTTCGCCAGCAGCTCCGCCAAGCGCTCCTTGGCATCCACGCACATGGAGCGGAATTTATAGCAGGGAAAGGGCTTGCCGTCCTTGCCGATGCGCACATGACGGAACAGCACCGGTCCCGGCGAGTCGTAGTAAATCCACACGGCGATCGCCAGCAGGAGCGGTGAGATGCAAAGCGTGCCCGCCAGTGTGAGCGTGTAGTCGAAGGCGGTTTTCAGCCAGCGGTTCAGCGGTCGCGCGAGGTTGTTTTTCAGGCGCAGGATCATCAGCTTCTCGTTAAAGACGCTCTCCACCTCCACGCTGCCCGTGGGCACGCCCACGAACGGCGGAATTACGCCAATGTTCTCGACCAGCGGCTGAATGCGATAGATCAGCCTACCAAGCTTGGTCGAATCCATGCCAGGCGCGGCAATGAACACGCGCTTGACGTTCTGCTCCCTGATCACACGCTCAGCGTCAGCGAAGCTGCCCAGCACAGGGAAGCTCTCCAAAATGCCGGGCTGCACGACGTTGTCCTCCAGCAGTCCGACGATACGGTAGCCCATGCCCGCGTCATAGGTAATGGTACGCGCCAAAAGCTCGGCGGTACGCC
>CAYZOZ010000053.1:0-8313 GCA_964480295.1 uncultured Phascolarctobacterium sp.
CGGTCTGCCCCACAGCCTGTCCCGATACCACTTCTCAAAATTGCCGTAGAACGCCTTCTGCGCGAGCCTCTCCTTCGGAAACGCCGTGATCTTACGATTCTCGCGCGCCACGAGCTTGACATTCTCCGCCTCGTGCCACAGTCCGCGATTCGGCAGTAGCACGCCCAGCATAAACACACCGATCAACGCTTTATAGACCAATCCCTTGCTTATCATCACACCTGCTCCTTAAAAACGAAAATATATGAACGGATTATAGGTACTGCTAAGAACGCTCATGATGCTCAAAAGCAGTAAGCAGCCACCTGCCACATAGCTTGCGACCTTGCACGCCAAAAAGCGTCCATGGCTCGCGTTCCGCAGCACGAAGCGCTTATACGCGCCGCGCCAATCATAGGAAAAGACGCAGCCCAATAGCAAAGCGATGATCACGTCGTTCTGCAAAAGCTCCGCCACGTTGACGAGCGTAAGGCTTTGAAAGCTCAGCATCTGCCGCCAAAACTTCGCTGCCAAGCGCACGGTGTCCGCACGGAACAGCACCCAGCCGAAAACGATCACCAGCAGGGCGTAGAGATGCGCCAAGCGCTGCCTTGTCTGCAAAAAGCGTCGCAGGAAAAGGTTCTCCAAAATTATGAAAACGCCATACCACACGCCCCAAACGACGAAGGTCATCTTCGCTCCGTGCCAAAGACCGGAGAGCAGAAAGACGAGCAGGACATTGGCGTTATAGTGCCAACGCCCCACGCGATTGCCGCCCAAATTGATATATACGTAATCACGTAGCCATGTCGAAAGCGAGATGTGCCAACGCCGCCAAAACTCGCTCACGCTCTTAGAGATATAGGGATAATTGAAGTTTTCACGATAATGAAAGCCGAACATCGCCGCGATGCCGATCGCCATATCCGAATAGCCGCTGAAATCGAAATAAATTTGCAGCGTATACCCCACAGCGCCCAGCCACGCCGTCAGCATGTCCACGTCCTGCACGGGCATGGCGAAGATTCTATCCACGACCTTCGCCACCGTGTTCGCTATCAGCACCTTCTTCGCCATGCCGAAGCAAAAGCGTCTTACGCCGTTGACAAAGCCCACCGCGGAAACGCTGCGCTCCTCGATCTGCCGCTTAACATCGATGTAGCGCACGATAGGTCCTGCCACTAGCTGAGGAAACATCAGCACATAGGTGGCGAAGTGCAGTAAATTCCTATCCGCGCGCATTTTTCCCATGTACACGTCCAAGGAATAGCTCAAGCAATGGAAGGTGTAGAAGCTGATGCCCAAGGGCAGAGCGATCTTATCTGCCAAACTCAGCCTGTAGCTTACGCCCGCCAAGGTCGCCAGCTTATTGAAAATATGAATACTAAAGCCCCAATACTTAAAGTACCACAATAAACCGATACAAATCGCGACGCAGCCCAGCATCACCCCGCGACGACAGAGCGCGCCCCTGCGTGCGTCCGTACAGCGCGTAGCAAGTAGCTCCAGCGCCAACGCCGTAAGATAATTCACGCCTATCACCAGATACATCAGCAGTAGCAGTTTTTGCTCCCCATAAAAATAAAACAGCGAGCTCATCAAAAACAAAAACGCGTTACGAAACTGCTTCCGTAACAAAAAATAGACGATCAAGGTAAACGGCAAAAACAGAAATAAAAATACCGGCGATGTAAAAACCAAATCAACCCATCCTCTCCATCAAAAGTATTCGAATCAAATACATCCGCCCTTATATTATATTATCTGTTTTAGATACTTGCAAGGTATTCGTTGCGTATACTTTTAGCCTTTTGCGAGCTTTTTTAGCTTATACTTTCCTATGTAAAGTATATAAAGGCTGGTGAGTGGCTTGGATAAAACAACAATCGGTAATCGAATCAGATACGAACGCCAAAGAGCGGGGCTGACCTTAGACGAGCTGGGCAGCAGGATCGGCGTATCCAAGCAATGCTTGAGCGGCTGGGAGCACGCACGCAACATGCCAGACGTCATCTCGCTGAGCATCATCGCGCAGCTTTTTCACCTGCAAATCGAGGACTTCCTGCACGAGCCCATCGACGAACGCCCTCCCATTCAGCCAACGCCGCCAATGACGAACGCCCTCCAGCTTACGGAAAAGGAAACGCAGCTCGTACTCAAGCTGCGCTCACTGAACGCCGAACGTCGCAAGGCAGTGGAAACGCTTTTCGGCATCCGCAAAAAGCCATAAAAAAACCTGCTCACCAAAATGAGCAGGTTTTTTAGCTTATTTCTCAAGCACAGGGACCTCCGCATATTCGCTTCCCTCGTGCTCAAGCTCGATTTTCATATTCAAATGCTCCGTCAGCCAAGCCTCTGCCTCCCGTCGTCTGCTATCCGCCAGCCTAATGATGATCTTCGCGCGATAGGAATACTCCACGTCGACGATCTCGAACAGCTCCTGCTGATAGAGAATGTTCAAAATGCGACCGACGCTGTTCACCTCGTAGCTGAAGCTAAAGCGACTCATCAGCACGCGCTCCGCCAGCCCGCACTCCTTCAGCGCCCCCGCCACGCTACCGCTGTACGCGCGCACTAAGCCACCCGCACCCAGCTTGATACCGCCGAAGTAGCGCGTCACGACTGCCGCCGTACCGACGAGCTCGTTCTTGCGCAGCACCTCCAGCATAGGAATGCCCGCCGTGCCGCTAGGCTCGCCGTCATCGCTGGAGCGCTGCGCCAGCTCGTCCACCACATAAGCGGAGCAATTATGCGTCGCGTCCCAAAACTCCTTTTTCACGGCTCTGATGAACTCCTGCGCCTCCTCCTCGCTGCTCACCTTTTGCAGGGAGCAGATAAAGCGCGATTTTTCGATTACGATCTCCTTACGGTAATTGCGGCTGAGCGTATACAAATGACGTGACCTCCGTTCCGTTTCTCCAATTTATATTAACATTATAACACATTTCGCACCTACGCCAAAAAATATTCGCTTTTTCGTCACGCTCTCTTTATTTTTTTATGGATTTTTGCTATAATAATGAACGTTTAAAACAAAGGAAAGCATCGTAAAGCTACGATAGCCTTCCTAAGCTTACTTCTACTATATTTTATTTAAGGGAAAGAGGTCTTTTCAATGAAACAAATCTGTGCATTGATCGGCAAATTCTTTGGCATCATCGCCATCGTCTTTCTGATCTTAGGCATGACCATGCCCCAGAACTTCACTTGGGTATTGGGAAAAATCGCCGGCTTCGGCGTGCTGAACTGCTTGCTCGGCATCGTTATGTTCGGTATGGGTACTACCCTGAATCTTAAGGATTTTGCTCTCGTACTGAAGCGCCCCGTCGACGTACTCATCGGCGCTTGCGCTCAATTCTTTGTTATGCCCTTCCTGGCATTCCTGCTGGCAACCGCCTTCGGCTTAGATCCCGCGCTGACTGCTGGCGTGGTTTTGGTTGGTACCTGCCCCGGCGGCACCTCCTCCAACGTTATCACCTTCATGTCGAAGGGCGATGTAGCGCTGTCCGTCACCATGACCAGCGTCTCCACCGTACTCTCTCCGATCCTGACTCCGTTCATCACCTACATGATCATCGGTCAGAAGATCGCCTTCGATCCCATCGGCATGTTCTTCTCCATCGTACAAATCGTAATTCTACCTATCTGCTTAGGCTTGGCTGTTAAGGCCTTCCTGCCCCGTCTGGCAGAAAGCGCTACCGATTATCTTCCCGCTGTGTCCAGTATCGCTATCTCCCTGATCATCGCCGGCGTTATCGGTGCAAGCCGTGACCTGATTCTAAAAACCTCCGGCCTAATCATTCTGGTAGTTATCCTGCACAACTGCTGCGGCTACGCTTTGGGCTTCGCCATCGCTCGTTTCTGCGGCTTAAGCTGGAAGAAGGCTATCGCCCTCTCCGTCGAGGTTGGCATGCAAAACTCTGGTCTGGCTACTGGCTTGGCCAAGGCTCACTTCGCCGCTATGCCTGCCGCCACCGTTCCCGGTGCCGTATTCTCCGCATGGCATAACATTTCCGGCGCTATGCTGGCATGGCTCTTCCAAAACTATCTGAATCCCAAATTCGATCCCGATTACGCTAAGGAAGAAGCAAAAGCTTAATTTAAGCGAAAAAATCTTAGGCAGACCACCATGGTCTGCCTTTTTTAATTGACGATATGCTATAATTAAATTACTTACAAAATCTCTCTAAGGAGCATTAATATGATTGACCGCAAGCAAATCATCAGCACCTATAAATCGATCACGGACTGGCACCACTTCCGTCTGCGCCTTTTTCTTGAAGGCATCCTAACGGGCATCTTCTCCGGTTTGGTGATCAGCCTTTTCCGCTATGGTCTCACGGAGGCAGAGGCTTGGCGCGCGCGCCTCTATCAAACACTTTTGTCGACAAGCACGCTTTACTGCGTCCTTTGGTTCGTCACGCTCTGCGTCATCGCCCTGCTGCTCCACCGTCTGACGAGCTATGAGCCCATGGCGGGCGGCAGCGGCATTCCGCAGGTCAAGGGCGCGCTGCTCGGTCTGATCAAAATGCGCTGGTTCCCCGTGCTTTGGGTGAAGCTGATCGCGGGCATTTTCGGCATCGGCGCAGGTCTTTCGCTCGGACGCGAGGGTCCCTCCATCCAGCTAGGCGCGGTGGCGGCGCAGGGCGTTAGCCGTCTGCTCGGACGCACGCGCATGGAGGAGCGCTATCTGATGACCAGCGGTGCTAGCGCTGGTCTAGCTGCCGCGTTCAACGCGCCCCTCGCAGGCGTAATCTTCGCTCTGGAAGAGCTGCACCGTAATTTCTCCGTTATGGTACTGCTGCCCTCCATGGCCGCCGCCATGACCGCCACGGTCATCTCGCGCGTCATCTTCGGCCGTGCCACGGTTTTCGATTTTCCCGAGCTGCAGGTGCTGCCCCTGCGCTATTACGGCATCGTCATTTTAGTCGCCCTCCTCACGGGGCTCGTCGGCGTACTCTTTAACAAGGGGCTGCTGAATATCGGTCGCTTCTACGCGCTGCCGCTCTTTAGATCACAGCTGCATAAAATAGGCTTCGCCCTACTCTTGGCAGGTCTGCTGGGCTTCTACCTACCCGAGGTACTAGGCGGCGGCAACAGACTGATCAACGAGCTGGCACAAGCACCCGCGTCCCTACAAATGCTCCTGTTCTTCTTCGTCGGCAAGCTACTCTTCACGCTGATCAGCTATGGCTGCGGCGTACCCGGCGGCTTCTTCCTGCCCATGCTAGTGATCGGCGCACTCTGCGGCAGTATCTGCGCCAAGCTGCTCGTCGCTCTCGGACTACTGGAGCCTGCCTATGCCGCAAGCATCGTCGTAATCGCTATGACGGCGCTCTTTTCCTCCTCCGTGCGCGCTCCCATCACCGGAACCGTGCTAATCATGGAGATGACCGCCTCCTACCAGCAGCTGCTGCCCTTGGCCATCGCCGCCATGGTGGCGTTCGTCATCGCCGAGCTTTGCCATAGCAAGCCCATTTACGAGGAGCTGCTCAACCGTATGCTACAAAAGGATCGTCCCAACGCGGAAACGCTGGAGCAGCGCAACGTTATCGAGCTAGCGGTTTGCTGCAACGGCAGCCTCGCCAACAAATACGTCAAGGACATCCCCTGGCCGCATGATACCCTGCTAGTCGACATCAAGCGCGGGGAGGAGCAAATCGTGCCCACAGGGCAAACACGTCTCCAGCCCGGCGACTTCATCTACGTACTCACCGAAAATGAAACCATCGAGCAGCTGCAAAGCATGGCGGAGGGCGAGAAATAAACCCATAAAGCTAAAGGCTACTATCCCAAGCGGGACAGTAGCCTTTTATATTACGATATTATTTGCTTATTTGCTGGCAGGCATCTTTACCTTGGCTTCCTCCGCCAATTTCGCGCCGAATTCGGGGCTGAAATCGAAGGTAGCGAAATAATCTGCCGGAGTTTCCGCACGACGGATCAGCTTTGCGGAGCCATCCTCCTGCAAAAGAATCTCGGCACTGCGCAGCTTGCCATTATAATTATAGCCCATAGCGAAGCCATGCGCGCCCGCGTCATGAATAAAGAGCAGATCGCCCAGATCGATCTTCGGCAGCATTCTGTCAACGGCGAACTTATCGCTGTTCTCGCACAAACCACCGGTCACGTCGTATTTATGATCGCAGGGAGCATCCTCCTTGCCCATAACTGTAATATGATGATAAGCACCGTAAATAGCGGGACGCATCAGGTTAGCGGCGCAAGCGTCACAACCGATGTATTCCTTATAGGTGTGCTTTTCGTGGATAGCGGTCGTTACCAAGCCGCCGTTGGGAGCGAGCATAAAGCGACCAAGCTCGGTAAACAGCTTCACATCGCCCATGCCTGCTGGCACCAAAATCTCCTCGTACACCTTGCGCACGCCCTCGCCGATCACCAGCAGGTCGTTATCCTCCTGTTCGGGACGATAGGCGACACCAATGCCACCAGAAAGATTTATGAACTCGATCTTCGCGCCAGTCTTTTCCTTCAGTTCGACCGCAACCTTAAAGAGAATGCGTGCCAGCTCCGGATAATATTCATTAGTTACTGTGTTGGAGGCGAGGAACGCGTGCATACCGAAATGCTTTACGCCCTTAGCCAGCAAACGCTTGTAGGCCTCGATAATCTGCTCATGCGTCATGCCGTATTTCGCATCGCCAGGGTTATCCATAATATTATTGGCGATCGCGAAATGTCCACCGGGATTATAGCGGCAGCTTACGGTATCGGGAATATCGGCGACCTTCTCCAAAAAGTCGATATGCGTAATATCGTCAAGGTTAATGGTCACGTTCAGCTTTCTTGCCAGCTGGAAGTCCTCCGCCGGAGTGGCGTTAGAGGAGAACATGATCTCGCTCTCCTTAAAGCCGACCGCGTCGCTCATCAGCAGCTCGGTGTAGGAGGAGCAGTCCGCACCGCAGCCCTCCTCGCGCAGAATTTGCAAAAGATACGGGTTCGGAGTCGCCTTCACGGCAAAATACTCCTTGAAGCCCTTATTCCAGGAAAAGGCTTTATATAATAAACGCGCGGTCTTACGGATACCGGCCTCGTCATACAGATGAAAAGGAGTAGGATATTGAGCCACAATATTTTCTAATTGCGCTTTCGTGACAAAGGGAACTTTCTTAGACATTTATCTCACCTTTCTACTAAGATTATATTTGTAATCCTAAATACTATACTATGTTTTTATTTTCTTGTCAATCAAAAGAGGATTGTATTTGTGTATTCATTCTCGTTATATGTATTCATACACGTTTAATAGTCAGCCACCGCTCACCAAACAGCTCAATCCTCGTCAGCAGGCGCGCCGCTCGCCGAAAGCTCCAAAAGCCTTGCGGCATCCAACGCGTCCATGCTCTCAACCGCACGCAGCTTACGATTCATCGCGTTGCTGCGCGTATTGATCAAATTATCCAGCTCCTTGCTGGTAAGGTTGAGGTTCCTTTGCATCTTCTTGAGCGATTCGCCGAACTTTTCGAACTCCGTCTTTACCGCACTCAAAACCTGCCAAGCCTCGTTGGACTTCTTTTGAATAGCCAAGGTCTTGAAGCCCATTTGCAGGCTGTTCAGCAGCGCCGCCATTGTGCTGGGACCGGCGATGTTCACATGATAGTCATTTTGCAATTTTTCCACCATGCCACGACTGACGACCTCGGCATACAGGCCCTCCGCCGGCAGGAACATGATTGCGAAATTCGTCGTATACGGCACCTCCACATACTTCGTGCTGATGTCCTTCGCCTCACTGCGAATAACGCTTTCCAGCCTCTTATACGCCGCCTCGACAGCGTCGCGGTCACCGCTCTCCTGCGCGTCACGCAGCTGCGCGTAGGTCTCTCCCGGAAATTTGGAGTCGATCGGCAGATACACCGTCCCGTCCGCGTGCGGCAGCTTCACGGCGAACTCCACGCGCTCGCTGCTATTCGGAATAGTCGCCACGTTAGTAGCGTATTGCTCGGGCGCTAGAATCTCCTTCAAGATAGCCTCCAGCTGGTACTCGCCCAAATTACCACGCGTCTTAACGCCGCTAAGCACCTTCTTCAAGCCACCCACATCATTCGCAAGGCTCTGCATCTCGCCCAAGCCCTTATAAACCTGCTCCAGCTGGGTGCTGACCGTCTTAAAGGATTCGCTGATACGCTTCTCCAAGGTCGTTTGCAGCTTCTCCTCGACAGTGCCACGAATCTGCTCCAGCTGCTTACTGTTCTCCTCGCGCATATTTTGCATATTCATATTAAGCGAGGTCTGCATCTGCGCCGTTTGCGCACGATTCTCAGCCCGCACGTTCTCCAAGCTATCACGCAACGTCTTTTGCATCTGCGCCGA
>CAYZOZ010000054.1:0-3613 GCA_964480295.1 uncultured Phascolarctobacterium sp.
GGCGCAGGCAAGCTGATCGCTGAATGGACCGTTGGTCTGATGGGTGGCTCTCCCTCTCCGTTGGTTGTAACCGGCGTACTGTTCATTCTGTCCTGCGGCTTGACTCAGTTCATGTCCAACACCGCTTCCGCAGCTCTGCTGTGCCCGATTGGTATCGCTATCTCCCAGAGCCTGGGCGCTGATCCGAAGGCTGTATTGATGGCTATCGCCGTTGCAGCTTCCTGCGCGTTCGCTTCTCCGGTAGGTACTCCTCCGAACACCCTGGTGCTTGGCCCTGGCAACTACAAATTCATGGACTATGTTAAAGCAGGTACCGGCTTGGTAATCGTTTGCTTCGTAGTATCTCTGATCTTTATCCCCATGATTTGGCCCTTCTTCCCCGGTAAATAATTTACTGAGAGAGAATCTGTAATTTCAGCCTGTCACAGTATTTGCTGTGGCAGGCTATTTTATTGCGAAAATGGCGTGTTTTTGTCAAAGCGCCATGAAAAAGACACAAGTTATTGCTATGATAGCTTTGACCTCGAAAAGCAAGAGGTATATAATAAATAGAAAAAACATAAATGAGGGATTACTATGTTAAACTTTGTTAAGAATAATAAGTACGTAGTCATCGCGGCGGCTATCCTTCTTGCCGGCGGCTATGGTGGCTATAGGTATTACCAAAGCACGAAGGTCGTCGATACCACCGTGAAGTACGGTAAGGTTACGCGTGGCGATCTGACGGAGACCGTTTCCGCGACTGGCTCGCTGACGGCGTTGGATAACGTCGATATCAGCTCCAAAATTACTGGTCGTATCGTCGAGGTACTGGTTAAGGAAAACGATCATGTTAAGTCGGGTGACGTTTTGGTGCGCTTGGACGACACCTCCCTGAAGGCCAGTCTGGATCAGATGCAGGCGAAGCTCGTCAACTCTGAGCTGACCTATCGTCGTGATTTGGATCTGCTGAACCGTGGCGCGATTAGTCAGTCCGTATTTGATGCCGCCTATGCTGATTATTTGGTTGCCAAGAGCAACTACGAGAAGGCTGCCTCCGACGTTAACGATACCATTATTACCACGCCTATCGATGGCTATATCATCGGCAAGCCCACTCCCGTAGGTCAGACGATTAGCTCCGGTATCAGTACGCCTCAGGTAATCATGTCCGTTGCTACCTTGGACAATATGGAGATTGAGGCTTTGGTCGACGAGTCCGATATCGGTCAAGTGAAGGAAGGGCAGAAGGTGAAGTTCACCGTCGACGCTTATTCCGACGAGACCTTTACTGGTACGGTGCGCCTGCTGTCCAAAAAGGCTACCACCGAGAACAACGTTATTTATTACAAGGTTTATGTTACCGTTGACGATGCCAAGGGCAAGCTGCTGCCGACGATGACCGCGCGTGCGGAGTTCATCATCAGCGAGGCGAGCGACGTGATGATGGTACCGCTGAATTGCATTTATACCGAGGGCAAGAAGCGTTATGTTAAGGTGTATGATGCCAAGACGAAGAAAACCACCGATGTCGAGGTTACCGTGGGCTTGAGCAACGATAATAATATCGTGGTCGAGGGCGCGAACCTCAAGGAGGGCGACGAGCTCGTAGTGAAGAAGGCAGTTGCTAAGCAGACTAATACTCACATGGGACCTCCCATGTAAGAAGGGGTGAGAGCGATGGCAGCGGTTATCGAGCTTAAGGATATTATGAAAACCTACGTGATGGGCGACAGCGTCGTGCACGCGCTTGATCACGTTTTCGTACAAATTGATTTTGGCGAATTTACCTCCATTATGGGACCTTCCGGTAGTGGTAAGTCCACGATGATGAATATTTTGGGCTGCTTGGATCGTCCGACCAGCGGCGAATACTTCCTTGACGGCAAGGAGATCGCGGGCTATAACGACGACGAGCTGGCTTTGACGCGTAACGCGAAGATCGGCTTCGTGTTCCAAAACTTCAACCTGCTTTCTAAGCTGACGGCACAGGCGAACGTGGCGCTGCCGCTTATTTACGCCGGCGTGCCCGAGGAGGAGCGCATGGAGCGCGCTAAGCAGGCGCTGGAGGCGGTAGGCCTTGGCAAGCGCTTGGAGCATAAGCCCATGGAGATGAGCGGCGGTCAGCGTCAGCGTGTGGCGATCGCCCGCGCTCTGATCAACGATCCGGCGATCATCATGGCGGACGAGCCGACGGGTAACCTCGATACGAAGTCGAGCTATGAGATCATGGATATATTCAAGGCACTGAACGAGAGCGGTAAGACCGTGGTCATGGTAACGCATGAGCCGGATATCGCCGAGCAGACGAAGCGTATTCTCGTAATGCGCGACGGTAAGCTCGTCAGTGACGAGAGAAGGTGAGCGGTATGCTGAACGAATCAATTAAAATGGCCTTCGAGGGCATGGTTTCCAATAAGCTGCGCACCTTTTTAACATTACTGGGCATCATTATCGGTGTCGGCGCGGTTATCGCCATGGTCAGCCTGGGCTTTGGCGTGAAGGAAAATATTAAGTCGAATATTTCTAAGCTGGGCAGTAATCTTTTGGTTATCACCAGCGGCGGTCGCACCTCCAGCGGCGCGCGTTTGGCGGCGGGCGAGGGCGCGAAGCTGACCTACGAGGACGCTGAGGCTATCGTGAAGGCGGTGGACGGCGTGCAGAATATGAGCGCGAGCGTCAGCAAGAGCTATCAGCTGGTCGCAGGCAATCAGAACTGGACGAGCAGCGTCGAGGGCACGACTCCGAGCAATTTCGATATTCAAAGCTTGGAAATTGATGACGGACGTATCATCAGCGCGAAGGATCTGACGAGCCGTAGCAGGGTGGCGGTCATCGGTAAGACGGTTGCCGACAGCCTGTTCCCTGAGGGGCAGCCCGTGGGCAAGATGATGCGTATCAATAAGGCGCCGTTCCAGGTGGTCGGCGTGCTGAAAAGCAAGGGCCAAAGCGGCATGGGACAGGATCAGGACGATATCGTCTACATCCCTTTGACCACTGCGCAGAACCGCATGATGGGTATTACCCATGTGCAGCGCATCACCCTACAGGCGGAGAACGAGAACGTCATCACCGACGTGCAGGCGGAGACCGAGGAGGTTTTGCGTACCCGTCATAAGATTAAGGACGGGGATTACGATGACTTCACTGTGCGCAACATGGCGGCGATTATGGAAACGATGATGGAGACGGCGAACAGCATCACCATGCTTTTGGGCTGCATCGCGGCGATTTCCCTTTTGGTAGGCGGCATCGGTATCATGAACATCATGCTGGTGTCCGTAACGGAGCGCACGCGCGAGATCGGTATTCGTAAGGCGTTGGGCGCGACCTATAACAATATCCTGCTGCAATTCTTGATCGAAGCGATGGTCATCGGCATCGTGGGCGGCGCGCTGGGCGTGCTGCTGGGCGTGAGCGCGTCCTTCGCGATCAGCTATTTCGCAGGCTGGAACACGGTAATCTCCGTGTGGGCGATCGTGATCGCGGTGGCCTTCTCCCTGGGTATCGGTCTGTTCTTCGGTATGTATCCGGCGCGTAAGGCGGCGCTTTTGGATCCGATCGACGCATTGCGTTATGAATAAGCCTTAGAGTATAATGTCAGTAGACCAACGAAAGACAGTAGGCGCTCCCT
>CAYZOZ010000054.1:3713-8275 GCA_964480295.1 uncultured Phascolarctobacterium sp.
TGATAGCGTTAATTATTCTACTACAAAAGGTTGTGGAATATTTTAGTAGTTGATATAATTATGTGTTAGGATAGTTTAACGCGTGAGGGGGAGAACGTGAACGTGAAGCGCTTGGGAATTTTGGGCGGTACCTTTGATCCGATTCATTTGGGACATTTGCATATGGCGGAGGCGGTATTGGAAAAAATGGAGCTGGAGCAGATTATCTTCATTCCGGCGTTCGTGCCACCGCATAAGCTGGGCATGGACTTCGCTCCCGCCGCCGACCGCTATGCGATGACGGAGCTGGCGGTACGCGCCAATCCCTGCTTTAGCGTGTCGGATATTGAGCTGAAGCGTTCCGGCGTATCCTATACGATCGACACCCTGCGCGAGCTGCGCCGCCTCTATGACGGCGATGAGCTTTACTTCATCATCGGCGCGGACAGCGTGGCGCAGCTGCACACCTGGCATAGCATCGGGGAGATGCTGGAGCTTACCACCTTCGTGGCGGCGGGCAGACCTGGCTATGAGGGCGTGATGGACGAGGTGGCGCGTAATTTGGGCGAGCGTGCGCGTGAGCGCGTGATCCTGCTCGACACGCCGGAGTACGACATTTCCTCGACCGATATCCGCAGTCGACTGCGCAGGGGCGCGAGCCTACGGGGGCTGGTGCCGCAGGCGGTGGAGGAATATATCAGAAAGCAGGGCTTATACGGATCGCCCGATGGAGAGAGATAAAATGATGGAATTAGCAGCAATGCGCGCTTTGCTTAAGGAGTCGCTGCCGGCGAAGCGCTTCAAGCATTCGGTAAACGTATATGAGACGGCGCTCGAGCTGGCGGAGGCGCATCACCTGCCGCCTGAGAAGGTCGCGGTGGCGGCGCTCCTGCATGATTGCGGGCGCGAGGTGGGCAGCAAGGCGAGCGTGGCCAGGGCGCGCGAGCTGGGACTGCCGATCGATGAGGTGGAGCTGGCGCAGCCCATCCTTTTGCACGCGAAGCTGGGTGTGTATAACGCCATGCACAAATACGGCGTGGCGGATCAGGAGATTTTGGACGCTATACGCTATCATACGACTGGTATGTACGGCATGAGCAAGCTGGCGAAGGTCGTTTTTTTGGCTGATATGATCGAGCCTGGACGCGATTTCCCCGGCGTGGAGCAGCTGCGTAGGCTGGCGTTCGAGGATTTGGATGCCGCCATGCTGTGGGGCTATGCCAACACGATGCGTTATTTGGTGCAGGAGGGGCTTTTGATCCATCCTCATTGCGTGCTTGCTTATAACGAGTTGATCATGGCGCGGAAGGATAAGGAAAAATAATCGACGGATTGTAGGAGATCATCTATGGACGAGATACAAAACGAGGAACGACCGCATAAAAGAAAAAAACGGCGACTGCGTTGGGGCAGATTGATCTTTCTGCTGTTGCTTGTTGGCTTGCTGAGCACGGCTTGCTTTTGGGGCAGCGTGTGGCTCTCGGAGCATGTGCTGCATCCGCCGCAAGACAACGTGGTGGCGGCGGACGATAAAATACGTCAGGACGAGAAGCTGAACGAGCGCATTAACGTGCTGCTCTTGGGCATCGACGACGGTGACAGCGAGGCGGCGGCAAGCGAGCCGAAGCGCACGGATGCGATTATCCTGCTGAGCTTCGATCCCAAGGAGAACCAGGTGGCGGTGCTGTCGATTCCGCGCGACACGAAGGTAATCCTGCCTGGGCATCGCGATCCCGAGAAGATCAACGCAGCCTATGCCTATGGCGGCGCGGTGATGGCGAAGCAGACGGTGGCGAATTTGCTGCGCGTGCCCATTCACTACTATTGCCTTGCCGATTGGCGCGGCTTTATCGACGTGGTGAATCTTATCGGCGGCGTGGATTTGTATGTGGAGAAGGATATGTATTACGAGGATCCCTACGCGGATCTCGTGATCGATATTAAGCATGGCTACCAGCATATGGATGGCGAGACGGCGGGTAAGTACGTGCGTTTTCGTAAGGACGAGCTGGGCGACATCGGGCGCGTACAGCGACAGCAGAAATTCCTCAAGGCGGCGGCGGAGCAGATGTTCTCCGTGCAGAACGTGACGAAGGTCAGCAGCCTTTTGCGGACGCTGGACAAGTATATTCAAACTGATTTGAATACGCTGACCATGCTCAAGGCGGCGAACAGCTTCAAAATTTTCGGCGACGATAAGCTGCGCAGCTGTATGCTGTACGGTAAATTCGACGATCAGGGCGGCGTAAGCTATTGGTCGGCGGATCAGGAGTCGGTGAATAAATCGCTGGACGAGCTGGGAATACCATATATCAAGGAAAAGAGCGAGACGACTGAGGTGAAGGAGGAAGCGCCTGTGCAGCATCTTCAGCCGAAGGATCGCGAGGAGCTCTATCGTGAGAAAAATAACGCGAAGAAAAATACGGAACAAAGAGCTAAACAAGCAGGATAGGAGGAACTTTAATGGAAACTAAGAATTTGGCTGCGAAAATCGCGGCGGCGGCAAGTGATAAAAAGGCGAAGGACATTTTACTGCTGAATATGGAGGGACTTTCCCCCGTTACGGATTACTACGTAATTTGCAGCGCGGGTAATACTACTCTGGTCAAGACCATTGCCGATAATATCGAGGACAAGCTGGGCGAGCAGGGCTATTTTCCTTCGCATAAGGAGGGCTATGCCGACGCGCGTTGGATCCTTTTGGATTACGGCGACGTGGTAGCGCACGTATTCCTGGAGGAGGAGCGCGATTTCTACAATTTGGAGCAGCTGTGGGCGGATGCTCCTTCTGAAACCTTTACGGAGAATGAAGATGCTGAATAACAGAAGATCCACTGGTCATAAATTTGTGACCGTACAAAATAATACGCAGTACCGTCCCGGCGACGTGGTGGCGCTGACCGTGGCACGCTTAGGCGAGATGGGCGCATTTCTAGATGGTGGTACGGGCAATACCGATGACGATATCCTGCTGCATAAATTGCAGCAGACCGCCGAGGTCAAGGTGGGCGATAAGGTTAAGGTGTACCTATATCTTGATCCGTCCAAGCGTCTGACCGCCAGCATGAAGCTGCCCAAGATGCGCGAGGGACAGCTGGGCTATGTGCGTGTGCTGAGCGTGACGCGTGACGGCGGCTTCGTCGACATCGGCGCGGAGCGTGGCGTGTTCCTGCCCTATAGCCAAATGCGCGGGCATGTGCAGGAGGGACAGCTCGTTTGGGTGAAGCTTTATCGCGATAAGAGCGGCCGTCAGGCGGTGACCATGCGCGTGGAGGAGGATATGCAGCGTGCGTCCAAGCCCGCGGAGGGCTTGAAGCGCGGTGATCAGGTGACCGGCACGATCTACAATATTCTGCCAGAGGGCTTCTTCATCTTTACTACGCAGCGTAATATCGCTTTTCTGCATCGTAGCGAGGTGCCGGGCGGACGGCTGGACTTCGGACAGCAGGTGACGGGGCGCGTGACCTTCGTGCGCGAGGACGGCAAGGTGAACATCTCCCTGCGCCAGCAGAAGGAGAACGCGCTCATCGCGGATGCGGCGGACATCTATGATTTTCTGCAAAAGCGCGGCGGCAGTATGCCCTACTGCGACAGCACGCCCTTGGAGATCATCAAGCAGAAATTCGGTATCAGCAAGGCGGCGTTTAAGCGCGCGCTCGGACATTTGATGAAGGAGAACAAGGTGCGTCAGGAAAACGGCTGGACGTACATTATTGAGGAAGGAAAATAAGACGAGGCTACCTGTTTAGAGGTAGCCTTCGTTTTTCAGGGAGCTATGGAATTTACGAATTTACTTATGGCGGGCGCGATAATCGGCTTGGGGGCGTTCTTCGCCACCGTGTCCGGCTTCGGCTTCGCCTTGGTGGCGACACCGCTTTTGTGCCTGATCATGCCCGTAAAATGGGCGATCATCTATGTTTTGCTCTTGACCGTGCTGCTGCGCGTGCTGACCATGTATCAGGTCTGGGGCGAGTTCAAATGGGAAACGGTGGCGCTGACTAGCGTGGGCAGCTTGGTCGGGATGCTTCCGGGCAGTAAGGTGCTGCACTATATCGGCATCGTGCAGCTACAGCTTTTTTTGGGCAGCGTGCTGCTTTTGGCGACCGTGCTGATGAGCCTGCAATTTACCGTGCCCATTAAAAATAAGCTGCTCGGACGCTTGGGCGCGGGCTTTTTAAGCGGCTTCTTCGGTACGTCCACCAGCGTGAGCGGACCGCCGCTCGTGCTTTATTTTTTGAACGAGCAGACCGAAAAGACGGAAATGCGAGCCAATATGATTTGGATCTTCGGTATTACCGGTATCCTTATGGTCATCGCCAGCTATTGGGCGGGCAACCTTGGCGCGGTGGAGGATTGGCGCTATCTTTATACCATGGTGCCGGGAACGTTTATCGGCGTGGCGGCGGGAGAGCGCATGTTCCGCTATCTTGATCAGCAGCTTTTTCGCAAATTCTCGCTTACGATAGTACTCGTCGGCGCGGTGATGATGCTGTACAGCGGTATCAAGGGGCTGTGAAAATTAGCTGTTTTTTGATATAGTGTAAGCTATCGCAGAAATTGCGCAATGAGATCGCTCGTGAGGG
>CAYZOZ010000055.1:0-1517 GCA_964480295.1 uncultured Phascolarctobacterium sp.
TGTTTTAGATAAAGGAGTAAGATATGCAGAAATTGGTGTTAGCCTATAATTTTTCTCTGGAGCGCTTGCAGGCGCTGAGGCTTGCCTGTATGCTGGTGCGAGTGCAGCTGAAGCCTGTGGCGCGCGAGCAGCTTTTGCAGCCTTTGGGCTATTTGGCAGGCGTGCCGACGGTGAGCGGTACGGAGGAGGTTTATAGCGGCGACGGCGCGCGGGAGGAGATGCTGATCATGTGCGGCTTCGCGCGTCCGGATATGGATCGATTTTTGAGCGCGATTCGCAAGGGCAGGCTGCAAAGCGTCGCGCTTAAGGCGGCGCTCACACCGACCAACAGTCTGTGGAGCGGCCTAAAGCTACAGGACGAGATTAGGCAGGAGCATGAATACATGCACGGCAGGCAAGCGCCGAAGCCTAAGCATAAATAATGCTTTGCTAAATGCTTTCGTACATTTTGTTGAAGCAGCTTTGACTTTTATGATACAATAATAGCCGTAAGACTATTGGACTTTTAGATATGGAGGTATTACCTATGGCAAAAGATAGTTCCTTTGACGTTGTTTCCCAGGTTGATATGCAGGAAATGGATAACGCGGTCAACCAGGTAAAAAAAGAGATCTCCCAGCGTTATGATTTCCGCGGCAGCGATGCCTCGATCGAATTGGGCGAGAAGGAGGTCAAGCTGGCGGCCGAGGATGAATATAAGCTGGGCGCGATTTTGGATATGCTGCGTCAGAAGATGGCGAAGCGTGGGATTCCGCTGCGCTGCTTGGCTCCCGGCAAAATCGAGCCGGCGGCTAAGGGCACTGTGCGTCAGCAGCTGGAGATTCAGCAGGGCATTTCCAAGGAGAACGGCAAGAAGATCGTGGCAGCGATCAAGGCAAGCAAGCTGAAGGTCACCGCTCAGATTCAGGATGATCAGGTACGCGTGGCAGGCGCGAAGAAGGACGACCTGCAAGCCGTGATCCAGCTTTTGAAGGCTGGCGATTTCGGCGTGGATCTGCAATTCATCAATCTGCGCTAGGCTAATTACATAGTCATTGGGACGGAGCGAGGGCTTCGTCCCTTTTGCTTGCGAGGATTTTCGTAAAAATTTTTCACGTAACTATAGATGAATAACTATTCATGTGTTATAATAGAGATGTCGGTAATCACCGAGTGAGTTTCCTCTGAAGAATTTATCGTTAAGATAGGCTCTGAAGGGGCGTAGTGTTAGACAATATATGAATAGATGCTCATATATTGATAAAAGCGATAAGCTTAGTAGTTATATGAAAGGCGGAGCTATAGATGAAAAAGCTTGATCTGGAGGATGTAAGAAATACGCCGGAGCCGGCAGTTACCGGTGTCGAGGGCGACATTAAGGCGACCAAGGGGGAGAATGCTGGGGTGACGGAGAAAAAAGCTTGCTGCGGTCATGATCATGATCATAACGCGCAGGAGCATGTGCCGGCGCATACGCATGAGCATCATAACCACGAGCATGGCGACTGCTGCGGAGACGATCACGAGCATGAGCATCA
>CAYZOZ010000055.1:1617-7682 GCA_964480295.1 uncultured Phascolarctobacterium sp.
ACCACGGCGCTGCTCAGGAGGAGGAGCGTCAGCTGGCTTCCGGCGTGGGACGCGTATATTTGATTGAGAATTTGGATTGTGCCAACTGCGGCGCGAAGATCGAACGCGCGCTGAACGCGATGCCCGAGATTGACGAGGCGATTTTGACCTTCGCTACGAAAAAGCTCCGCGTCAGCGCGAGCAATTATGACGGATTGCTGGAGAAAATGCAGGCGGTCGCCGATAAGGTCGAGGACGGCGTGGTGTTCAAGCCCTTCGAGGATAAGCCGCGTACTGCGGCGAAGGCGGCAGGCGAGAGCGAGGGAGTGCTTGCTTCCATGAAGGAGAACTTCGAGCTGGTGGAGATCGTGGTGGGCGGCGTGCTGTTCATCGTGACGGAGTGGTTGGGCATCGTTCCCGAGACCTACCACCTGCCCTGTTTGGTCATCGCCTACGTTTTACTTGGCTGGCAGGTCGTATTTACGGCGTTTAAGAATCTGTTCAAGGGCAAGCTTTTGGACGAAAACTTTCTGATGACGGTCGCAACCTTGGGAGCGTTCGCGATTAAGGCTTGGGAGGAAGCGGTCGGCGTTATGCTTTTCTATCGCGTCGGCGAATATTTCGAGGAGCGCGCGGTGGCGAAAAGCCGCAATCAAATTATGGACGCGGTGGATCTGCGCCCCGAGGTTGTCAATTTGGTGCAGGGCGACGAGGTGAAGGTGATTCCCGCTGCCGATGCCAAGGTTGACGACGTGCTTTTGGTGCGCGTCGGCGATCGTATTCCCTTGGACGGCGTGGTTATCGAGGGCGTGAGCCTGCTGGATACCTCTCCTGTTACTGGCGAGCCCGTACCCGTGAAAAAGCAGAGCGGCGACGAGCTGCTCTCTGGCTGCGTGAACACCTCCGGTATGCTGAAGATGCGTGTCAGCAGGGTGCTTTCCGAGTCCATGGTAACGAAGATTTTGGACAGCGTGGAGAACGCCGCCGCCAGCAAGCCGAGCATTGATCGCTTCATTACGCGTTTCGCACGTATCTATACTCCCTTCGTGGTCGCTGCCGCGATCCTTGTGGCGATCGTACCCTCTTTGGTGACGGGCGAATGGTCGAAATGGGTATATACCGCTCTGACCTTTTTGGTCATCAGCTGTCCCTGCGCCTTGGTGCTGAGCGTACCCTTGGCGTTCTTCTCCGGCATAGGCGCAGGCTCTAAGTACGGCATCCTGTTTAAGGGTGGCGTAGTCATGGAGGCTTTGAAGCATATCGGCGTAGTCGTTATGGATAAGACCGGTACCGTGACCAAGGGTAATTTCGTGGTGCAAAGCGTGCAGCCTGCTGAGGGCGTGAACGAGGACGAGGTTCTGCGCCAATGCGCCGCGGCGGAGTTGGTGTCCACGCATCCCATCGCCGTAAGCATCGTGGAGGCTGCCAAGGCACGCGGCTTGGAACTGGCACGTCCGCAGAACTTCGAGGAGATCGCGGGCGAGGGCTTGGTGGCGCAGATGGGCGCTGCCATAGTTCTGTGCGGTAATCGCAAGCTGTTGGAGCGTTATCATGTGGACATCGCGGGCTATAGCGCCGCCGCTCACGGCAGCGAGGTGCTGGTCGCGGTCGACGGCCGTTATTTGGGCGCGTTGCTGATCAGCGATACGATTAAGGACGATGCTAAGCAGGCTATCACCGATCTGAAGCAGCAGGGGCTTGTTACCGCTATGCTGACCGGTGACGCGCAGGCCGAGGCGGAGAGCGTCGCCGCCAGCGTTGGTATCGACGAGGTGCGCGCTAAGCTCCTGCCGCAGGATAAGCTGAGCGAGCTGAAGAACTTGCGTGCTAAGCATGGCTCCGTGCTTTTCGTCGGCGACGGCATCAATGACGCGCCAGTTTTGGCGGGAGCGGATGTCGGCGCGGCCATGGGCAGCGGCGCGGACGCGGCGATAGAGGCGGCGGACGTGGTATTCATGAACTCGCAGATGCGCTCCATTCCGCAGGCGATCGCCATTGCCAAGGCTACGGGCAGCATCGCTTGGCAGAACGTGTACTTTGCTCTGGCAGTGAAGGCGGCCATCATGCTGGCAGGCGTGTGCGGCTACGCGTCCATGTGGGCGGCGGTGTTCGCCGATACGGGCGTGGCTATGCTGTGCGTGCTGAACTCGATTCGTATTCTCTATAAAAAGGTTGATTAAATTTAGCTTTAACGCTTTCATTCTGCTATAACGGCAGAGTGGAAGCGTTATTTTCTTGCCGAAAATTTTGCTACAATGCTTACACTTTCTCAAGCTTTACTCAAAAAATGCGACGACGATTATCTTTTGCTTGCATTATCAAGCCACTTCATATAGAATGTAGTGTATACTAATCATTCGATATGGAGGGGTATTGTATGACAATGACATTGAGTGAGGAATCCTTAAAGCTGCATATGGATAATAACGGTAAGATCGAGGTAGCCTGTAAGGTGCCGCTGAAAAATAGCCATGATTTGGCTATCGCCTACACTCCCGGCGTAGCGGAGCCCTGCAAGGAGATTAAAAAGGATAAGAATCTGTCCTTTGAATATACCTGTCGCGGGAATATGGTTGCCATTATCACCGACGGTACGCGCGTGTTGGGCTTGGGAGATATCGGTCCTGAGGCCGCCATTCCCGTTATGGAGGGCAAGGCAGCGCTGTTCAAGACCTTCGGCGACGTGGATGCCGTTCCTGTTTGCTTGGATACCAAGGATCCTGACGAATTCATTCGCACGGTAATGCTTTTACAGCCGAATTACGCGGGCATCAATTTGGAGGATATTTCTTCACCCAAATGCTATGAGATCGAGGATCGCCTGAAGGAAATCGCCGATATACCCGTCTTCCATGATGATCAGCATGGTACGGCGATCGCCTGCCTGAGCGCGGTTATCGGCGCGCTGCGCTATGTGAAGAAGGACTTCCGTACCGCGCGCTTCGTAGTTAACGGCTGTGGTGCCGCGGGCAGCGCGATCGGTCGTCTGCTCGTCGCCATGGGCGCGCAAAACGTCATGATGGTGGATCGCTGGGGCATTCTTTATGACGGCATCGATCAAAAGCTGGATCGCATTCAGGCGAAGCTGGCGCAAACGACGAATAAGGCTAAGGTTCAGGGAACCTTAGCGGATGCCGCGAAGGGTGCCGATGTGCTGATCGGTGCCTCCGCTCCCAACGTGTTCACGAAGGAAATTATGCAGAGCATGGCGGAGGGGAACGTGGTCTTTGCCTTGGCGAACCCCGTGCCCGAAACTAGCTATGCCGCTGCGAAGGAGGCTGGCGTAACTGTTGCCGGCACTGGTCGTAGCGATAGCCCTAATCAGGTCAACAACGTTTCGGTATTCCCAGGCGTGTTCCGTGGCGCGATCGACGTGAGAGCGCGCGCGATCACCGAGGAGATGAAGGTGGCGGCGGTATTCGCGATCGCCGAGCTGATCGACGAAAAGGATTTGCGTGAGGATTACGTTGTTCCCGATGCCTTTGATCCGCGCGTAGCACCGGCGGTAGCGGCAGCGGTGGCGAAGGTGGCTATCGAAAGCGGCTTGGCGCGTAAAATCGTAGATCCCGAGCAGGTAAGAGCTAATACGGCGAAGCGCATCGCTCGTTGAGTTTTACGGAGGGAAATGGAATGAGAGAGCTTAATGTTGCGGAAATTACGGAAACAGTAGCTAGATTGTGCATGGAGTCCTGTTATTATTTGCCCGAGGCCGTGAAGGAAAAGATCAGGGCAGCTGCGGTAAGCGAGGAATCGTCATTGGGCAGGGAAATCCTTAATACCCTGATTGAGAATTTCGAGCTGGCGCAGAAAAAGGCGGTGCCGCTGTGTCAGGATACCGGCTTGACCGTCGTTTTTGCGGAAATCGGTCAGGAGGTACATTTCGTGGGCGGCGATTTGTATGCCGCTATCCATGCTGGCGTGGCGAAGGGCTACGTTGATGGCTATTTGCGTAAGTCCTCCGTCGGCGATCCGGTTTTCGAGCGCAAGAACAGCGGTGATAATACCCCGGCTATCATTCATATGAAGATCGTTCCCGGTGATAGGGTGAAGCTGATCGTTTGTCCTAAGGGCTGCGGCAGCGAGAATATGGGCGCGTTGAAGATGCTCAAGCCCGCCGACGGCGTGGAGGGCATCAAGAAGTTCGTAGTCGATACGGTGCGCGCGGCGGGGCCTAACCCCTGTCCTCCCATTACCGTGGGCGTGGGCATCGGCGGCAATATGGAGCGTGCGGCGATTCTGGCGAAGTACGCGCTGACGCGTCAGTTGGGCGAGCATAATGCCGATCCTCGTTACGCTAAGCTGGAGGAGGAGCTTTTGGAGCTGGTGAATAAGACCGGCGTCGGACCTTCCGGCTTGGGCGGCACGACGACCGCCTTGGGCGTGAATATTGAGTTTACGCATACGCATATCGGCGGTATGCCCTGTGCCGTTAATTTGAACTGCCATCAGGCGCGCCGTGCGGAAGCAGAGCTTTAAGGAGGGAATCGCGATGAGTGAAGAAGCGAAGATCAAATATATTCAGGCTCCTTTGACCGCGGAGACCGTTAAGGGGCTGCACGCGGGTGACGTGGTGCGTATCAGCGGCTATATTTACACCGCGCGTGACGCGGCGCATAAGCGCTTGTACGAAGCGGTGCAGCGTGGCGATAAGCTGCCGTTGGATCTGCACGATAATGTTATTTATTATGTTGGTCCCACGCCTGCCAAGCCAGGTGAAACGGTGGGCAGCGCTGGACCGACCACCAGCGGTCGTATGGACAAGTATACTCCGACCATGATCGATCAGGGTATGCGCGGAATGATCGGCAAGGGCTTGCGTAGTCAGGAGGTCATCGATGCCTGCGTGAAATACGGCGCGGTTTATTTCGTCGCCGTCGGCGGCGCGGCTGCCGTAATCGCGCAGTCTATTAAGAGCGAGACGATGATCGCCTATGAGGATCTCGGACCGGAGGCTATTCGTCGTTACGAGGTGCAAAATTTCCCGGCGATCGTTTGCATCGATAGCGAGGGCAACGATTTCTATAAGGTGGGCATCGCTAAATATAGTAAAGAGTAATATAGTTTACAAAATCGGGGCGATATATCAGCGTCCCGATTTTTTTATTAGTTAATCTTGACAAAACCACTAGGTTAAGGTATATTACAATCATTATTTAAGGGTGCAATGATTGGAAGGAGTGAAAAATTATGAAAAAAGGTCTTGTTGCTTTCTTGGCTTTGGTTAGTATCGCAGTGGTGGCGGCAGGCTGCGGTGATGAGAAAAAGGCTGCTCCCGCCGCGGAGAAAAAGGTTACGCTGAAGGTGGGCGCTACAGCCGTACCCCATGCGGAGATCCTGAACCAGATCAAGCCGAGCTTGGCTAAGGAAGGCGTGGATTTGCAAATTATCGAATTCAGCGACTATGTAAAGCCCAATCTTTCCTTGAACGATAAGGAGCTGGATGCCAATTTCTTCCAGCATGAGCCTTATCTGAATAAGTTCGTGAGCGAAAGAAAGCTGAACCTCGTTTCCGCAGGCAAGGTGCATATCGAGCCCATGGGTATCTATTCGAAGAAGCTCAAGGATCTGAAGGCTGTGAATAACGGCGCTAAGATCGCGATTCCGAATGATCCCACGAACGGTGGTCGCGCGCTGGCTATTTTGGAAAGCGCGAAGCTGCTGAAGCTGAAAAGCGGCGTGGGCGTGAACGCGACGGTGGGGGATATCGTCGGCAACGACAAAAAGCTACAGATCGTGGAGATCGAAGCGGCGCTGCTGCCTCGCTCCATGGACGATGTGGATCTTTCCGTTATCAATTCCAATTTCGCCATGGAGGCGAAGCTGAATCCGGTGAAGGATTCGCTCTTTACCGAGCCGAAGGAGTCCCCGTATGCCAATATCGTGGCAGTGCGCAAGGGCGACGAAAAGCGTCCGGAGATTCAAAAGCTGCTGAAGGCCTTGCAATCGCCCGAGGTGAAGAAGTTCATCGAGGAGAAGTATAAGGGCGCGGTAGTGCCCGCGTTCTAATAGCTGTCGGAGCATAATAGAAAACAAAAACCACAAGCGAGATTTGCAAATTTCGCTTGTGGTTTTTCTTTAGTGCAATT
>CAYZOZ010000056.1:0-7303 GCA_964480295.1 uncultured Phascolarctobacterium sp.
CCTTACTTATGCAAGGAGCTGCTGCTTTGCTTTAGGAGCGTATTATTTTGTAATCAATTCGATCAGCTTCAGCGTCATCTGACAGCTTTTTTCCACCGCGTCCATCGGCATAAATTCGCAGTTAGAATGAAAATTATGCGCGCCAGTGAAGTAGTTCGGCGTGGGAATCCCCTTCGTCGAAATAAAAGAGCCGTCCGTGCCGCCACGCATCGCCATATCCTTCGGCTCGATGCCCAATTCACGCATCGCCTCAAAGATATGATCCACGCACACGCGGTTCTCATCGGTAATCGCGTCGGCGATATTGCCGTAAACATCCACGATCTCCAGCTCTATACCGGCCTTGGGATTCTTCGCCTTCACATAATCGACAGCGTCGGCGATGAATTTCTTGCGTGCCTCGTACAGGCTCTTATTGTGGTCGCGAATCTTGAGATTAAGCACTGCCTCGGAAACATTCGCCTGCATGGATTCCACCCAAATGAAGCCCTCCGTCCCCTCGGTGTGCTCGGGAGTCTGCATTCTGTCCAGACAGTTGATTACGTCCACGCACACGAGCGCGGGATTGACGAGCGTATTCTTCGCGGACATCGGGTGCGCGGTCACGCCCTTCACCCTTACGGTCGCGCTACCGGCATTGAAGGTTTGGTAAACGACCTCGCCCAGCTCGCAGCAATCGATGGTATAGGCAAAATCCACGGGAAATTTACTGAAATCCATCTTCTTAGAGCCGCAAAGGCCGACCTCCTCATCGGGCACGAAGCAAACATAAATATCGCCGTGCAAAATCGAGGGATCCTCATGCAGAGTCTCCAGTGCTACCAAAAGATTGGCGATCGCCGCCTTGTTATCCGCGCCCAGCACGGAGGTGCCGTCGCTGACGATCAGGTCGCTGCCGATATACTTATTCAGCTCGGGATGCTCACTGACCTTGATATAGAACTGCTTCTCCGCGTTCAGCAGTACGTCGCCACCCTGATAATTTTTCACCAGCTGCGGATGCACGTCCGGCGAAAGATTAACGTTCACGGTGTCCAAATGCGCCACCCAGCCCACTGTCGGCACCTTATGATAGCCTTCAGGCAGATTGCTAGGCAGATGACCGGTGAGTACGGAATATTCGCTAATGCTCAGATCAACTACTCCCAGCTCCGCCAAATCCTGCTTGAGCAGCTCAGCCAGCTCCCTTTGTCCAGGAGTGGAGGGAACGGTCGGCGCGCCCTCATAGCTTTGAGAGCTGACGGCGGCATAGCGCAAAAAGCGTGCGGTAAGACGTTCTTGCATATTAGTCATTTACATTACTTCCTTTCGAAATCCGGAAAGATTTCCATCATAAACTTTTTCAGCCCCTTATGGGAGCGTTATCAAAACATTCTTCTGGGATATACGTAATCGGCCTGCAAGCCCAAGGGAATATCCATGCCCCAGAAAACATAGAGCATGATCGTCAGGCTGACCAAAAGTGCCACAGTATAGGGCAGCATCAGGGAGCTCAGCGTACCAATGCCCGCGCTCTTCACGTATTTTTGACAATAAAGGATAATCAGGGGATAGAAGGCGAACATCGGAGTTACGACGTTCACGGCGGAGTCGCTGACACGGAAGGCCACCTGCGTCAGCTCCGGCGCGATGCCCACCGCCATGAGCATGGGGACGAAGATAGGTGCCAAAATCGCCCATTTAGCGGAAGCGGAGGTAATAATCAAATTCAAGAAGGCTACGAAGATGATAATACCGAACACGGTTACCTGCGGCGGCAGGGCGAGGGATTTCAGGAACTCCGCGCCTGCCACGGCGATCAGCGCGCCCATATTAGAGGCACCGAAGGCATAGAGGAACTGCGCCGCGAAGAAATAAAACACGATCAGCTGTACCAGCGTTTTGGTGATGTCCTCCATCGCCTTGGTCACGTCCTTGGAGGATTTGAATTTACCTACGAGAACGCCATACACCAAGCCCACGGCACCGGTGTAGATGAAGAGCAGGGAAACGATGGACTGCATTACGGGAGCCTTAAAGCTTGCCAGCATACCGTTGCTGTCGCGCATAATGGAATCCTCGGGCAGCAGCAGCAGGATCAAGCCAACTACCATCACCAGCAATACGCCGGTAGCGGCATAGAAGGCCTTGTTTTCCTGCGGAGTCACGGCGGTGTTGCCGTCCTCGCCCACCTCGATATCCTTATCCAAGGGGCAGTTCTTCCACAGCCAGGGCTCGACGATTCTTTCGGTCACATACCAGCAGCTGGGAATAACCACGAAGGTGGAGCCAAAGGCGAAGAAATAGTTGCACAGCACGTTAACCTGATAGCTGGGATCAATGATCTGCGCCGCGCTTTGCGTGAAGCCCTGAATTACGGGATCGATCGCGGACGGGGTATAGTTCGCGGCGAAGGCGCCGGCGATACCGGCAAAGGACGCGCCGATGCCTGCCAGAGGATGCTTACCAGAGGCATAGAACATATAGGCGGCAACCGGAATGATGATTACATAGCCGGTATCGGGACCTAAATGGCTCAGCATACCCACGAGGATGATGATCGGGGTAATCAGAAATTTCGGCGTGATCGCCAAAATCTTCTTCAAGGCGGTGTTGATATAGCCAGAGCCGTCGGCGATACCGATACCAAGCGTCGCAACTATTACCATACCAAGCGGCGGGAAGCCTGAATAGTTGGATACCATTTTCGAAAGCAGCGTCACGAGGTTTTTACCGCTCAGCATGTTGTTGACTACAATTTCCTTACCGGTGGTAGGATGCACGAAGCCAAAGTGCATGGTGGACAAGACTGCGGACAGTACGCAGCAAATAACGAAAGCACCGATGAACAAAATGGTAATATCGGGAATCTTATTACCAATACGTTCGATCAGGCCCAAAATGCCGCCTGAACGGTTCGTTTCATTTGTTTTCTGCATTACGAATTCACTCCTTACTACATAAAAAAATACCCCCTTATTTTATCATAAAAGGGGGTATTTGTAAAATAATTATTTACTTACAAATTGTACATCATTATTTACTTGCTCTTTCAACAGCCTCAACCATTGACTTACAATATTCATACACATAGTTAGGGGAAGCCTCGCCGTACTGCTCTACCAGCTTAACGATTGCGCTGCCGACGATCGCGCCATCGCTGACCTTCGCCATTTCGTAGGCCTGCTCAGGGGTGGCGATGCCGAAGCCGACCGCCGCCGGTACGTCGGTCACCTTGCGAATCTCCTCCACGATAGCGCTGATATCGGTGGTGATTTCCTTACGCACGCCGGTAACGCCCAAGGAGGAAACGATGTAGATATAGCCCTGACCGATTTTGGCGATCTTTTGGATACGATCACGAGAGGTGGGCGCGATCAGCGGCACGATCGCCACATGATGCGGCTCGCTGTAGGGACGCATTTCCTCGCGCTCCTCATAGGGAATATCGGGGATGATCACGCCGTCCACGCCGCTTTCCTCGCAGCGGCTGAAGAATTTCTCCGCGCCATAGGCGTAAATGGGATTAGCGTAGGTCAAAAACACGAGGGGCACCTGCGTTTCCTGACGCAGCTCTGCCACCAGATCAAAGATCTTATCGGTGGTAGTGCCTGCCTCCAGCGCACGCAGATCGGCACGCTGAATGACGGGACCCTCCGCCACGGGATCAGAGAAGGGAATGCCGAACTCCACGATGCCCACGCCAGCCTTCACCATGCTCAGCACCAGCTCCTTGGTCACCGCCAAATTCGGATCACCAGCGGTCACGAAGCCGATGAAGAGCTTTTTATTTTTCGCAAAAGCGTCCTGTATTCTATTCATGTAAATCAACCCCCATATAACGCGCGATAGCGGCAACGTCCTTATCACCGCGACCGGAAATATTGATAACGATGATCTTATCCTTGTCCAGCGTCGGCGCCAGCTTCATAGCGTAGGCTACGGCATGAGCGCTTTCGATAGCGGGGATAATACCCTCGATCTTGGACAGATAATTGAAGGCATCCACTGCCTCCTGATCGGTCGCCGGCACGTATTCGGCGCGACCGATGTCATGCAAATAGGCATGCTCGGGACCGATGCCCGGATAATCCAAGCCTGCGGAAATGGAATAAACAGGCGCGATCTGACCGTATTCATCCTGCAAGAAGTAGGACTTCATGCCGTGGAAGATGCCCAGCGTGCCATTCGCCATGGTGGCTGCGTTCTTCGGGTTATCTACGCCCAGGCCTGCCGCCTCCACGCCGATCAGGCGCACATCCTTATCGGTGATGAAGTCGTAGAACATACCGATAGCGTTCGAGCCGCCGCCGACACAGGCGATCAGCACGTCCGGCAGACGACCTTCCTTCTCCAGCATCTGCTCGCGAATCTCCTCGCCGATGATCTTTTGGAAATCACGCACGATCTCGGGATAGGGATGCGGACCCATGACGCTGCCCAAAACATAGTAGGTGTCCTCCACTCTTTCGGTCCACACGCGCAGCGCCTCGTTAACGGCATCCTTCAGCGTGCCCGTACCACTTTCGACGGGAACGACCTTCGAGCCGAGCAGCTCCATGCGGAACACATTCAGCTTCTGACGCTCGCAATCCTCCTTGCCCATATAAACCACGCAGTCCATACCCATCAGCGCGGCACAGGTAGCTGTCGCCACGCCGTGCTGACCAGCACCAGTCTCGGCGATGACGCGCTTCTTACCCATTTTCTTCGCCAAAAGGATTTGGCCGAGTACGTTATTAATCTTATGCGCACCGGTATGATTCAAATCCTCGCGTTTCAAATAAATCTTCGCGCCGCCAAGATCCTTGGTCATGCGCTCCGCATAATAAAGTAGGGACGGTCTATTGGCATATTCACGATAGAGCTGCTTTAGCTCGGCCTTAAAATCGGGGTCGTCCTTATATTTCTCATAAGCTGCTTCCAGCTCCAAAACTGCGTTCATCAGGGTTTCAGGCATGTATTGACCGCCATGAATACCATATCTGCCTTTTTTCTCGTTGGTCATTTATTCTCTCTCCTTACATTCTCTACGAAGGCCTGCATCTTAGCGGCGCTCTTCACGCCCTGCTCCTCCACGCCGCCGCAAACATCGACCGCGTAGGCGTTCGTCCGCGCCACGATCTCGCCGATATTTTCGGGCGTAAGCCCCCCCGCTAAAAAATAGGGCTTGGGCAGACGCTCCCGCGTCAGGTCGACGCTCATCAGCTTACCAGTCCCGCCGTAGGCATTGTCCGCGTAGGTGTCGAACAAAAAATAGTCCACAGGATAACGCTCCAGCCCCAGCAGACTCTCCCTGTCGCGCACGCGCACCGCCTTAATTAGCGGCAGCGGCAAAAGTCTACGCAGCTGACGACAGAACTCCTCGTCCTCATCGCCGTGCAGCTGCGCCATATCGATCACGCCTGCCGATGCCAGCGCCGCGATCTCGCAAATATCGCTATTGACGAACACGCCCACCGCCTTAATCTCAGGGCGCAGCAGCTGCTTCAGCTCCATGGCCTGCATCAGCGTAACGTAGCGCTTGGACTGCGGGTAAAAGTTAAAGCCGATATAATCCGGCAGAAGGCGATTGACGCACTCGATGTCCTCCCTGCGCTTCAAGCCGCAAATCTTAATCTTAGGCATCGCGCATCTCCTTCAGCATCGCCGCCGCGTCGGGGGCACGCATCAGCGCCTCGCCCACCAGTACCGCCTGTACGCCTGCCGCCTTGAGCCCAGCAGTGTCGCTCGCCTTACTGATACCGCTTTCCGCTACGAAAATCCTATCCTGCGGAATTTGCTCACGCAGGCGCAGGCTGTTCAGCGGATTAACGGTAAAATCCTTCAGATTGCGATTATTCACACCGATGATCGCGGTCCCGGAGCGTAGCGCCGTCGCCACCTCGTCCGCATCATGCGCCTCGACTAGGGCGTGCAGCCCCAGCTCGTGCGTCAGGCTCAAATACTCCTGTAGCTGCGCCTCGCTCAGGATAGCGCAAATCAGCAGCACCGCGTCCGCGCCCAAGGTCTTAGCTTCGAAGATTTGGTACTCGTCCACCGTGAAATCCTTGCGCAGAATCGGCAGCTCCACCGCCGCGCGCGTCCGACGCAGGAAATCATCGCAGCCGAGGAAGTACTTCGGCTCAGTCAGACAGGAGATCGCCGCCGCGCCGCCGCGCTCATAGGCACGCGCTTTCTCCAAATAAAGCTGCTCGAAATCGGGAGAAATCAAGCCCTTGGAGGGGGATGCCTTCTTCAGCTCGGCGATTACGCTCAGGCCAGGAGCGGCAAGCGCCGCCCTGAAATTCCTGCCCGAAGGTCTGCCCTCCGCCTCATCACGCACGTCATGCAGACTGCGCTTATTTTTCGCAGCCTCCACGCGCAGCTTAGCGTAGGCCGCAATATCGTCTAAAATCATCTTTAATCGTCCTTTATTATTTATTGCTCAGCTCGATCAGCTTCTCCAAGGTAGCCAAGGCCTTACCGCTATCAATAAGCTCCGCTGCCAGCTTAACGCCCTCAGCCATGCTCTCCGCCTTACCGCCGATATAGAGGGAAGCGCCGGCATTCATCAGTACGGCGTTACGCTTATGTCCCTTTGCGCCCTGAAGAATCTCACGGGTAATCTGCGCGTTTTCCTCAGGCAAGCCGCCGACAAGATCAGCCTTCGCGCAACGCTCGAAGCCGAACTCCTCAGGAGTGATCACGTAATTCTTCATCCAGCCGTCCTTAAATTCGCACACGGTGGTCGGCGCGCTCAGGGAGATCTCGTCCAGTTTGTCCTGTCCGTAAACTACCATGCCGCGCTCCACGCCCAAGCTAATCAGCACCTGCGCCAGCGGCTGTACCAAATAGCCGTCATATACGCCCAAAAGCTGGCTCTTCGGGCTGCCGGGGTTCGTCAGAGGTCCAAGGATATTGAACACGGTGCGGATGCCCAGCTCCTTACGGATAGGTCCTACGTATTTCATGGAGCTATGATATTTCTGCGCGAAGAAGAAGCACATGCCGACCTCCTTCAGCAGCTCCACGCATTTTTCGGGAGCAAGCTGGATGTTTACGCCCAAAGCCTCCAAGCAATCCGCGGTGCCGCACTTAGAGGAAGCGGCACGATTGCCGTGCTTAGCCACCTTCATGCCGCCTGCTGCTGCCACCAACGCGGAGGTAGTAGAAATGTTAAAGCTGTTAGCATTATCGCCGCCAGTACCTACGATTTCGAAAATATCCATACCGGTATCGCATTTCAAAGCGTGATCGCGCATCGCTGCCGCACAGCCAGCGATTTCTTCCGTAGTTTCAGCGGTCGTGCTCTTCGTGGACAGGGCTGCCAAAAAGGCCGCGT
>CAYZOZ010000057.1:0-7284 GCA_964480295.1 uncultured Phascolarctobacterium sp.
CGCTCGTTCATCTGCTCCAGCTTGCTCAAGCGCTGCTCCAGAGTTTCCGTCTGCCCCGTCACCTGCTTACCGAACTCCGCCAGTTGCTCATTTAACGCGCTACGCGAATCCGCGAAATTGCTCTTTAATTGCTCCAGCTTATCACTCTGCCTTGCCAAGGCGCTGTCCTGCGCATCCTTTAAAAAATTACTAAGCTGAGCGATCGCCTGCATATTGCCATTGCCCAAGCTTTGCACATCATTGCTCATCGCCTGCTTTACCTGCGTCAGCTTCTGCTCCAGCTGCGCCTCCAGCTCCCTTTGTAGCTTCTCCGTAAGCTCTGCCACATTCTCGTTCGATCGCCGCTTTAAGCATAAAACGACAACCCCCAGCAAGCAGCAAATATTCAACACCAAACCAACCAAGCTAAGCTCCATAGCCACCCTTCCTTTCGCTACACTATCACTATAAGCGGAGAAATCTGCCTCCGCAGTATATTATACTACTTTCTTCGCCGTCCGTAGCAAGGATTTTCCTGCATGACGCAAGCAAAATGCCGCCCCGAAGGACGGCATTCACCCACTATTTGATTATATCGATCTCGATTCCGGAGGCTCGCATCATATCCTCTGCCAGCTTATCCGGATAGGGATTGGCGTACACAATCCGCTTAATCCCCGCGTTGATCAAAATCTTAGTACAAACCACGCAGGGCTGATGCGTGCAATACAGCGTTCCTCCGTTTACGGAAACACCGTGATAGGCAGCCTGCACCACCGCGTTCTGCTCCGCGTGAATACCACGGCACAGCTCGTGGTTCTGCCCCGAGGGCACGTGCAGCTGCTCACGCAAGCAGCCAACCTCCGCGCAATGCGCGAGATCCTTAGGCGTACCGTTATAGCCTGTGGCAACGATCTGCCTGTTTTTGACGATCACCGCGCCCACGCTGCGGCGCAAGCAGGTCGAGCGCTTGCTCACCACCTGCGCGATCTCCATAAAATATTCGTCCCACTCGGGACGCACGCGCTGCTCCATGCCCTTAAACCGTACCGAAGATACGGTCGCCAGCATCACCCAAACCAGGAACGATATAGCCCTTCTCGTTCAGGTGATCATCCAAAGCGGCAGCGATGATCTTTACCTCCGGATGCGCGGCGTTCAAACGCTTCACACCCTCGGGCGCTGCCACCAAACACATAAAAATAATATTTTTCAGTCCGCGCTTCTTTAGCTGATTAATTGCCGCCACCGCACTGCCACCGGTCGCCAGCATGGGATCGACGACGATATTATAGGCATCCAGATCCTTAGGAATCTTGCAATAGTATTCCACAGGCTCCAACGTCTCCTCATCGCGCGCCATACCGATAGGACCTACGTTAGCCTCGGGACACACGGAGAGCACACCCTCCAAAAAGCCCAAGCCGGCACGCAAAATAGGAATGACATTGATCGTGCCCTTCACGCTGTGTCCCACGGTTTCCGCCAAGGGCGTAAGCACCGGATGCGTTTCCAAGGGAATATTCTTCGTTGCTTCAAAGGTCAACAGCATGGCCACCTCGCCGATAACGCGCCTAAAGGTGGGACAATCGGTCTTGAGGTCACGCAGAACACTCATTTTTACTTGCAAAAGCGGATGGTGAACAACTGTAATCTGCATAGGAAGGTTCCTTTCTGTAAAATATTATAGTTTATATTATTGAATATTGGGGTACATGGGATATTTAGCGCACAATGCGGCTACGCGCTTAGCAGCCTCGGCATGCTTAGCCTCGTCCGTAGGATTATTCAGCACCAAGCCCATAATGGACGCGATCTCGCGGAAGTCCTCCTCCTTGAAGCCACGAGTGGTGGCAGCGGGAGTGCCCAAACGCAGACCACTGGTAACGAAGGGGCTGGCAGGATCGAAGGGAATGGTGTTCTTGTTGCAGGTAATACCAACGTTATCCAAAAGATGCTCCGCTTCCTTACCGGTCAGGTTCTTATTGCGTACATCTACCAGGATCAAATGGTTCTCGGTACCGCCGGAAACAAGACGGAAGCCCTCGCCCTTCAGCGCCTCGGCAAAAGCCTTGGCATTCTTCACGATATTAGTCTGATATTCCTTGAATTCGGGCTTCAGCGCCTCGCCGAAGGCCACTGCCTTAGCGGCGATGACGTGCATCAGCGGGCCACCCTGCAAGCCGGGGAATACCGCCTTATCGATCTTTTTAGCGTACTCCTCGTTATTGGTCAGGATAATGCCGCCGCGAGGGCCACGCAGAGTTTTATGAGTAGTAGTAGTTACGAAATCAGCATAGGGAACTGGGGACGGATGCAGGCCTGCCGCAACCAAGCCAGCGATATGCGCCATATCGACCAAAAGCATCGCGCCGTTGCTATGCGCGATATTCGCGATACGCTCGAAATCGATGATACGCGGATAAGCGCTGGCACCAGCAACGATCAGCTTCGGATGATGCTCCTTCACTGCCGCTTCCAAGCCCTCGTAATCCAGCATTTCGGTTTCTGGATCCACGCCGTAATGTACGACGTTATAATATTTACCGGAAATATTTACCGGGGATCCATGGGAAAGATGTCCGCCTTGGGAAAGATCCATGCCCATCATGGTATCGCCGGGCTTCAGGAAAGCGAAGTAAATGGTCATATTGGTGCTAGCACCGCAATGAGGCTGTACGTTAGCGAATTTCGCGCCAAAAAGCTTCTTTGCGCGCTCGATAGCCAAAGTTTCCACCTTATCGACATATTCGCAGCCACCATAATAGCGATGACCGGGATAGCCCTCTGCGTATTTATTCGTGAGAATAGTTCCCATTGCCTCCATTACCGCGGGGGTAACGAAGTTCTCCGAAGCGATCAATTCGATTTTGTTGCGTTGACGATTCAGCTCCTCATGGATAATCCCATCAATTTCGGGGTCAACTACTGCGAGCTTTTCAAGATTCATTAAAAGTCCCTCCTAAAATAAATAAAACAGTATCACGCACTACGCGAGCCTCCCCTTATGTCAGGGACGATCCTCCTCATAATGCGCTCTCGGTCCGCCTATTAGCGGCGGACGCGTTTTGGCGGCGGTAAGAACCGCTTCACCAATTTTTTTATATTGCAGGCGCACTGGTACGGCAACTCTTTTAAGATGCATACCGATTAGCGTCTGACCAATATCCAAGCCCAAATGCGCGCTGATGCTCTCCACCACCACAGGCTCGGCAAAGCCCTCATAGGCCGCTGTGGCCATAGCTCCGCCGGCGTGCGCGATGGGACGCACCGTCACCTCGTTTAAATTATAGCGTTCCGCAGCGGTCGCTTCCACTACCAGCGCACGGTTCAAATGCTCGCAGCACTGCACTGCCAAATACAGCGAATGCGCCTCGCACACCCTCCGTACCGCCTCGAACATGGCTACGGCGACCTGACTGCTGCCTCCGGTACCGATTTTTTTACCGAGTACCTCGCTAGTGCTACAGCCAAGCACGAAAATACGTCCCGCACGGGGCTGCGCGATCGCGATCAGCTCCTCGGCGGCGGCGGTTAGCTCCGCCACGACCTCCTGTGTAAACCTCTCTGCTTCCATAGCCATCGTCCCTTTTCTTTTATTTATTTTTCAAGGCACTTTCTTGATAAACGAGCTTATTTTTCCAAAGCCATGATCTTATCGACACGTCTTTGATGTCTGCCGCCGGCAAACTCCGTCTCCAGCCAGGTATCGGTGATCATCTCGGCAAGACCTACGCCGGTCGTGCGCTCGCCCATGCACAGCACGTTAGCGTTATTATGCTCACGGCTCATCTTAGCGGAGAACACGTCCGCGCACAAAGCGGCACGAATGCCCTTGCATTTATTGGCGGCGATAGAAATGCCGATGCCGGTACCGCAGATCAAAATTCCGCGCTCCGCACCGCTTGCGCCGCTCGTAATATCCTCACAAAGCTTAGCGGCGAAATCAGGATAATCCACGCTATCCTCGTTATAGGTACCGTGATCCACGACCTCGATGCCCTTTTCCGCAAGATATTTTTTCAAATGCTCCTTCAAATGAAAGCCACCATGGTCACAGGCCATTGCTATTTTCATTGATGACATCCTCCTTCAAAACACTACATCTACTTAATTAAATATGTAATACGTGTTTATTGTACCATAAAATTCGGTATTTGTTTATCACTTTTTATAGTTAATTTACCATTTTCATAAGTAACCAGCTGATAGCCGGCGGCCTTACGCAAGCGATTCATAATCGCCAAACCGATGCCGTCCTCGCTAACGCCCTGCGCCAGGATCACGTCCGGACGTGTGCGATCGAAGTCACGCAGCAGATAGAAGAGATCCGCCGCCAGCTGCTCGCGCGCGTCGCCCCAGCAGGAGCAAAGCAGGTTAGCGTCATCGGGCAGCGCCGCCCGCAGCGTACTGTCGCAAAGCACGCCAACCTTCAGCCCCGCCGCCAAGCCTTTGGAAACGAACGTCAATATAAACTCAATCGCCTCGCCTTCGAACAGGTACACTGGCTCCTTGGGTGCATAATGACGGTACTTCATACCGGGAGCCTTGGGCTTAAAGTTCTTATCGCCCCGCAGCGCCGGATCGATCTCCACCGCCCCCAAGACCTCCGTCAGCATCTCATAGGTCACGCCGCCCGGACGACAGATAGTCGGCACGGGGCTAGTCGTATCCACGACCGTCGATTCCAAGCCCACGCCGCAGCTGCCACCATCCAAAACACCGGCGATTTTTCCCTGCATATCCTCAAGCACGTCCTGTGCGTTAGTCGGGCTGGGACGACCACTAATATTCGCCGAGGGTGCGGCGATCGGACAGCCGCACGCCCTAATAAACGCCTGCGCGTCGGGGTGAATCGGGAAACGCACGCCCACCGTCGCCAGTCCCGCGCTGGTCACATCGGGAATGATCGCCGCCTTAGGCACGATCATCGTCAAGGGACCGGGCATGAAATGCTCCATAAGCTTGCGCGCGTTCGCGTTCAGCCCTGTAGTCAAGGGAGCGATATCCTCCTTACGTGCGATATGCACGATCAAGGGATTATCCTGCGGTCTGCCCTTAGCGGCGAAGATCTTCGCCACCGCCGCGGGGTTCAGCGCGTCCGCCCCCAACCCATAAACCGTTTCCGTCGGGAAGGCGACCACCTCGCCTCCGCGAATAAGCTCCGCCGCCGCCGCGAAGGCTTGGCGATCCGCCGCCGTCCGCTCCCCTTCTTGCTCCTTACAGCTCGCGTGTAGCTTCCAATAGCAGGTTTGCATACCTTTCCTCACCTCCGTCCTGCTTCGTTTTCAAAGCGAATACCATACGCTCGATGCCCGCATAATCCTTGCGCACGCCCGTCATGCTAAAGCCATGCTCCACGCACAGGGTACGCACCGCGTCCGCCTGCCCCATGCCGACCTCGAACGCCAGCAGGCCTTCCGACTCCATATGTGCCGCCGCGTCCCGCGTAATGCGCCGATAAAAGTCCAAGCCGTCCACACCGCCGTCCAACGCGCCGCGTGGCTCCCGCTGTACGTCCTTATCCAAGCCGGCGATATCCGCCGCAGGGATATAGGGCGGATTAGAAACAATAATATCGAACTTCTTCTCCAAAGGCAGCTTGCTGAACACGTCGCTGCGCACGAAGCCGATGCGCCCATTCACACCTATGCGATCGGAATTCTCCTTCGCCACGATCAGCGCGTCCACGCTAATATCCACGCCCACGCCCTTCGCCTTAGGCAAATAATCCAAAAGTGACACGACGATCGCACCGCTACCAGTGCCGATGTCGAGGATTTTCACCTCGCCCTCGTCCTTTAGCAAGGGAGCGACACGCACTATGCTTTCCACCAAAAGCTCCGTTTCTGGACGCGGCACCAGCGTCGCCGGCGTAACCTTGAAGCTGTTGCGCATAAAAGCCTTCTCGCCCAAAATATACGCTAAAGGCTCAAAGGCACCACGTCGACGCACGTACTCGCGATACTGCGCCAGCTCCTCCGCGCTCAACGGACGCTCAAAATCCACGTAAAGCATAACACGTTCGCAATGCAAGACAGCACAAAGCAGTACCTCAGCATCAAGGCGCGGATTCTCCACGCCCCTTGCTTCGAAGTACTGCTTCGTCCAGTTTAAAATTTCCATAATGGTCCAGACAGACTTACCCATCCTACTTCACCTGTCTTAATAATTCGCTCTGCTTCGCGGTGATCAGCGCGTCCAAAAGCTCGTCCAAATCACCGTTAACGATAGCGTCCAATTTGTGCAGCGTCAAGCCGATGCGATGATCGGTGACGCGTCCCTGCGGATAATTATAGGTGCGGATACGCTCCGAGCGATCGCCCGTGCCTACCTGGCTTTTGCGATCCTCCGCCGTGGCAGCGCGCTGCTCCTCCTGCGCACGCTCCAAAATGCGCGCACGCAGAACACGCAGGCATTTCTCACGGTTCTTCAGCTGGGACTTCTCGTCCTGGCACTGCGCCACGATGCCCGTGGGAATGTGCGTCATACGCACTGCGGACTCCGTCTTGTTGACGTACTGACCGCCGGCACCGCCCGCACGATAGGTATCGATGCGCAGGTCGGCAGGATTGATCTCCACGTCAACCTCCTCCGCCTCAGGCAGCACCGCCACCGTCACGGTGGAGGTATGCACGCGCCCCTGTGACTCCGTTTCCGGCACGCGCTGTACGCGATGCACGCCACTCTCGAACTTCATGCGACTGTATACCGCGTCGCCGTTGATCTGAAAAACTACTTCCTTAAAGCCGCCCAGCTCGGTCGGGCTGGAGTCCATCACCTCAATACGCCAGCCACGCGTCTCCGCATAGCGCGTATACATACGAAACAGCACGCCGGCAAAAAGCGCCGCCTCATCGCCGCCTGCGCCGCCGCGAATCTCCACGATAACGTTCTTATCATCATTGGGATCGGAGGGCAGCAGCAAAATCGTCAGCTGCTCCTCATAGCGCTCCAGCTGCGGCTTCAGCTCCTTCAGCTCCTCCTTCGCCATCTCCACCAGCTCGGGATCCTCGTTGGCGCGCAAAAGCTCCTCCGCCTCGCTCTGCGCCTCGCACAGCGCACGATAATCGCGATAGGCGGTCACGATAGGCTCCAGCTTGGCATGCGCCTTCGTAGCCTTCAACCAATTAGCCTGATCCGCGATCACCTCCGGATCGCTGATCTTCGCCTCCAAATCCAAATATCTGTCTTCAAGGGCCTGTAATTTATTAAGCATCCAAATCTCCTTCTATAGGGGTGTTATGTTAAAGTATAAAGCGATTATCCTCCGCCCACATGGCAGCCGTCAGAATCGTCTTTAGA
>CAYZOZ010000058.1:0-7278 GCA_964480295.1 uncultured Phascolarctobacterium sp.
GTTATCAATCTGACGCGTCCGAATCTTACGCGCGCTCTGGGCATGGGCTTTATCGCCGGTCTGACGCTCGTACCGTCCTCGAAGTCGGCTTTTCCGTTGGGCAATCTTGTTAGCGAGCTGGCAGGCGCGAGCATGTGTTGCATCCTCGTTAAAGCGATGTTCGCGGCGAAGCTGGGCGAGTGGAAGCTGCGTCCCTTCGTGACCGGCCTTTTGGCGACCGTCACCAGCGGCGGCGTATTCACCTTTATTCTCAAGACGGTGCTGGGATTGCCCCTGCACGTGTGGATCTTCGCCATGCTGCCCGTGGTGTGCATAGTCGGCGTTTTGAATGGCTTGATCACCTTCTTCCTCTATGCGCCCGTGCGCAAGCTGTTCTATGTGCAGGAGGAGGAGAAGTAGATGGAAAGCGTTATTAGAATCGAGAATTTCTATTTTGGCTATAAAAAATCCGACTTGGTGCTCAAGGACATCAATTTGGAGATTAAGAAGGGCAGCTTTACCGCGATCACGGGCCCCAGTGGCGCTGGCAAGACCACGCTGTGCAAGGCGATGACGGGTATAGTTCCCTTTTATATGGGTGGTCGCTACAGCGGCGACGTGAGTCTTTTCGGCGAAAGCACCAAGGGTAAGCGCGTTTCCGATTTGGCGATGCGCGTGGGCTTCATCATGGAGGACTACGAAAGCCAGCTGGTTTCGCTGACGGCGGGCGAGGAGATCGCCTTCGCTCTGCTCAACCACGGCTTCGCCCCTGCGGAGATCGCCGAGCGCACGGCGCAGGCCTTGGAGGACGTTGGTCTGCCGGGGCGCGAAAGCTATCAGCTGGACGAGCTGAGCGGCGGGCAGCGCCAGCGTCTGCTTTTGGCTGCGACCTTGGCGGTACACCCCGACATCATCGTTTTGGACGAGCCTGTTTCCGCAATGGATCCGGACGGCGCGCAGTCGTTGTATAAGCTGGTGTGGGACATTCATCAGCGCTATGGCACGACGATCGTGGCGGTGGAGCATCGTATGGATTATCTCCTGCCCTATGTGAGCGACCTCGTGGTGCTCAAGGAGGGCGAGCTGGTGGCTGCGGGAGCCTTCGAGGCGGCCGCACCGAAAATGTATGAGGACGAGCAGCTGCGTCCGCTTTTGCCGACCTTGTGGCAAATCAAGCTGGGCTTGCAGGAAAAATTGCAGCTTGATTTAGGTGATTGGCGCGCGGAGCAGGATGCCTTGGACGATTTTAAAACCTTTGGTATTGTTGCAGGGGAAGGGAGTGCTGACTGATGCTTGAGGCTAAGGATGTTAATTTCGCCTACTTGCGTGGGCAGCCGGTAATAAACGATATGGAATGTAGGATCGAGGACGGCGAGTTCGTCGCCCTGCTCGGTCATAACGGCAGCGGTAAGACCACGCTGAGCCGTTTGTTTATGGCGCTCTGCCATCCGCGCAGCGGTAAGGTGCTGGTGGACGGCGAGGACATCGCCAATTACGAGCCTGCCGATTTGGCGGATAAGATCGGTTACGTGTTCCAAAACCCCGATTTACAGATTTTGGAGGACACCGTATTCGACGAGGTCGCCTACGGTCCGCGCGCGAAGAAGATGACGGAGGAAACGGTGCAGCGTCGCACGAACGAGGCCTTGGAGGCTATGGGTATGACGGAGCTGCGCGACGAGTATCCGCGTTTATTGAGCTTCGGTCAGAAGCGTCGCTTGGGCGTGGCGGTGGCGCTGGCGCTGAATCCGCGCACGCTGATTTTGGACGAGATCACCAATGGTCAGGATGCCCTAGAGAAGGAGGGCATGATGGAGTATCTCAAGGCGATCAACGAAAAACGTGGTATAACGATCGTTTTGATTTCCCATGATATGGATATCGTGCGTCGGTACGCTAAGCGCGCGATCGTGCTGCATCAGGGACGCAAGGTGTTCGACGGCGCGCCCAAGGAGCTGTTCGGAGGTGGCTACGCGGTGGAGGAATGGGGCTTGCGTCGCCCCACGGTGGCATCGCTGGCGACCGCTTTGGGAATAGAGGCCGCGACAGCGGCCGAGCTTGTCGCCGCTGTACGAAGGGAGGCGGAGTAAATGAAGCTTACCGCGTTTACTAAAATCATCGTCACGGTGGCGATTACGGCGTGGGTGTTCATCCTGCCCGTCGAGGTCGTAGCGACAATCCTCGTGCTGGAGCTGGCGCTGCTCCTCTATATTAAGCATGATCGCATGACGATGGCGGCAATCGGCGGCTTGGCGGTGTTCACCGGTATGATGATCCTCTTGCAGCTGCTTTTCGGCTCTCCGCTGAAGATCGCTTTGATCGGCGGTCTGCGTATGCTCGTCATGACGATGGCGTTTCTCTGTCTGCTGGCGGCGGCGCGTATTCAGGACATCGCCAAGGCTTTGGTGGATCGCTTCCATATGCCCTGCGAGTACGCCTTCATGCTGACTACGGCGCTGCGCTTCGTCCCCAATTTCCTCAGTGACAGCGAGATCACGCTGGACGCGCAAAGCTGCCGAGGCTATTCCAATCGCGGCAATATCATTAAACGCTTCTTGGCGTATCTTGTGGTGATTCGCCCGCTCGTCATGCGCGCGGTGGCGAAATCCGAGACGCTGGCGCTTTCCATGGAGCTGAAGGGCTTCGGTAGCAATACCTATAAGAATATGCCCTCCGAGCCACTGGGTATTAGCGACGTGCTGGTGCTGCTCGTGGTAGTCGCGCTCAGCACCTATCCGTTCTGGAAAAAGCTACTTGCCTAAAATAAAAAAACAGCTGTTGTACCGCGTTAGCTCGCAGTCAACAGCTGTTAATCTTTATACGGCCTTCATGTCCCCGTAAAGGTAACGGTCGACGATCAGCTCCGCCGCCTTTTCGGGCTCTAAATTATTCTTTACGGCCTGCGTGGGATTGAAGATGCTCATCGCCACGCCGAAGAAGAGGTATTTGCCGGTAATCTCGATATCCATGGTATCCTTGAGCGCGCCTGCCTTGTAGGCGGTACGCAGGATATCCTCCAAAATGTGGTATTCCTCCATAAGCAGGGTGTGGTAGCGCAGAATCTGCTCCTCTAGCTCGGGCGAGATGCTCACTTGGCTATAGCGCGAGAGCACGCGGTATTCGCCGTTCACCCTTTGCACAAGACCTGCCTTGCCCGCGCCCAGCATCTCGAAGCAGATGATTTGCCAAAGCGCGGTGTTGGCGTAGTAAAAGCGCACGAACTCGCGGAAGTACGCCAGAAGCTTGGCTTTGAAGCCGTCCGCCGCGTCCGTCGCCTGACGCAGGCTTTCGACGAAGGGCTTGTTCTTGTCCGTCACCAGCTTGTAGAAAAGCTGCTCCTTATTGCCGAAATATTTATATACCGTGCCCTTGCCCACGTCGGCTAGGGTGATGATCTCGTCCAGGGTGGCTCTCTCATAGCCGTAGACGGAAAAAATCCTCTCGGCAGCCTCTAAAATGCGCGTCGCCTTCGGTATTTCGTTAGCTAGCTTCATATCCTTCCTCCTTCCGGTAAGTGTCGTTCCATAATTATTCACCAATATTATAACTGCTTTAGGGTTCAAATACCAGTCATCGAGGGAAAAATTGTGCTTGAAAGCTAGGTAATAGAGGTAATAAGTAGCTAAGTTTTTCCAGATTTACTCAAGATAAAGCAAAAAGGTCTTTATTGAAAAAGATTTTTTCGATATAATATATATAAGGCTGTACTATGCTGTAAAAACGAGGTATCAGAAGGAGGTTACCGTATGAGCTTAAAGATCATTACTAAGCGTTGCAAGGGCTGCGGTATTTGCGCGGCTTTCTGCCCCAAAAAGGTTTTGGCAGTCAACGAAGTAGGCAAGGTCGAAGCCGTTGCTGAAGAAAATTGTATCAAATGCGGACAATGCGAGATGCGTTGCCCCGATTATGCTATCTTGGTAGATAAATAAAAGGAGTGAATTACCCATGTCAAGAATCCTGCTGTTACAAGGTAACCAAGCAGTTGTTGAGGGTGCGATTGCTGCCGGTGTAAAATTTTACGGCGGTTATCCGATCACCCCTTCCACGGAAATTGCTGAACAATTAGCGCTGCGTCTGCCTCAGGTGGGCGGCAAATTTATGCAGACCGAGGACGAGATCGCCGGTCTGGGCACCGTCATCGGCGCGTCCATGGCGGGCAAAAAGGCTATGACCGCCACCAGTGGCCCTGGCTTCTCCCTGAAGCAGGAAATGCTGGGCTTGGCGTGTATCGCCGAGATTCCCTGCGTTATCGTCAACGTGCAGCGCGTGGGCCCGGCAACTGGTCAGCCGACCTCTCCGGCGCAGGGCGAGGTTATGCAGGCGCGCTGGGGCACGCACGGCGACCATTGGCTGATCACCGTATCCCCCTCCAGTGTTCCCGAATGCTTTGATTTGACCATGCGCGCGGTAGCCTTGGCGGAAAAATATCGCTGTCCGGTCATCCTGCTCATGGACGAGGTTATCGGTCATATGCGCGAGAAAATCGAGCTGCCCGATAATTATGACGAGATTCCGCAGGCTGAGCGCAAGCAGCCCGCCTGCGCGCCCGAGGACTATTTGGCCTATGGCTGCGAGGATGGCTCCAAGGTGCCGGCTATGGCTCCGTTCGGTAGCGGCTATCGTTGGCACGTAACAGGTTTGGTGCATGATGAGACTGGCTTCCCCAAGGGCACTGGTGCTGCAACCAAGAGCTCGCAGGATCGTCTGCGTAGCAAGCTGGAGGATAATCTGGACGACATCGTACAGGTCGAAAACTATAAGATGGAGGATGCGGAGTTCGCCGTAGTAGCCTTCGGTGGCGCTGCGCGTACTGCCTATGAGGCAGTGGATATGGCGCGCGCGGAGGGCTTGAAGGTCGGCTTCGTGCGTCCGATTACCATTTGGCCGTTCGCCGAAAAGCAGATCAAGGAGCTGGCAGGCAAGGTCAAGGGCATTCTCGTACACGAGCTGAATTGCGGTCAATACGTTCTGGAGGTTGAACGCGCCGTAGCAGGCAAGGTACCCGTAAGCCTCTTTGCTAAATATGATAACGAATCTGCCACACCTGCCGAGCTGCTGGCGGAAATTAAAAAGGCTATGGCCTAAGCGGATGAGAGGAGAATAAGCATATGAGCGTAATGGAAGATTTAATCGCTAAATATTTTCGTCCGGGCCGCCTGCCTCACATTTGGTGTCCCGGCTGCGGCAACGGCGTTATTACCGGTGCCATCGTCAAGGCTATCGACAAGCAGGGCTTGGCAAAGGACGATGTGGCAGTGATCAGCGGTATCGGCTGCTCCAGTCGTAGCTCCGGCTATCTGGACTTCAATACCGCCAACACCCTGCATGGTCGCGCGCTGCCCATCGCTACCGGCGTAAAAATGGGCAATCCCAAGCTGAACGTTATCGTGTGCAGCGGTGATGGTGACTGCACCGCTATTGGTGGCAATCATCTGATTCACGCCGCACGCCGCAATATCGATTTGACCTTGGTGGTATATAATAACAGCATTTACGGTATGACGGGCGGTCAATATTCCCCCATGACTCCGAAGGGCTCTAAGGCTACCACCGCTCCCTATAATACGATCGAGCCCAGCTTCAATCTGCTCCAGCTGGCTCAGGCTGCCGGCGCGACCTATGTGGCACGCGGCACCACCTATCACGTACCGCAGCTGGTGGACGTGATCGCTAAGGGCATTGCCCATAAGGGCTTCTCCATTATCGAGGTAGTTAGCGCTTGCCCGATTTCCTTCGGTCGTCAGAATAAAATGGGTGGCCCCGCGCAAATGATGATGTGGCAGCGTGACCATGGCGTACTCAAAGCGGTTTGGGATCGCATGGACGAGGAGAAAAAGGCAGAGGCGTTGGCGGCAGGTAAATTCCCAATCGGCGTACTTTACGAAAATAACGACGTACAGGAATATACCGCTGCCTACGACGAATTGATTAAGCGCGCACAGGAGGGTAAATAATCATGAGACATAGCTTTCGTTTTTCCGGTACTGGTGGACAGGGTTTGATCACCGCCGGTATTATTCTGGCCGAAGCTGCCCTCTTGGATGACAAGCTGGCCGTACAATCCCAATCCTATGGACCTGAAGCACGTGGCGGCTCCTCCAAGGCCGAGGCCATTATTTCCGATGAGCCGATTTATTTCAGCCGCGTCATCGATCCCGACTATCTTTTGGTAATGAGCCAGGAGGCGGCTAATAAATATACCGTCGACTGCGATGCGCATACCACCGTGATCACGGATACGCTCTTCGTCAGCGAGGTGCCCGGCACCTATGGCAAGCGCGTGGATTTGCCCATCACGCACACCGCCAACACCGTGTGCGGCAAGACGCTGTTCGCGAACATCGTCGCCTTGGGCGCGGTAGTCGGCTTGACGAAATGTGTTTCTAAGGATGCGATTTTGAAGGCTGTGCTGAACCGCGTTCCTAAGGGAACCGAGGAAGCCAACACTAAGGCGCTAGAAGCCGGCATGGCATTGGTAGAAAAACTGTAATCCCCGTTACCTATCAGGACTCTGCTTCTCAACTGAGGCAGAGTCTTTTATTATGCGCGTAATTTTTACTTGCAAAAAGGACATAATGATTGACGATTGCCGGAGAATAGCCTATAATTTAGGTAGTATTTGTCTGATTTGGAACTCGGACGATAGAGGTGGGTTAAATATGAAAATTTCTACTAAAGGACGCTATGCTTTACGAATGCTGCTGGATTTGGCGTTTCATCAGCAGGACGGCTATGTGGCGTTGAAGGACATTGCCGCGAGGCAAAAGATTTCGAAAAAGTACCTGGAGCAGATCGTTCCCGTATTGAATAAGTCCAATGTTTTGCAGGCGAACCGAGGTTTTCAGGGTGGCTACCGTTTGGTACATTCTCCGAGCGAGTATACGGTGGGCGATATTCTGCGGCTGACGGAGGGCACGCTGGCACCGATCTCCTGTCTGGATACCAATCCGCAGGGCTGCGAGCGACGCGCGGAGTGTATAACCTTCCCGATGTGGCAAGGGCTAAATAAGGTGATCACTGACTATCTTGACCACATTACTCTACAGGACATCATCGATGACTACCAGGCGCGCACGGTAAATAATTACAGTATTTAAGAGGGCTGAGGGAGAAAGGCTTAAATAGCTTTTCAGTATCGTGCTTGTTATCTCATGCCTTTTAGGTATGACTAAAATGCCAATCTAGGTATTGGACAGCGAGTAGACAAAAAATTATAATTTATCTATGGAAGGGCTACTTTCCAATTATGCTTTATAGAAGATGTTTTTATTTTACTGAAGCGCTTGCTTATGTCGAGCG
>CAYZOZ010000059.1:0-6915 GCA_964480295.1 uncultured Phascolarctobacterium sp.
GGTCGTAGCGAGGGCATCGCTATAACTTTATTAAATAACGTCAAAGCTCTGGTTAAAAACTGTCACTATACGCCTGAGGAAGCCATGAACTCCCTCGAAATTCCGCAAGCCGATCGGGCGAAACTGCTGGCGCAGCTGTGAGCTTGGCATATAATGCCGACCGGTGAATCAATGCAGTGCCAAAGCAGCAGCATAGGCTAAGCCACGCGACCGACGCGTACTTAGCCTAGCAAAACAAAGAGCCTATGGGAGAAAAGTTCTCCCATAGGCTCTTTTTATCTTTAACATATATTATAATCGTCATCAAATAAACAACAACGGATATTTTTGCGTGGCAAAACGTAAGCTATTATACTAATAACGCCTCTAGACGTTATCCTGCCATGCCTTGCACACGTCCACCCAGCTCTCATAGCCCGAATAGCGCTCCAGCTCCGCTATCGTCAGCTCGATAGCGCTGTTACCGCTGCCACAAGCGGGAAAGACGGTCACGAAGCGCTTGAGCGATTCGTCAAGATAGACCTGCACGCCCTCGTTGACGGCGAAGGGGCACACGCCGCCCACGGCATGACCTATCAGCTCCTCCACCACGTCGAAGGCGAGCATCTTCGCCTTCACGCCGAAGCACGCCTTATATTTGGCATTATCCACCTTCGCGTCGCCGGCGGCAACGATCAAAATCGGGGTGTCCTTCACCATGAAGGACAGGGTTTTCGCGATTCTACAGGGCTCGCAGCCCAAAGCCTGCGCCGCCAGCTCCACCGTCGCGCTCGAAAGCGCCAGCTCACGCACGCGCTCCTCCATACCCAAGCCTCGAAAATATTCCTTCACCTTTGCAATAGACATCTCACAGCCTCCTAAAAACGGCTCCCCTCACGGAGAGCCGCCAATACCTTTATATCTTATTTTTCGGGCGCTTTGATCACGTCGCAGCCCATGTACGGACGCAGAACCTTCGGCACTACGACGCTGCCGTCCGCCTGCTGATAGTTTTCCAAAATAGCCGCCACGGTACGACCTACTGCCACGCCGCTGCCATTCAGCGTATGCACGAACTCCGGCTTGGACTTAGCATCACGACGGAAGCGGATGTTAGCACGACGTGCCTGGAAATCCAAGAAGTTGGAGCAGGAGGAAATCTCACGGTAGCAATTAGCCGCTGGCAGCCAAACCTCCAAATCATAGGTGGTCGCGGAGCTGAAGCCCAAATCGCCGGTACACAGGCGTACTACGTGATAGGGAAGCTCCAGAGCCTGCAAAACCTCCTCCGCGTCATGCGTCAGCTTATCCAGCTCCTCCCAAGACTCCTCGGGCTTCGTGAATTTTACCAGCTCGACCTTATTGAACTGGTGCATACGGATCAAGCCACGGGTATCGCGACCTGCCGCACCAGCCTCGGCACGGAAGCAAGCACTATAAGCAGTGTATTTTACAGGCAGCTGCTCGCCGCTCAGAATATCATCACGATGATAATTGGTTACGGGAACCTCGGCAGTCGGGATCAAATACATATCGCCGTTTTCCAGCTTATACATATCCTCGGCGAATTTCGGTAATTGACCGGTACCCTGCATGCTTGCGCCATTAACGATGAACGGCGGGAAGAACTCGGTATAGCCATGCTTTTGCGTGTGCAGATCAAGGAAAAAGCTGATTACCGCGCGCTCCAAGCGAGAGCCTAAGCCCTTATAGAACACGTAACGCGCGCCAGAAACCTTAACGCCGCGCTCGAAATCCAAAATACCCAAGCCTTCGCCCAAATCCCAATGCGCCTTCGGCTCAAAATCGAACTTAGTCGGCTCGCCCCAGATGCGAACCACGGGGTTGCAGGTATCGTCCTTGCCCACGGGAACGTCATCGGCGGGCAAATTCGGAATCGTCAGCAGAATGCTTTTCAAGCGATCCTCGATCTCCTTCAGCTCCTTGTCATCAGCGGCGATCTTGTCGCCCAAGGCACGCACCTCTGCCATTTGCTCGGTCGCGTCCTCGCCTGCCTTCTTCAGCTTGCCGATAGCCTGAGAAGCGCTGTTACGCTCCTTTTTCAGAGCCTCGACCTGCTGCGTCAGCTCGCGGCGCTGCTTATCCAAGGCCAAAAATTCGGTTAAATCCAAATGACCGTTACGATTAGCGACGGCCTGCATAACCTTTTCCGGATTCTCACGGACAAATTTCATATCTAACATATATATTCCTCCAAACCAAACAATATCATAACCTATATTTTAACACAAATTACGTTCGAAAAAAAGCTTTCTATATACTATCAGTAGGTATAATTATTAATCCAGAACATAAAATTGCGTACTAATGCCCTCGTTACGGCGCGCCAGATAGCGAATCGCGCTCAAGGCCGCCTTCTGGCCCTGCCCCGCGGCACGATTTACCTGCCACGGCTGACCGGTGCAATCGCCGCCTGCGAATACACCCTCGATATTGGTTTGCGCCTGATCGTCAACGTAAATGCTGCGCCCGCGAATCTGCAAGCCTGGCAGGAAGCTATTCAGAGGATCGCTAGCGCGGAACACAAAGGCTGCCTGCACGCTGTAAAAATCATCACCCGCGCGAATGCCAGTAACCTTATCCGTACCGGTGATCTCGGTCGGCGTATCTAAAATAACGTTGATGTTCTTCTTCTTCGGCGGCACGAAGCCTTGATAACGCGGGAAGAAGAATACCTGCTCGCATTGCTCCGCCAAATACTCGATCTCCTCCATCGCGTCCGGCACCGTCGCCACCGCCGCCACGCGCTTACCCTTATATTTAGCAGCGTCCACGAGCGCGCAATAGCTTACGCCGCGTCCCAAGAACTCCTTCTCGCCAGGGATCAGCGTGGAACGGGAAATGCCGGTCGCCAAGACCACCGCGTCCGCGGAATACTCGCCCTGCGGCGTTCCCAGAACGAAGCCCTCGCCCACCTCGCGCAGGGAAATGATCTTCGCCTCCACCACGTCGACCTCGCTTTGACGCAAATGCTTAACGAAGGCATCCATCAGCTCCGAGCCGGAAATATCGGGGATACCCAAATAATCGGTAACTTTAGCCACGCTACGCAAGCGCGGGCTGAAGCCATGAGCCTCGAATAATACTACCTTACGTCCCTTGCTGGCCGCGGTAAGCGCGGCAGAAATGCCTGCCGGTCCGCCGCCGATAACACCAATATCGTACTGCATACGTTCAACCTCCGTTATAGCGAATCTTAGAGCCACATATCAATTTAATTGTATGCTTTTCCGCCGTCATAGTCAAACCTTTTGTGCCCAACTAAACTTTTTTTACTTTTTTTCAAAAAAGGGCTTGCTTTTTTCTGAAAGATGGTGTATTATATTCAAGTAACGTGACCACGGCCCATTAGCTCAGTTGGTAGAGCACCTGACTCTTAATCAGGGTGTCGTAGGTTCGAGGCCTACATGGGTCACCACACTTTGGCCGGTTGGTCAAGCGGTTAAGACACCGCCCTTTCACGGCGGTATCGGGGGTTCGATTCCCCCACCGGTCACCATAACCGGGCGCTTAGCTCAGCTGGGAGAGCGTCTGCCTTACAAGCAGAATGTCGGCGGTTCGATCCCGTCAGCGCCCACCATTTTTTTTGCCCTTTTTTAAGCTATGTACATGGCCCGGTGGTTCAGTTGGTTAGAATGCCGCCCTGTCACGGCGGAGGTCGTGGGTTCGAGTCCCATCCGGGTCGCCAATCATGCCTCGGTAGCTCAGTTGGTAGAGCAAAGGACTGAAAATCCTTGTGTCCACAGTTCGATTCTGTGCTGAGGCACCATTCACAAATCACACCTGCTTTACGCGGGTGTTTTTTTATAAACAGCGTCATCTTCATCGCTAGCGAAAGGAGAATGCTTATGTTTGACAAAACCTTCGAGGATTTTTTTCATGAGGTCAATGGTCCTATTTGGATCCTAATCGGTCTTTTAGCCGCGCGCGCCGTCTATAAATCCCTGCGCAACAAGGATTACGCCCACGCCGCAGCCTTCGTTCCCGTACTCGCCGTCGCGCTGTATATGCTCTTTATAGCATGAATCCTTCCTGCCTGTTATCCTAAGGATAGCGGGCAGTTTTTATTTTCCACCGCCGCTTGCATTAAGCATAAACTTTGCTATAATATTAGCAGAGGCTAATCAAGCCCTCTGTTTTTCGAGCAATATCGCGTGGCTCGTGCTTATTCAAGCAAGCCGCCGAGCTACATTTATATAAGGAGTCATTATGCGCAAGGAGCATTTAAGCATTACCGGCATGAGCTGTAGCGCCTGCTCATCCCGTATCGAAAAGGTCGTCGGCAGGATGCAGGGAGTGCAAAGCATCACCGTTAACCTACTGACCAACAGCGCCACGCTCAGCTACGAGGAAACACAGCTCAAGCTAGAGGACATTATCGGGCGCATAGAGAAGCTTGGCTTCGGTGCCGCACCGCGCCAAGTCAAGGCGCAGGTCGCGAGCAAGCCTGAAGCGAGCAGCGCCGCCGCCGAGCTTAACGCCATGCGCGCGCGGCTTATCGCCTCGCTTTGCTTCACCGCCCCGCTCTTTTATCTGCACATGGGGCTAATGTACGGCTGGCCCCTGCCCTCCTTCGTCAAGGGCGAGGCGAATATGCTAATAAACGCGCTGATCCAGCTGCTGCTCAGTTTGCCAGTGCTTTTCGCCAACAGGCACTACTTCAGCCACGGACTGCGCAATCTTCTCAACCGCGCACCCAATATGGATTCCCTGATCGCCATTGGCAGCGGCGCCGCCTTCGTCTACGGACTGTACGGCGTTTTCGGACTGGCATATGCCTTCGGACATCAGGAGCGCACACTCCTGCCGCAGTTCAACGAGGCACTCTATTTTGAATCCTCCACCGTCATCCTCACCCTGATCACCCTCGGCAAATTCCTCGAAGCGCGCGCCAAAAGCCACACCTCGGACGCGCTCACGGCGCTAATGCGTCTCGCGCCCAAAACAGCGCTCGTCGAGCGTCACGGCGTGCAGGGCGAAATTCCGCTGGAGGACGTCGTCGAGGGCGACGTTCTGCTGGTGAAAAGCGGTGCCTCCGTCCCCGTTGACGGTCATATTATCGAGGGCAGCGCCGCCCTTGACGAAAGCGCGCTCACAGGCGAAAGCCTGCCCGTGGACAAAACTATCGGCGACAGGGTGACCGGCGGCACGATCAACAAAAGCGGCTACTTCAAAATGCAGGCGACCGCCATCGGTGCCAACACCACGCTGGCGAAGATCATCGCTCTAGTCGAGGAGGCAACCTCCTCCAAAGCACCCATCGCCAAGCTGGCGGACAAAATCAGCGGCATCTTCGTTCCAGTGGTCATCACGCTGGCGCTGCTCGCCGCGATAGGCTGGCTACTGCTAGGCAAGGATTTGCACTTCGCGCTAACGATCGCGATCTCCGTCCTCGTCATCTCCTGCCCCTGCGCGCTAGGACTGGCAACTCCAACGGCAATCATGGTCGGCACGGGACGCGGAGCTAAGCAGGGCATCCTCATTAAATCCGCCACCACTCTAGAGATCGCCCACAAGGTCGACACGGTACTGCTCGATAAGACGGGTACCGTCACCAATGGCAAGCCCGTCGTGACGGACGTGATTCCCCAAGCGCTCGCATACGAGGAGCTGCTCACGCTTGCCGCCGCGCTGGAGCGCCTCTCCGAGCATCCCCTCGGTCAAGCGATCATCCGCGCGTGGGAGGAGGCAAGGCTCCCCGAAAAATACGCTGCCACCGACTATCGCTTTCTGCCGGGACGCGGCTTCCTAGCGCAGATCGACGGCGAGGGCTATGCCATCGGCAATCTGCCACTCATGCAGGAGCAGGGCGTACCCACGGATGAGCTACAAGCACAGCACGCCGCTCTGGCCAACGACGGCAAAACGCCGCTCTATTTCGCCAAGGGTAGCGTCCTCCTCGGCACGATCGCCGTAGCGGACACCGTAAAGCCCACCAGCAGGGAGGCGATCGAGCAAATGCGTGCGCAGGGACTGCGCGTCATCATGCTCACGGGCGATAACGCCATCACCGCCGAGGCGATCCGCCGTCAGGTTGGCTTGGACGAGGTCATCGCCCAAATCCTGCCCCAGGATAAGGAGCTGCACGTCCGCAGACTACAGGAGGCAGGGCACATCGTCGCCATGGTCGGCGACGGCATCAACGACGCGCCCGCGCTGGCACGTGCCGATGTGGGCATCGCGATCGGTGCTGGTACGGATGTCGCCATCGAGGCCGCCGACATGGTGCTGATCAAAAACGATCTGCTCGACGTTACGCGAGCCATTCGTCTCAGCCGTAGCGTCATGTGCAATATCAAGGAGAACCTCTTTTGGGCGTTCATCTACAACACCATCGGCATCCCGCTGGCGGCAGGGCTTTTCTACCCGCTCTGGGGACTGCTTCTGAACCCGATGATCGCCGCCGCCGCCATGAGCTGTAGCTCAGTTTCCGTAGTCAGCAACGCGCTGCGCCTACGCTTCACCAAGCTTTAGGTCAGCAGCCGCTTCTATATAAGCATTCAAAAAAGGGGTGATAAACATGAAGAAAACCATCGCTATCGAGGGTATGCACTGCCAGCACTGCGTAAAGGCGGTCACCGAGGCGCTCAGCGAGCTTGCGGGCGTGGACAGTGCCACCGTCAGCCTAGAGGCTAAGCAGGCAGTCGTCGAAGGCTCTGCCCTGAGCGACGACGCGCTGCGAAATGCAGTCGAGGAGGTCGGCTTCGACGTAGTCGGCATCAACTGAAAGCAGTAAGCGGAGCCGCGGTAGTACGCCGTGGCTCTTTTCCTTTATCAAAGTACATTAACCTCTATATGAAAAACTTTGTAATTCTCCTGCAAACGTGCTATAATAGTACAATCACTACAACAAAAGGAGAGCTGTTATAATGGAACATAAAAGCGTTTATCAATTAGTTTTAGCAGGCGTGCTCT
>CAYZOZ010000060.1:0-6904 GCA_964480295.1 uncultured Phascolarctobacterium sp.
TCACGATGAATGACCTCGTCATAATTCTTATGACCGAGAATATTCGTAATATCACCCGTTTTACAGCCCTTGATCTTATCCAGCTCCTCGGCGGTGTAATGCACAAGACCTCGCGCCAGCTCGTGTCCCTGCCTATCGATGACGCTGACCGTGCTACCGCTTTGGAAATCACCCAAAACCTGCACAATGCCCGCCGGCAGAATGCTACAGCCGCCCGCCTTGCGCACAGCCTGCGCGCAGCCCTCGTCCACGATGATGCTGCCCTGAATCTTCGCGCCGAACGCCAGCCAGCGCTTGCGGAACTGCAAGCGATTCTCACGGCTCACGAAAAGCGTACCCAGCTCCTCGCCCTGCAAAATGCGGGGGATCGCATTCTTCTCCGTACCGCTGGCGATAACCAGCTGAATACCGCTGCTGGTCGCCGCCTTCGCCGCCTGAATCTTCGTCGCCATGCCGCCCGTGCCACGACTAGAGCCCACGCCGCCAGCGCTCGCCTCCACCTCGGGAGTGATCTCCTGCACCACGTGTACCAAGCGCGCCTCCGGATGCGTCGCCGGATTGGCAGTATAAAGACCGTCGATATCGGAAAGAATAATCACGAGATCAGCGTCCACGATGCCCGCCACCAGCGCCGACATATTATCGTTATCGCCAATCTTCAGCTCGTCCAGCGCCACCACGTCATTCTCATTGACGATGGGGATAACACCCTGCTGCAAAAGCGTCATAAAGGTGTTGCGACAATTCGTATAACGATGACGATCGATCGCCTCCGTGCGCGTGATCAGCACCTGCGCGACCACCTGTCCGTAGTCGGCAAAAAGCTTCTCATAGGTGTGCATCAGCACGCCCTGCCCCACGGCCGCCGCCGCCTGCTTGCCCGGTATCGTCGCGGGCTTAACAGGCAATCCCAAGCGATCCACGCCCACGGCTACCGCGCCGCTGGAAACGAGGATCATCTGCTTGCCCTGATTTTGCAAATCGCTCAGCTCGCGCGCCAATCTGTCGATCTGGCTGAAATTGCGCTTGCCATTGGCATAAGTGATCGTGCTCGTACCGACCTTTACCACTATACGCTTAGCCCTACGCAGAGCCTCGCGATAATTTTTCCCCTCATTCATCTCTAAGTCACCTGCTTTTATTGATTTTCCTTATAATCAAAGACCATATCGCGAATGCGCACGGTCTCGCCCTCCTGACAGCCCTTCTCCTTCAACGCTTCGTCAATGCCGAGGCGTTTCCAAATAAGCTGGAAGCGGTAAAGCGCTTCATCGTTATCGAAATTCGTCATGGCTACCAAGCGCTCGATATTCTTACCGCGCACCTCCCAATCGGTATCGTTGCCAACCACGATCTCGAAGCTGTCGGGATCAATCTCGTCAAAGCGTCCCAGCTCCTCCTCGTCCTCCTCAGGCTCGTAGTTGAGCAGCAAATCATATGCCTTGAACATCAGCTCACGCAGTCCCTCGCCCGTAGCGGCGCTGACCTTGCAAATAGAGTAGCCCTGCGCCTCGACATGCTCCTTCAAGCGCTCGAAATTCTCCTGCGCGTCTGGCAGATCCATCTTATTGGCGACCACCAGCTGCTGACGGCGTGCCAAGCGCTCGCTGTACTCCGCCAGCTCCGTGTTAATCTTTTCAAAGTCCTCGATTGGATCGCGTCCGTCCACGCCCGCCACGTCCACGATATGCAGCAGCACCTTAGTACGCTCCACATGACGCAGGAAATCATGACCCAAGCCCACGCCCTCATGCGCACCCTCGATCAGACCGGGAATATCCGCCAAAACGAAGCTGCGCTCCTCGTCCAAGCGCACCACGCCCAAAACCGGAGTGAGCGTCGTAAAATGATAGGCAGCGATCTCGGGACGCGCCGCGCTCACCTGCGCGATGATGCTGGACTTGCCCACGCTGGGGTAGCCCACCAAGCCGACATCCGCCAAAAGCTTCAGCTCCAGCTTCAGCCAACGGTTCTCGCCCGGCTCGCCCTTCTCCGCGAAGGTCGGCGCGCGATTCGTGCTAGTCACGTAGCAGGCGTTACCCTTGCCGCCGCGTCCACCGCGAGCCGCCAAATACTCCTGTCCGTCCTCCACCAAATCAGCCATCACCGCGCCCGTCGCGTCATCGCGTACCAGCGTACCCATGGGCACCTTCACGTAAACAGTGTCGGCGCGCATACCAGTACAGTTCTTCGTACCGCCCTGTCCGCCGCGCTTAGCGACATATTTACGCTTATAGCGAAAATCGATCAAGGTATTGAGATTTTTGTCGGCAACCAGGATAACGTCGCCGCCGCGTCCGCCGTTACCGCCGTTCGGGCCGCCCTTCTCCACGAACTTCTCCCTACGGAAGCTGCTCATGCCGTCGCCGCCGTCACCTGCCTCAACATAAATTCGCGCTCTGTCAATAAACATTTTTGTTCTCCTTCTATGCTGTAAAAATAAACTTACACGAAATAAAATACATCGCCCCCACGCCCATCAGCCACTAAAAAGCAGGGCGTACAAAAGGCTATACATAATTATTATAATATACCTTAGCGTCTTTCTCAAGCATAGTAGCAGCTATAATAGCTTATTGAGGCAGTTTTTACAAAATTTTTACCTTTAAATTATAAATAGCTCCTGCTCCGTCAACAATAAGGCACGCTCATTGAAAGCGAGAGCGCGAGAGAATCGCTACGATTCGCCCGCGCCCTTTACACCTATATTATTATCAAAGTCTATTTTCTGCCATACGACAAAGCCGTGGAGGCGCAATTTCTTTGCACGAAATTCGCGATATTCATCGTATCCACGCAAAGCTCGCCCTGCCAATCGCTGAGCGTCGAAACCGAAACGTTATACACGCTCAGCTTCCAAAGATTGTTCAGCGGCATACCCAACGCCAAACACAGCTGGAGGCGGATGATGCCCCCGTGCGACACGATGGCGATGTTCTTATCGTGCCCCTGCTCGGCGAAGATCTGCGCGTAGGCAGCGCGACAACGCTCCAGCGCCGCCGCGAAGGTTTCCCCATGCGGCGGAATCCACTCCGCCGGACGATGCAAAAACGCGTCCATCTCCTCCGGCCAGCGCTGCCTGATCTCGTCATACGCCAGTCCCTCCCAATCGCCGAAGCTAACCTCCTTCAGCGAATCCAGCGGTCGATAGGCGAGGTAACGCGGCATGGCCAGCTCCGCCGCCGTCATACGCGCGCGCAGCATATTACTGCAATAAATCGCGTCAATCTTTTTATCCGCCATATAAGCCGCCATGCTTCTGGCCTGCGCCAAGCCCGCGCCGTTCAATGGCAAATCCATTTGTCCCTGAAAGCGATGGCTCAGATTGCTATCAGTTTCACCATGACGAATCAAATAAATTTTTCCCATACGTACACCTCTTAACGCTTAGCCTCTTTTTTCGCCTGCTCCGCCATGGAAAACTCCTTGAACTCATCATGCACGCCCGCCTCCTCGAAGGTCTCCATTTCCTTATACGCCTTGATGCCAGCATGCAAAAGCGTGAAGCACAGCGCCGCGCCCTCGCCAGCTCCGTCGGGCAGGTCCAAGCGCAGGGGTGCGACCAAACCAAGCTCCTTGAGCAGCTCCTCCGCGCCCGCCTCGGTGCTTACGTGACCGGCGAAGCAATAATCGAGCACCTTAGGAGCGAGCGCCGCCGCCTTCTGTGCCGCCATGAGCGTCGCCACGCCGTCAAGCACCACGCCCACGCGCAGTGCCGCCGCCTGAAGAATCGCTCCCGTCATCGCCGCCAGTACGCATTTATTTCCCGCCTCAGCCAAGCAGCCGAAGCCCAAAAGCCCCAAGCCATTTTCATGCACCAGCTCCTGCACGAGGCCAGCGCCCTCCTCCATAGCGTCCTCCACGCTTTCGGAGGTAACGAGTAGCGCCTGCGTCCTCGCGTTCGTTTCCGCCGCCAGCACGTTCACCGGCCACTCGGCACACATGATTTGCTCCGCCTGCGCCGCCTCGTCGATACCGCACCACACGAGCAGCTCCCCCTTAGGATAGCCCAGCTCGAGCTTGTGATATTCGCCGACGATGCCAGCATACTTCGCCGTCATTTTCTCAAGCTGCGCCAAGCTGCCGACGGGCTTAATCAACGCGTCAAAGCGTGCCTGCGCCATTTGCGCGCAGGTCGCGTCGGCAGGCTGTATTTTTTGAATAATCTCTTCGATATGCATCTCTATCTTCCTCACATTTTCGCATTAAATCATATAGGTCGCCAGCATCAAGTAAACGACCACGCCGCACTCCGTCAAAAAGCCGTAGGTGTCGCCCGTAAGTCCGCCCAGCTGCTTGCACAGAAAGCGCGCTATCAGCTGGCAAAGCGCGAAGGTCGCCACCGCCGTATAAAGATAGCCCGAACCGCAGGCACAGAGCAGCGCCAAACAAATCGCGAAGGCGATATAGGTATATACGGGCTTCGCGTAGGCCTTGAACATATGCCCGATGCCCGTCCTGCGCGCGTAGGGATAATTCACGATGTAGATAACCATGAAGGTACGCGTGCACACGAACAGCGCGAGCAGGGCTAAGGTCAGCCTCTCCGGTGCCAAGGTCGTATACGCTGCCACCTTGAGCAGCACCAAGCAAACCAAGGCGATCACCGCGTTCGAGCCGACATGGCTGTCCTTCATAATCTCCAAGCAGCGTTCGCGATCCCGCGCGCTAAACACCCCGTCCGAAGTATCCATAAAGCCGTCGTACATCAGCGCGCCGATCACCATCAGCTCCGCCAGCACGAGCATCACCGCGCGCATCAAAGCGGGCGTATGCAAATAGCAAAGCACATAGTTCACGCCTGCCATGAACAGCCCCATGACCAAGCCGACCAAGGGGAAGTACGGCACGCTGCGACTAAAATCGTCATCATGCCACTCGCTGCGCCGTGAAAAGCGCAAACGCGTTAAAAATTCCAAGCAGGTTATAAAATCACGCATTCCGCTTACCTGCTCAGTCTGTTATAAACATCCAACGCCGCCTGCAAAATGACAATGGCCACGCTCGCGCCCGTGCCCTCGCCCAAGCGCAATCCGGCATCGATGATCGGATCGAATTGCAAAAGCTTCACCATGGACACCGCCGCCAAATCACTCGACATATGCGAGCAAAGCATGTAATCGCGACACTCAGGGTAAATGCCGTAGGCGATCAGCGCCGCCGCCATAGCGTTCACGCCGTCGATCATGATCGGTACGCGCCTTCTTGCCGCGCCGATGATCGCGCCTGCCAGGCCCGCGTGATCATAGCCGCCCACCTTGCAAAGAATGTCCATGCCGTCACCTGCGATGGGCTGATTAACTCGGATGCCATCGGCGACCACCTGCTGCTTGATGCGCAAACGCTCGTCATTAATACCACTGCCGCGTCCCACCGTCAGCAGAGGATCGAGTCCCAAGAAGGCTGCCGCGATCGCCGCCGTGGAGGTGGTGTTACCAATGCCCATTTCACCGGTATAAAGCAGATTATAGCCCTTATCGATGCACATATCCGCCATTTTGATGCCAACCTCCAGCGCCGCCTCCGCCTGCTCCCTGCTCATGGCAGGTCCCTGCGTAAAATCGTTCGTGCCCCAAGCCACCTTGTGCTGATGCACGACCTTGATATCGCTCAGGTCGAACGCCGTGCCCACGTCGCAAACGAATACGTCCGCCTTCGCATGACGCGCCAAAACCGTCGCGCCCGCCGTACCGCGGTCATAGCCGACGATCATCTGCATGGTGACCTCCTGCGGGAAGGCGCTCACGCCATACTTCGCCACACCGTGATCGCCACACATCAAAAGCATGGCAGGACGCAGCCGTTCGGGCAGCTCCTGCCCCGTCATCGCTGCGAACTGCTCCACTAATTTTTCCAGCTTGCCCAAATGCGCGCCAGCCTTAGGTACCCTTTGCCAGCCTGCACGCACCCTTGCGGCAGCCTCGGCATCAAGTGCCGGAATAATAATTTTTTCCATTATACTAAGCTCCTTCATCCTCAAAAGTAAATGCTAATTTTTTCACGTCCACGGCCTGTCCCGCCACGCAAAAATACACATGCTCCGCGGCAGCCGCCACCCTTTGGTTTACCCAGCCCGCCAAATCACGGTACTCACGCGCCACCCTATTATCCGGTACGATGCCGCCGCCGACCTCGTTGCTGACGAATACCACCAGCTTCCCGCTGGCACGCGCCGCCGCCAGCAGCCTGTCGATCTCGGCGAAAACATACTCGCAACGCTCCAAAAATTCGCCCTCTGGCGCGTTCTTGCCATAGAACAGATTGGCCATATAGACCGTCAAGCAATCGAAAAGCACCGCACCCGTCGCACCGTCCAAGCCTGCCAAAAGCTTATCGGCCTCATAGGGCGCTTCATGATTGCGCCAATGCCCGTCATTACGCCGCTCACGATGCAGACGCACACGCTCACGCATTTCCTCGTCCAAAATTTCCGCCGTGGCGATATAATCGCATTTGGGAGAATAATGCAATACGTAACGCTCAGCAAATTCGCTCTTGCCACTGCGTGCGCCGCCGGTCACTAAAATAATCCTACCACTCATATTTTAACCTCCCTCCGAATTCACTATACGAAAAAGCAAAAGAAAAAGCCCCCACTACCGGTGGGAGCTACCGCAAGCCTTGCCGTATTTTGTTCGCACGAAAGCCAGCCTATCTCCCGTAGGCCATCGGCTTCGTAACAGGCAGGTCTCCTGGCTTAGCTTCATCGCCCTCAGCGCCTTCCCAACTTGCGTCAGTGACATAATGCCTGGGCTCCGCTTACAGTAGCGGGACTGCTCCGGATTCGCACCGGTATTCCCTTTTCAGCGATGACCGCGATCATCGCACCTGTTGATTAATTTCCAATCCTTACTATTCTACATAAATGGCGAAAATCCTGCCAGCGTAGATAAGAATAGGCTGA
>CAYZOZ010000061.1:0-6675 GCA_964480295.1 uncultured Phascolarctobacterium sp.
CCTGCGTGCCTGAGTTCAAGGATGCGACTATCGAGGACATTACTAACAAGTACATCGAAGGCATACCGGAGATCGGCGCGCACCGTGTGAATCCCAACGAAGCCAACGCGCCACTGATCACAGGCAACAACACCGAGGACAGCAGCATCAACGAGGGCAAGGTCGTCTACGACATTATCTTCAACGCTCTCGCGCCGCAGAACAATGAGCTGATCAAGCTCATTATCAACGTCGAGGCGCAGAGAAAAACGAACCTCCCCTACCACGTTGTACGCCGCGCGCTGTACTACTGCTGTAGGCTCATCTCCTCTCAGTACGGCAGGGAGTTTACGCATTCCGAGTACCAAAAGATCAAAAAGGTCTACAGTATTTGGATCAACACAGGCGTAAGTAAGGAAGCAGCGAATACTATTAATTCGTACTCTATAAAGGAAACGAATATTCTAGGCGATTACAAGCTTGATCCTGCCATTTATGACATTCAAACAGTCATCACCATAAACACTACCTCCGAGCAAATAGAGGCTTTGGAGAATAATATCATCAAGCTCTTGTCCGTTCTGCTGACGGATGATTTGAAGCCTGATACTAGGATGAGGATTTTAGAAAACGATTTTAATATTCCTATGACCGAAAGCATTGAAAGCGGGGTGTCCGATATGTGTAATTTGAGCGAAGGCATCGGTTTGGATAAATATGAAAAAGGCTTAAAGCAAGGTCTTGCCGAAGGCGAAACTCGTGGTAGAGCCGCTGGTCTTGCCGAGGGCGAAACTCGTGGCGAAGCGCGTGGCAGAATCGCTGGCGTTCTAGACAGCTTAAAGGCACTTATCGCCAACGGCAACTATCCGCCGGAGCAGGCGATGAATCTGCTCAACGTGCCACAGGCTGACCGGGCGAAGCTTTTGGCGCAGCTGTAAAGGCAGGGAAAGCCTAAAGGCTTAAACAGAAATCTTAGACACAAAATTCAACAACCGCAAGCATCAATAAGGCTGATGCTTGCGGTTGTTTTGCTCTTTATATGCTTTTTAGCACTTCTTTTTTTAGCCCAAAGAAGTAACAATAAAAGTCTTATCAAAAAGCTTTCAATAACCTTGAGATAAAAGTTCTTACGAAAAAACAGCTGTTAAACAATCTACTTTTAGATATTATTAAGCTCAGCCCAGTCGCGGATACTCCGCCAAGGATTTCTCGATCTCCCTATTCAGCATATCGTAATTCTTCACGCCGCCGAACGCGTCCTTCCCCAGTACCAGCTTAAACACCTGCTTTAGCTTCTCCATGATCTGCGAGGAATCAAGATGTGGCTCGAGCGCCCTAAGCTCTTCCTCCGTCAGCTTCACAATTCTATGCGCAATCTGATTACGATTCTTCTTCTCCACATCACGCAAGCTTTTCAGCTCCTGTAAAAGCTGCTGATCGGTAGCCTCATGCACCTCTAAAATATAAAGCATATTAGTAAATGACAGATCCGTCATATCCCTAAAGGTATCACCAACATGCCTTACGAATTCTGGCAATATCTGTTTGCATTTACGCAAATTAATTTTATAATGGCTTTTATTACCATCACAAATAGCACTCAGCTTAAAATTCAGTCCATGCTCAATATAAAAACTGCTTAAATCATAAAGGAATGGCGTAAGCTTAACAATAAAATCAGCTAGCTTACCCTGCCTTTGGCTAAGCTCCATGGCTAGCAAATATTCCCGCAGTCTGTCCTTCTCACTGACTTTCTTAAAGGCCTCCTCCAATCGCAGCTCGCGCCGCAGCATCCCCTGCTCTATTAAGCGTCCTGTTTCCGTCTTAAAAAGTCGCTTATAGCCTTTGTAAATTTCCCACGCACCACTGTACTCATAATTACGCACCAAGGAGAGCAGCTGATTGCGCACGCTATGAAAGCGTATCAGATCCAGCTCCGCCTCATAGCAACGCTGCTTGGCATCTGGGGAATTATCCTCGTTCAGCTCGATGATCGCGTCTATATCCTCGTCATCCTGATTCGCATACGCCCTTCTGTTAGAGCCAAATTCCGGACTATCGGTCTGAATCGCGTGTACGTTCAGCGTATCATTAGCCAAAAACGCCATGACGGACTTCATCTGCGGCGTACCAGAGCTGAGATTCAAATAGATCTCCTCCTGCGGATATTCTTTCAGCACCTCGTCAAAGCCCTTGATCAACGGCAGCAGCTTATCAAGATGATGCGCCTCCACTAGATCGCTTTCCAAAAATTTCACTTCGCATTGCGGCGCGACGTATTTAATCGCCTTACTGTAAATCTTCCGCTCCTGCTCCTTGAGCGCCATCTCCTTACTCAAGAAGATGATTGCCTTATCAATGCCATAATGACGAATAATATGCAATATCGCACCGTCATGATAATTGCGAATCGGATCCGTGTCCCCCGCCGGAGAATAAAGTATTTTCAAAGCCTTCTACCTCCCTGCTTCAATGAAATCGATGTCGCGCCCATGCCCAACGAGGCTTTAATGCCTACGCCAGAAAAGCGTGCGAAATCAGCGAGCATACAAATAATCTTTTTCACCATAAGATTATGCTTAAAGCGCAAGGTGTACGTACCGCGAAACGCCGGTATGCTCACGCTCTCAACGGAATAAGGCTGGAGCTTCAAATTATAGCCATACACATAGATCTCGTCCGCCAAATGGCGCACAAGCTGCTCCTCCGACAATTTCTCACGCTCGGCAAAGGCGTTCCACTTATTCACCAAGCTGCCCAACAGCAAATGCGGCTGCGGAAAAATAGCGTATTCGCCAGCGGTTTTAAAGGAGCAGGAGGTCAAGAACTCATACTCCACCGCCGTCGCGTCCACGTCATCAGCAAAATATTTTTCCGCCAACGCACCATAATCCGTGCTTTCGCGCACCTGCCTATCTAAGATGCGCAGCTCCATATTCTTCTGCTCCAAGCGTACTACCTGAGGCATGACGAGCGCGGGCTGCAAAAGCTCACGCGCCGCCTCGATATTCAGCGTGGCGATACGCCAATACATTCCCTGTCGCTGACGATCATATAACACATACTGGCTAAAGGGCTTCAGGTTTTGCCGATGCAAAAAATCGCCATAATCCCTATCCACATGCTGCATAAGCAGTCCGTGGAACAGCGAGCCAGCGGATTGCGTCAGCTTCACTCCCTCAGGCAGTCCCAATTTAAATTCCACACTCATTAAGCTACTCATGCGCTTTAACCTCGACGATCCCTTGCAAATAATTATGACGCTGATAGCTTACCAGCTTGAGCGTGCGCGGAGCAATGATTCCGTCATCAAAATGTCTCTTGTTAGAAAACAAAGTATCCAGCAGTTTCCGCACCGTTTCCAGCTCCTCCTTCTCACTAGGAGCTATCGCCGCCAGAATGGTTTTCGTTAAAAAGCCCGTGCCGCCGCCAAGGAACATATTCCCGCCTTGGCAATTAGCGAAGGCTTCAGCTGCCTCGACATTTTCGGCAAAAACCCCCTGCCAACGCTCAAGAATAAAGTCGTAAAATTCGTCCGCTATTTTTTGTAAATCGACATAGCTGCGAATACCTATCAGCTTCAGCAACTCGTAATCCAGCGTCACCTCGCACTCTAGGCGCATGCCCGGCGCGATACATTCGCGAAATATCGGCAACGACTTAGCAAAGCTCCGCTCATTCATATCCTTTTTTTTCAAATCCATTTTTTGCAGGAGCACGGTGCGCACCTCGCCCACTGGCAGCGCGTCCCCGACGAGCAAGCCCTGCATAACGCTATTGACCGCATCACCAGCTACCTTCGTGTTCTTGCCAAGCCTATGCAAAAGCTCCTGCTCCAAGCCTGCGACAATTGTCGCAGGCTTTTTCTTAAGATTCTTAAGAGTGTTTTTATCAGAATTAAAAATCGCTTCCTTAATATCCCACCACGCGCTATCAGCCAACGCACGCTCCTGTAGCAATAAATGATGGAGAATCGCCGTTCGCAAATAGCCCTTAATGCTGCTGCCGGGAATATACACACTGCCGTCCACCTGCTTAATATGCGGCGCGATATCATTGGCGGATTTTCTATCCAAACGCATCTCCACTCTCATGGAAGAAGCGATAATCCCCCGCACAGCGTCCAAGCGGAAGCCCTGCTTACTCAACCACTCCGTCAAATTGTCGCTTTTGCGACCTTGCATATAATCCGTATACTCGGCTAGAAGCTTTTTTTCATAAATAAAGCGATGCCACTCGCTTTGTCGCGGAAATAGGATCTCGCCCTTATGCTCATCATAAAAATATTCCTTAGCCTGCACCTTCTCGCCGCTGCCGATATGCACGGGGGAAACGACCTTGATTTGCAGTTTGTGCTTTTCCAATCTTCTATTATCCTGCATCATAATCCCACAAACAGCCCCCTTCCCAAACGATAAACGGGATGCGCCACGCCGCTTACCTCCAAGCGCACCAGCTCACCCGCCAAAGGCGCGCTCAGGCAGGAGCCCTCCGCCAGCATATACACGCTTTGACGCTTCACATTGCTATATACGCCGCCGACAAAGCCACTACGCTTGAGCAGCCTATAGCTTCCCTGCTTAACTATCGGCACCTCGTTCGCACTCGGATGCACCACGCTCAGGCTCATATAGCCTGTGCCTGTGGCAGTCAAAAGCTGTGCCAGTGCCAAATCGTCCTCGCCCCAAACGCTATACTCCTCATCAAGCAAGCCCTCGTCGTCAAAAAGCTCGAATTTGCCATAGCCACTGCTGCGCTTACCGCCGATTCCCGTATAGCCCAAGGAAAGCAGCAGCTCCTTAAACTCGTCTACCTGATCGTCGTCAGCAGCCTCCAAGACGAAATACAAGCCCGTCGCGCATTGCCCGCTATTGATAAAGCTATAGCTTTTCACATAATAGGGCAGGGACTGCTCGCCGCGACAATTCACCCTCGTCGCCACGTTCGGCAAGGCGAAATCGCGTCGCGTCGGCTTAAGCTCTCCGCGCAAAAAATCGCGCAGCTCGGACGCACGAACATAGCTCAGCTTGCTCAAGGCCTTCGTTTCCGTCGCCCTCGTCTTCATCTCAGCGTACTCCAAGCGTTCGCCCTCAAGCTTCGCGCCCTGCTTGAACGGCTTGGGCAAATACAGCTCCAGCTCGCCGCCATTCTCCTGATAAAAGGGAAACAAGCTCGACAGCCTCATCCCCCCGCCATCAAAGGCAGCCAGCAAATTTTGCAGCTTCTCTCCGCCCAGCGCCACAGCCTCCTGACAAAGCGCGCTGAAAAAGGTATCGCTGCCACAGGTGTAGCCCGCCTTCTCCAAACCACCGCCCTGCTCCGTGCTGCCAAAATGCACAGGCGTTAAAAATTTAAGCGTAAAAACATAGTAGCTCATGATTATTTACCTTGCAGAATTTTTTCATAGGCATCGGTATCCAGCTCGTCATTAGCGACAGCGCTGACGCTCAAATCGCTGAAGGCGACTCTGCCGTAGCCACGGGAGCCATGTCCGCCCAAATAATCCATCTCCAGCAGCTCGAAGGCCTGCGCCAAGGTACGCAGATCCTCCTCCGCCTCCTCGATAAGCTCCACGTTATACACAAGCTTGAAGGCGAACTCCAAGCCTGCCGGCACTCTTTCGATCTGACGCAGATTAGCGACACCAGTTGTACGGCAGATCGTATTTTCAAACTTCACCTCGCCCAAATAGGTATCGGTATCGAAATCCCTATATCGATCCCTACTGTCCGCGTCCACGAAAAGATCAAAGAATTGCAGACGTGCCGGACGCGCGCCCTCCTTCGTAGAGCCGAAAAGTCGGGAAATAACCTCGTTATCATCCTCTATCTTATTCAACAAATAACCGCTGCTATTAAGCTTTGCTAGCAGGGTGCGCAGCTTGCCCTTAAGCGAGCTACCGGGAATGATCGGCTCATGCGTAAAGCTATCACGAATGAACGGACTATCCACCGCGCCGATCGGGGCGAAATCGCTGCTGCCGCCAATATGCATACCTGTTACTACCTTCAATTTACCGCTAATAAATAATTTACCCTTTAAAGCCAATTGCTTTTGCTCAGACATCTTTCTGCCTCCCTTAATTCTGCCTATACGCTATGCTGCATCACGAAGCCAAAGCTTACTTATCCTTGCCACCGTTAAATTTATGAAAGGCGATCAGTGCCTCCACATACTTACAGAATTTCTCAAATTTCTTAATATCATTACCGATCCATTCGATCATCCCTGGTAAAGAGGATTTTTCGCAAAAAGCCTTGACCTTATTATCTCTGCCCGCCTGATAAAGAATGCTGACCTTAAGAAATTTTACCTCCATAGCCAATTCGCTATTCAAGGTTTTAGCATCGCTTTGCATTCTATATAGATCAACCTTATTGCGCACGCTATTAACTGCCGTCAAAAATTTGCGAATTTGCGAGGTAGTCAACAAATTATCGGGTAATAACGACTTGATAACCTCATCCGCCTCAGCGACGATATCAAGAGCATCAAAATCCTTCTTCTCCTCGTTGTATGAATAGCCTCTCTGCGACGCTCCGCCTGAAGAACGCTGTTGGCTGTTGCCGTTCGATCTTGCCGTCGTATAATTATTACCTCTCGACAAAGAATTATACGAATTATTAGTCGTCCTATTTCCAGAATCACTTTTCTTCAAATTTGCTAATTTACCACGAACATCATCCATACTTCCCA
>CAYZOZ010000062.1:0-4154 GCA_964480295.1 uncultured Phascolarctobacterium sp.
CGCCAAAGCCCAGACACTGGGACAAAATTCAGCGCATGTGCCTCTTCGACGATCCGCTCATGCGTAAGGTTTTTGAAAACAATATCCCCGTGACGCAATTACTCTTGCGCATCATCCTTGAGGATGATAAAATTAAGGTTAAAGAAGTGCATACTCAGCACGCGCTCAATAATTTGCACGGACACTCGCTAATCCTCGACGTTCTAGCGGAGGACTCGGACGGCAAGCTTATCAACATCGAGGTGCAAAACGATAGCGGTGGCGCGTCGCCCCAAAGAGCGCGCTATCATAGCGCGTTGTTGGACGCGAACTATATGAATAAGGGCAAGCCTTACGAGGATATATTTGAATCCTACGTTATCTTCATCACCAAAAATGATATCTTACAGGAAGCGCGTCCTATTTATCATATACATCGTACTATCGATGAAAGCGGCAATTTGTTTAAGGATAAAACGAATATTATCTATGTCAACGGAGCCTATCCATTAAATAATACTCCGCTCGGCAAACTCATTCATGATTTCAAATGTCAGAACCCTGACGAAATGTACTATAACGAAATTAGAGATACGATAAAGCCATTAAAAGAAACGGAAGAAGGTGCGAAACTTATGGGAACTATTGTAGATGAAATTTTAGCAGAAGGTAGAGCAGAAGGTGAAGCTCGTGGCAGACTCGCCGGTATTCTTACCAGCTTAAGAGCCCTTATCGCCAACGGTAACTACCCTCCTGAGCAGGCAATGAATTTGCTCAACGTGCCACAAGCCGATCGAGCAAAGCTATTGGCACAGCTGTAATTTAAAGAAAACATAATAAAAACACCCTCCTGCACACGCAGAAGGGTGTTCAATTTTTCTGGAGCTGATGACCAGGATTGAACTGGTGACCTTATCCTTACCAAGGATACGCTCTGCCGACTGAGCTACATCAGCATATGAAATTGGTTGCGGGGGGCGGACTTGAACCACCGACCTTCGGGTTATGAGCCCGACGAGCTACCAACTGCTCCACCCCGCGATATGGTGGCGGCGCACGGATTTGAACCGCGGACACTGCGGGTATGAACCGCATGCTCTAGCCAACTGAGCTACGCCGCCAATGGTTGGTGGAGAGGGTTGGATTCGAACCAACGAAGCGAAACGCGGCAGATTTACAGTCTGCTCCCTTTAGCCACTCGGGAACCTCTCCAAAAGCAACATAGATATTGTATTACAAAATTATTCCTCTGTCAAGAGAAAATTGAATAGTTAAGCAAATTTTTGTTAAAAGCTTTAACACACCTACCTACTACGCCTGCGTTCCTGGCGCAGTGCCTCGAAAAGCACGATGCCAGCAGCCATCGCCACGTTCAGCGACTCCGCCCTGCCATTCATCGGAATATACACACGCTTATCGGCAGCCTGCAAAAGCGACGCACTTACCCCATTAGCCTCGTTTCCCATAACGAAAGCTAAGCGTCCGTGCAGATCCGCCTCATAAAGCTCATCCGCTCCGTCCAAGCAGGTAACGAGTAGCTCATAGCCAGCACGTCGAGCGTTCTCCACGAACTCTCGCTCCTCCAAGCCCGTAAGCACCGGTATATGAAACAGTGAGCCCATGGAGGAACGCACCGTTTTGGGCGCGTAAATATCCACGCAACCCTTAAGCAGTACCAAAGCGCCGATACCAGCCGCATCCGCCGTGCGCAGCATCGTCCCCACGTTACCAGGATCCGTCACTCTGTCCAAAACGAGCAGCTTCTTTCCCGTCGCGAGCAAGCTCTCCAAGCCCCGCTCCCGCATCCGACAAACAGCGATGATTCCCTGTGGCGTTTCCGTATCAGCGATTTTCTTCATCACGTTAGCGTTGACGCACACCAGCTTCACCTGCTTGGCAGCCGCCGTCTCCAAGACCGCGCGCGTCCTTGCGTCCTCGATTGGCGTATAAAACAGCGTATCCACGACATCCGTCGCGACCGCCTCCTCCACCGTGCGCAGCCCCTCTGCCAAAAATCGTCCTCGTTGCTGACGATATTTTTTCTGCTTTAGCTCCGCCGCGGTCTTCACCTGCGGATTCTGCAAGCCCGTAAGTTCCATATTACACTCCTTTTGGTTTAATATAAAAAAGACCTTGAAGATTGCTCCTCAAGGTCTAGTATACTATTTGGTGAAAATAAGCAAGATCAAACCCGCTGTTTTTTGTTTGCCTGAAAAGCTCTCATAACATAAAAAGACCTCAAAGACTATCTCCTTGAGGTCAATGGCTTCTATTTGGTGGAGATAAGCGGGATCGAACCTGCTGTTTTTTGTTTGCCAGAAAGACTCTCATTATTTTAAAAAAGTGGTGGAGATAAGCGGGATCGAACCCGCTGTTTTTTGTTTGCCAGAAAGGCTCTCGTAATTAAAAAAAGGTGGTGGAGATAAGCGGGATCGAACCGCTGACCTCTTGAATGCCATTCAAGCGCTCTCCCAGCTGAGCTATACCCCCATGCACATTTATATAATACAGGAAAGTGGCGTTCTTGTCAAGTCCTTTCGCGACTCCATAGAAACCTTCGCCACTCCCCTCTCATTTTAGCTTAACGTAAGCGCCTTCGCTTACAGTCCTGCCTGCTCGCGCAGGGCAGCCGCCTTATCTGTATGCTCCCACGGCAAATCCACGTCGGTACGACCGAAATGACCATAGGCAGCGGTCTTTTTGTAAAGCGGACGCAGAAGATCCAGCTCACGAATGATACCGCTCGGGCTCAGAGAGAAGTTCTTGCTTACCAGCTCGGCGATCTTCTCCTCAGCGATCTTACCAGTGCCGAAGGTTTCCACCAGTACGGAAACAGGCTGCGCTACGCCGATAGCATAGGCCAATTGAATCTCGCATTTATCTGCCAAGCCTGCAGCTACGATATTCTTAGCCACATAGCGTGCGGCATAAGCGGCGCTACGATCCACCTTAGAGGGATCCTTACCGGAGAACGCGCCGCCGCCATGACGTGCCATGCCGCCATAGGTGTCGACGATGATCTTACGTCCGGTCAAGCCGGCATCGCCCTGCGGACCGCCGATAACAAAGCGACCGGTGGGATTGATGTAATATTTAGTATCTGCATCCAGCATTGCCTCTGGCACGACAGCCTTCACAACGTTCTCGATTAGATCGCGTTCAATCTGCTCATGCGTGATCTCCGGAGCATGCTGCGAGGAAATAACAATCGCGTCAATGCGTACTGGCTTGCCGTCGTCATACTCCACGGTAACCTGAGTTTTGCCGTCAGGACGCAGGTATGGCAGCGTGCCGTTCTTGCGCACCTCGGTCAAACGCAAAGCCAGCTTGTTCGCCAAATATGCCGGCATGGGCATAAAGCTATCGGTCTCGTTCGTCGCGTAGCCGAACATCATGCCCTGGTCACCAGCGCCGGTCTCCTCCTCGGCAGCAGTACCCTCCTTCGCCTCCAGCGCCTTATCAACGCCCATAGCGATATCGGGGGATTGCTCGTCAATAGAAATCAGCACGCCGCAGGTATTGCCGTCAAAGCCGTATTTAGCACGGTCATAGCCGATATCGATCACGGTCTTACGTGCGATATGCGGAATATCTACATAGCAGCTGGTAGAGATCTCGCCGAAAATATGAATTTGACCAGTGGTCACGATAGTTTCGCAGGCCACGCGACCTTTAGGATCCTGCTCCAGGATCGCGTCAAGTACGGCATCGGAAATTTGGTCGGCGATTTTATCGGGATGACCTTCGGTTACGGATTCGGAAGTAAATAATTTTCTCATGTTTGTCTCCTTTCATGACACGGAAAGCTTCGCTTATGAGGTAAAGAAAAAGCGTTCTCGCAATGAGAACGCTGTAAATCGCTTTAAAGCATCCTCATCTCACAGCTAAAGTACTGTAGGACTTAGCACCTTTTCACGGACATCACTCCGCAATGGTTGCTGCGGTTTCACAGGGCCATTCCCTCCACCGCTCTTGATGAGTAATATGAACTTAACTCTATATATTATAATTCATCCTGCCCAATAAGGCAAGTGCTTTTCTTTAATTTTCTTCCCCCTCAGAGGGCTGCTCCTCTAAAGGCACGTTATTCGTCACGTTGAACAGCTCGCGACTGATGTTTTCGCGATTGTCATCCAGATCCTGCATCGCGCTTTGCAGATTTTTGCCCAGATACA
>CAYZOZ010000062.1:4254-6400 GCA_964480295.1 uncultured Phascolarctobacterium sp.
TTCGCCAAATCGTCCGCGTCCAAAATTATCTTCTCGCAAAAGGGTATGCCCCTAGCCTGCGAGATCATCGAGTAAACGTCTTCAAAAATGTTTTCCAGTGCTAAGTTAGTGTTATTACTGCGCTCAATCATTTTTTCATCTCCGTAACCTATCTAAAATCTTTATTGATCACATGCTTACGAATATGCTCTTCAATACACTCCGGAACCAGCTCCTTAACCTCGCCGCCGAAGGTTGCCAGCTCGCGCACGCCGGAGGAGCTGACGAAGGAATAGGCGGCATTGGTCATGATGAAGACCGTTTCCAAATGATTGTCGATCTTTTTCAGAAGCAACGCTCTTTGAAACTCATATTCAAAATCGGTGAAGGCACGCAGGCCTCTGACGATAAAGGGAGCATGCTCTCTTTGGCAAAACTCGTTTAACAAACCGGAAAAACAGGTTACACGCACATTGGGAATATGCTTAGTTGCCTCACGCAACATCTCCACCCTTTCATCCATAGTAAACATCGCCCTATCCTTACCGGGGTTATGAAAGACGCTGATGATCAGCTCATCGAACATTAAGCTCGCTCTTTCAAAAATATCAATATGACCCTTGGTTACAGGATCAAAGCTTCCGGGACAAACTGCTCTGCGCATAACCGGACCTCCTAAAAAGCGTAGACACACCTATGCAAAGCATAAGTATCCTACTTTATCTCTTACCTATTCGACAAAAATAGCTAATATCCTTTTTATTTTTCTCTATTATCGCTTTTTATTTCTCTAATTTATTCCATAAAATAAAATCGACGATCGTTTCACCGTAGCGACTGCTGCGCACAAGCTCGCAGCCCTCAGGCAGCTCTCCCAAGTCATCATGCGCCGAACGCTCCACGACCAAATAGCCACCATCACGCAAAAACGGCCTCCGCGCCAGCGTCGCCAGCATCTGCTGCACCAAGCCCTTATTATAGGGCGGATCGCAAAACGCCAGATCAAAGAGCTGTCCCTGCGTCGCCAAACGCTCCGCCACCTGTGGTGCGCTGCCCTTGAGCAAAGTGCAGTCATCCTCCGCGCGACATTTTGCCACATTGCTTTTTACAAGACGCAGCGATTCCTTGCTTTCGTCGATAAAGGTGATGCTGATCGCGCCACGACTCCAGCACTCCAAGCCCAAATTGCCCGTGCCAGCAAAAAGATCAACCACCTTAGCGCCGATGACCTTGCTGCCGATAATGTTGAACACCGATTCCTTCACGCGGTCAGCAGTGGGACGCACGTCATAATTTTTCGGCACCGTCAGCTGCAAGCCGCGCGCCTTGCCCGTAATTATTCTCATAAATTTACTCCTGTGTTATAATAAACCAATGGATAGCCAAGCACATCTGGCTTGAGCGATATTTTAGCGAAGGAGGCAGATTATATGAAGAAAATATTCCTTCTATGCCTACTTCTTATATTTACTAGTCTTACTTATTTCTCCCTGCCGCTCAGCACGCGCGTCACCCTGCCAACCCAGTCCGCACGTGACAAGCTACTTTTACTGCCCCTGGACAGCCGTCCTGTTTGCGGTAGCATGGTCGCCAAGCTGGGCTCTTTAGCAGGCATTAGAGTTGTTTTACCGCCAAGAGATTTACTTGATAACTATCGACAGCCTGCCAACAGCGAGGGGCTTTGGCAATGGCTCTCAGAGCAGGCTCCCAGCTACGATGAAAGCATCATCGCTGGCGACCTGCTTTTGCACGGCGGTCTCCTGCAAACGCGACAGCACATCGCGAGCGAAGCGGAGCAGGAGCTTTTCCTCGCCAAGCTGCGTGATTTGCAAACGCAAGCCGCAAGTAGAAACGACGCTCCACGCAAGCTCAGCCTTTTTACAGTCATTCCCCGCCTTCTGGTCAGCGACGAGCTGCTGCCGGATCGCTGGTACAAATTTCATCTCATGCGCTATTCCCAGCTCGCGGACATGGTGGAGATCAACAATGATTATACCATGACAGAAGCATTAAAAGAATACCAAGAGGAAATTCCTCAACCCATTTTAGAAAAATATAAAACACTTTATCAAGCCAATCAGGACTTCAATAACAGACTGCTCGACCTCTTACAGGAAAGCAGTGCTAAAGCAAGTAATAGCGAGGCAAAGCTAAGCCTCGTCATCGG
>CAYZOZ010000063.1:0-6277 GCA_964480295.1 uncultured Phascolarctobacterium sp.
CTATAAGAATAATTACCTAAATCAGCATAAAAAAATCCGTCCGTATTCCTACGGACGGTTATTCGCATTTGGTGATCCACCGGGGATTCGAACCCCGGACACCCTGATTAAAAGTCAGGTGCTCTACCGACTGAGCTAGTGAATCACATGGCTGGGGCGGCTGGACTCGAACCAACGCATGCGGGAGTCAAAGTCCCGTGCCTTACCGACTTGGCTACGCCCCAATTTGAAAATAATGGTTAACCCCAGGTAGTCGTCTTACCTAAAGGTGGGGTGACTGGTGGGAGTCGAACCCACGCGTAACGGAGCCACAATCCGCCGTGTTAACCACTTCACCACAGCCACCAAATTGTTTCCAAACTCAATAGCTTGGCGACGAATAATATTATACTATATTAAACCGCACTCGTCAACACCTTTTAGCAGAAAATGTTAAGTTTATATCACTCGTTGCCAATAGCGTTCTTAAAGCAATCCAGCACGTGCTACTGCAAGCTTCGCTTGCTACGGTGAAAATCACCTGCGCTAATTTAACTATCTATTTGGATAGGGCGCATAGCACACCTCGGCAAGATACAATCCCTCCGGAGGCGCAGGCTCGTTAAGAAACTCGCAGCGCTTAGCTCGCAGCTCGGCGGTAAACTCCGCCACCGTCCGCTTGCTCGCGCCAACCTGCACCAGTGACCACACCAAATTACGCACCATGTGGTACAAAAAACCATCACCGGCAATGCGAAAGACTAGCTCCTCTCCCTCGGTCTGCCATTCAGCCTCATAAATAGTTTTTATCGGCGAGCTATCCACGCTGCCGCTACTACGAAAAGCACTGAAATCATGCGTTCCGCAAAGCAGTGCCGCCGCCTCGTTCATTAATCCGATATCGAGGCTCTCGGCGACCTGCCAAGCATAACGCGCCTTAAACGGATTCGGCTGCTTAGCGCAAAGCAAGCGGTATTCATACACCTTCCAGCAGGCACTGAAGCGTGCATGGAAGTCCTCGCGCACCTCCTCCGCGCTCAGCACGACGATATCCCTTGGCAGCAGCCGCCCTGAGGCACGCACGATATTAGCGCAGGGAATACGCCCCCGCGTAGTGAAGCTTACCGTCTGTGCCAACGCGTGTACCCCCGCATCCGTGCGTCCGCTACCAGCGATTATGACGCGCTCACCGCACAGCTTGCTCAGCATCTCCTCCAAAAGCCCCTGCACCGTCACTGCGTTTTTTTGCTTCTGAAATCCGTGATAGCAGCTGCCATCATAGGCGACGACCAATTTTATAGTCCGCATACCTGCCCCCAGCGCAATACCGCCAAAAGCAACGCCAACGCCACTACCAAAGCATACGCGCAATAATCCTTACCCGTATAGACCAACTCATGCATCCGCGTGCGCCCCTCGCCACCACGATAGCAGCGCGCCTCCATCGCCACCGCCAGCTCGTCGGCACGGCGGAAGGCGCTAATGAAGAGTGGCACCAAAAGCGGCAGCATATTCTTCATCCTTTGGAAGATATTGCCGCTGGAAAAATCCGCGCCACGCGCCGTCTGTGCCTTCATGATGCGATCCGTTTCCTCCAGCAGCGTGGGGATAAAGCGCAGAGCGATGGTCATCATCATCGCCAGCTCGTGCGCCGGCACGCCCAAGGACTTGAACGGACGCAGTAGGGTTTCAATGCCGTCCGTCAAAACTATAGGCGAGGTCGTAAAGGTCAGCACGGAGGAAAAGAGCAGCAGCAAAATCAGGCGCGCGCCCATTTTTAGGCCCATGTCCAAGCCCTCCTGCGTCACGCTCAAAAACTTCCATGTAAAGATCACATGCTCGCCGGGAGCTGTGAGCATATGAATGCCCAGCGTCAAAATAACGATTACCCAAATCGGCTTCAGCGATTTCAGCACCAAAAGCCAGGGCAAGCGCGAAACGGCAATCACCACCGCCGCGAAGCCTGCTAATATCCCATAGGACAGAGGGCTGTCGGCAAAGAAGATAGCAATAATATAAATCAGCGTAGCCAAGATCTTGGTACGCGGATCCAAACGATGTACGAAGGAATTACCTGGGAAATACTGCCCCAAGGTGATGTCTGTCAGCATTATTTCCACCCCTTTGCTTTTTTGATCGCGCGTACCAGCGCCATATCGTCACGCAGCCCTTCGGGCAGCTCCAAACCCTTAGAACGCAGCAAATCGCTCAGCTTATAGACCTGGGGCACGTCAACGCCCACTGCTACCAGATCGGCAGCATGCTCCTTAAAAATCTCCGCCGGCTTAGCGTCGAAAAGAATCCTGCCGTCATTGATAACCAAGAGGCGATCGGCGTACTTCACCGCCTCCTCCATGCTATGCGTCACCAGCACGATCGCGATCCCGCGCTTCTCATGCAAAGCCATGATCTCGCGAAAAACGGCGTTCCTGCTGCGCGGATCCAATCCAGCGCTCGGCTCGTCCAGCACCAAATAATCCGGATTCATAGCGACAACGCCGGCGATCGCTACGCGCCGCATCTGACCACCGCTCAGCTGAAAGGGCGAACGCTCCGCATAGGTGTCATAGTCCAAACCAACGAAGTCCATCGCCTCGCGCACCTGCTGCGCCACCTCGTCCTCGCTAAAGCCCTTGTTACGCGGACCGAAGGCGATGTCCTCAAACACCGTCTCCGCGAAAATCTGATGCTCAGGATACTGAAAAACCATGCCCACCTGCTGGCGCGCCGCCTTGGCGCTCTGATTTTTGGCGGCGATATCGATAGCATCGATCAGCGCCTGACCGCGATCGGGCTGCAAAAGGCCGTTCAAATGCTGGATCATGGTCGACTTACCGCTACCAGTATGACCGATCACCGCCACTATCTCACCCTTAGCGATAGTCAGAGAAACATCCTCTAAAGCCAAACGCTCAAAGGGTGTGTTCTTCGAATATGTATGATAGATATGCTTTAATTCTATTGACATAATGCCTGTGCCAGCTCCTCATCGGTAATAATGTTCTGTGGCAATCGCACGCCGCTCTTGCGCAGCTCGCTGGCGACCTTCGCCGCCAAGGGAGCCTCCAAGCCCAGCTTCTCCAGCTCGTCCACGCGACTGAACACCTCGCGCGGCATACCACTGAAGCGCACGTGTCCCTTCTCCATGACCACCACTCTATCGGCAGCCATCGCCTCCTCCATATAATGCGTGATATACACTATGGTGATCCGCTTTTCCTTATTCAGCTTGCGCACCGTCGCCAGAATCTCCTTGCGTCCCTGCGGATCGAGCATCGCCGTCGGCTCGTCCAAAACGATGCAGCGCGGCTCAAGCGCCATAATGCCGGCGATCGCCACACGCTGCTTCTGTCCGCCACTCAGGCGATGCGGCGCGTGCTTGGCGTACTCGCTCATGCCCACCGCCGCCAAGGCCTGCTCAACGCGCGGACGAATCTCGGCACTCGGCACGCCGATATTCTCCGGACCGAACGCCACATCCTCCTCCACAACGGCTGCCACGATCTGATTATCAGGGTTTTGGAACACCATGCCCACCTGCTGGCGCACCGCCCAGATATTCGCCTCCTCGGAGGTATCCAAGCCACCGACGCTCACCCTGCCTCCGGTTGGCAAAAGCAAGCAGTTCAAATGCCGCGCCAGCGTGGATTTACCGCTACCGTTCGCGCCGATAACCGCTACGAACTCGCCGGAAGCGATTTCCAAATCAATACCATCCAACGCTCTTACCTCGTTACCATCGGCATCCGTATAATAATGCTGCAAGTTTTCTATCTTAATCACAGGATTGCCTCCCAATTTATATTCATGCAAAATAATCTACCCTACAATTATAGCCATAAAGAAAAAAATAGTCAACCAAATAGGCAAAACAAGTTTACCTTATACGCTGATAGCAATTCTTCCTCTGAGTGAAAGAAACGTTCCCTAATACATATTACTATGTACTTTGACAACGTTATTATCAATAATAAAACTCAATCTCGAAGAAAAAGTTCTTGTTTTCACAAATTGTTCACATTTATAACCTTTTTCCTTCACAATGGTATAGTATACTATAAGTGTAGCAAGGATGAACTTGCTACACCCTTCCCATCAAATTCATCATAAACAGCTTTCCTAAGAGAAACACTCTGCTTCATCCCCTGCAGAGTGTTTTCTCGTTTCTGCGAAAAACGCTGTCGCATTATAGCTAAAAGAGCCTTCCGTCGCAAGCGGAAGGCTCTTTTACATATCTAGATTAATTTTCTACGCCCAATGCTTCGCTGCCGACAAGGTCCAGACTTTTCTTTCTCTCGTTAACCTTTTCCCAGTGTGCGAAGTAATTCTTAGTTTCGGCAACGACTACGCCACTCAGACCGACCAAGGCGATCAGATTCGGAATAGCCATCAAACCATTGACGATATCGGCGATTACCCAAATGGTTTCTAGCTTCAGGAATACGCCGCAACCTACCAGCACGATGTAGGAGATGCGGTATGGCATGATGCCCTTAACGCCGAAGAGGTATTCGCAGCAGCGTTCGCCATAGTAGCTCCAACCGATAATGGTGCTGAAGGCGAAGAGCACCAAGCCGGAGGTCAGCATATATTTCGCCATGACGGGGAACGCGGTGCTGAAGGCCGCCTCGGTCATAGCCGCGCCATTTACATCGCCGCACCAAACACCGCTAACGACCAAGGTCAAGCCAGTCATCGTGCAGATGATGATGGTGTCGATGAAGGTGCCGGTCATGGAAACCAAGCCCTGCTCGGCAGCCCATTTGGTTTTAGCGGCAGCGGCTACGATCGGTGCGGAGCCCAAGCCTGCTTCGTTGGAATAAATGCCGCGAGCGATACCACTGCGCATCGCCAGCATCACGCTGGCACCCAAGAAGCCGCCAGTAGCAGCGGTGGTGTTAAAGGCGCTGTCGATAACCAATTTAATAGCGGCAGGCAATTCAGCGGAGAAATGCACCAGTACGGAGATCGCGCTGATTACGTAAACGACTGCCATAAAGGGAACGATCTTGCTGGCAACCTTAGCTATGGATTGTAAACCGCCGATGGTGGTGATAGCAACCAGTACGGTCAACACGGCAGCGGTATAGGTTACCGGAATATCGAAAGATACGTTGACGATAGAGGTAATAGCGTTTACCTGAGTGAAGGTGCCGCTGCCAAGGCTGGCTGTCATCACGCCGAACACCGCGAACATCACTGCCAATGGCTTAAAGGATTTGCCCAAGCCCTTTTCGATGTAATACATCGGGCCGCCAGAAATATTGCCGTTAGCGTCGACCTGACGATATTTTACAGCCAGCACGCCCTCGGCATATTTGGTAGCCATGCCGAAGAAGGCCGCGATCCACATCCAGAACAAAGCGCCGGGACCGCCAGCCTTAACCGCGGTCGCTACGCCGACGATATTACCAGTGCCTACGGTCGCCGCCAAAGCGGTGCACAGAGCTTGGAAGCTCGATACGTCGCCGTTACCATTGCTGCGTGCGGAAAAGATAAGCTGCAAGGCCTTTGGCAGACGCATTACCTGCAACAAGCCCAAGCGTATGGTCAGCATGATGCCCGTGCCGATCAATAATATCATTAGGGGCGGACCCCAAACCAAACTATCAAAGGTATTCAAGATTTCTAACATGTAACAATTCCCCCTATTTTAAAACAGAAAATAATAATTTGTGTTACTGCTCCGTCAGAACACGTTCATTATTGTAACACACGTACAATCTATTAACAATAGTTATGTAAATTGTATACACGTATATTTGATTAGTATTATGGCTTGTATACATGAATACAAATCTATAAAGAAAAATAAAATAGCCACAACCGTTGTAACAACAGCTGTGGCTATTTATCATTGTTTTAAGAACGCTTATTTAAGCACGCCAATCTCCTTGTAGTACTTTTCAGCACCAGGATGCAGCGGCAGATTAGCGATATCCTTAACGGCATCGGCAGGCTTCAAACCCTTCAGGTTCTTTTGAGCCTTGCCCAATTCGTCGATATGCTCCCAGAAGGATTTGGTCAGCTTGTAGACGGTATCCTCGCTCAGATCATGACGGCAGAACATAACCATCTTAATCGCGGAGGTTTGGATATCCTTGTCCTGATTAGGATAGGTCTTAGCAGGGATGGTGTACTTAGCGTACCAGGGATACTTAGCCTGCAAATCAGCGATGGTCTTATCGTCGATATTTACCAAATGAGAGCCGGAGGTCAAAGCTTGGGAAACAGCGGCAGCCGGAGCGCCGGACATGATCCAAGCACCGTCCAAAGTACCGTTTTGCAGCATATCGGC
>CAYZOZ010000064.1:0-6245 GCA_964480295.1 uncultured Phascolarctobacterium sp.
AAATATGCCACTCCCAGTCCGGATGACGGGCGAAAACCTTACCAGCGACCTCCACTAGATATTCTAGACCTTTTTGAAAATCAATTCTGCCCACAGTAATAATTTTCTTAGATGCTATGTCATATACCGAGCTTGCTTCCAAAAGTCGATTATCGATAGCGTTATAAATGCTGATACTGGGAACGTTCTTAGCGCGAAATCGCCATAAATCATTTTGGGTAAGCGTAACAATACAATCCACCAGGCTTAACTCCATATGATCTAAAAGCCAATCATATAGCTTTACTCGCATATTCCTTTTAAAATATCTTCTTTGTTTCAAACTACTATGTTCACAGTATATCAGCTTTGCCTTCATTCGCATTTTTGTCAACAAAGGCAATAAACCATTATTTCTGCCAACAACTATTAAAATCTCTACCTGATTTTTGTCGAGATATTCCGCAAGTCTTTTAGCGGCATCCAGAAAAATATATCTAAATCTCTTCTTTTCATTATACAAATTAAAGATTTTTATGTCACCCATATCATAAGCTTTTTCTCCTACATTCCATATGGTAATAACACGAATATCATAATAAGCAGACAAATCCTTACTAAGCACCGCGGTCACCCGCTCCGTACCGCCAAAATTATTTAGGTTGCTAACCATTAAAGCAATCTTTTTTTTATGGGAAGAACTTACGCCGCCAGCGTTATTCTTCTCATCGGATACATTATTTCGGGGGGGGTGTACATCTTATTCTGTTCTTCCATTGCTTATAAACCTTCTTCGTCTTAATATAAAGCTCCACATCAAGCATCAGCAGCAAATATGCCAGCTTAGCCTTGGGCTTATGATAGGGATTATTTAATATCTCCCAAATGTGCCTACGCAAATAATCGACTGATGGCTTGATTTCCTCCATATGCTCCGCATAATCGCTACAAGCATACGCGCGGTCCAAAAATTGTCGATGCGCCAAATGCACGCGATATTCGCCGCAGCGCACCATACCGGGGAATTGTTTTTTGATAATAACCAAATTCCTTTCAAACGCATCGACGACATGCCGGATTTTAGAATTATACATAGGCTCATGAGTTATCGAACCACTACGTTGCACATAATAATAACCGGGATAATCTACTCTGCCATACCTATTAGTCCTATTAATCCATTTGAAAATAAAGTAAACATCTTCGCTATATTTACCTATATCAAAGCTAAGAGCTTCCAAACAGCTTATTCCAAACAGCTTATTCCAAACACCTACGGAAGCACCAAAATAAGGATTTATAAAGGTATGATAAATCATATCCTCCTTTTTATCCGTAACGAAGGGAGCGAAGGAGCCTGGCTCCTCCAAATGCTTACCACGCTCATCAACACTGATGCTCGCGCACATCGCCACGTCCAGCCCCTGCGCCACCGCTAAGTCATGCAGCACGCGATACATATCCGCCTCGATGTAGTCATCGCTATCCACAAAGCCGATGTACGTGCCCCGCGCCAACGCCATACCGCTATTACGTGCCGCCGAAAGTCCGCCATTCGCCTGATGCACGACCTGCACGCGCGCATCGCGCTCCGCGTATTCGTCGCAAATCGCGCCGCTGCCGTCCGTAGAGCCGTCGTCCACAACGATGATCTGCAAATTGGTATACGTCTGCGCGAGGATGCTGTCCAGACACTTGCGCAGGTACGGCCTCACGTTATACACTGGAACGATCACCGTAATTAAATCCTTTTCCATTCTACATTGCCTCCATCATTCTTTGATACATCTCCCGCAGCCCCCGCGTAGGTCGCCAGCCCAGCGCCGCGAGCTTCTCCGTGCCCAAATTCAGCAGATGAGGGGGGGGGAATTTATTTTCGTGCTTCCCGTCGGTAGGTATACAGACGTTTATGCGAGTACGGGCTACATCGCTCGCCACCAGCCGCGCCATTTCGACGATACTACAATAGGTACTCCTATTGGCGGCGTTATACGCCTCGCCCGCCCTGCCGCGCAGCAAAATAGCCAGCAGCGCGGTCACGGCATCCGCCGTATAAAGGTAGCAGCGCTTGCTCGTCCCCGCCGTTTGCAGAACGATCTCCTGCCCCCGCGCGGCGCAGCGTGCGAACTCGGCGAATACCCTGTTATCGTCCGCCAGCACGCCGGGACCGAAGGTCTGCGCCAAGCGCACCACCTTGGCAGGCACGCCGTATTCGGCGGCGTAGGACGCACACAGGCTCTCGCACAGGCGCTTCGCTTCGGGATAGCAGCTGCGCACGACCATGGTGTCGACCGTCGTTCCCTGCGTTTCTGGGATCACGTCCTCGCTATGTGGCGCGCCGTAAACCTCCATACTAGAAAGATAGAGGAAGCCGCGCGCTCGCTTCTCCCGCGCCAGCTCCAGCATACGCAGAGTTCCGTCCACCGCTATGCGAATCGTTTCCACCGGATGCTCGACGAAGAACACGCTAGCGGTGGGATTCGCCCCATGCACGATGTAATCGATCGCCCCGTCGATCGGCGGTGACTGCTCCACCGCACCCTCGACGAAGTGCAGAGGCGCGCCCTCACGCAGCTGAGCGGCGAAAAGCGTCCGCGCCCGCGTCACGCTTCGCACCAGCGCCAAAACCTTCAGCCCCAGCTTCAGCTCCCTATCCGCGTAAAGCAAAGCGTTGATCAAGCTCGTCCCGATCAAACCAGTACCGCCAGTGACGAAAATCGTCCTGCCGCGCAGCTCCTCCCAAGCGACGCAAGCACTCGTAAGAATCGACTGCATATCCTCTTTATAAATCGCGTTTTCAATCCACATAACTATAACCCCAATATCTGCATATTTTCCTTGGCATCGATGAGCGCCCTAAAGATATAAAAATCCGCCGGCGTGGTGATCTTGATATTCTCGGACGGACCGACCACCGTCTGCAAATCGTAGCCGAAATGCTGCATCAGGCTCGCCGAATCGATGAAATCGTTCAAGCCCTGCGCACGCGCATCGCAATGCGCCTTATAGATGTCGCGCAGGATGAAGCACTGCGGTGCCTTCGCCAGCTCGCAGCTCGCACGGTTGAAGATCCGCCCCACGCGTCCCGCCTGCTTCAGCACGATCGTCTCGATCGCCGGCGACACCGTGATCGCGTTGCCATGCTCGCGCGCGCAGTCGATGCAGTCCGTAATCAACCGCTCGTTGAGCAGAGGACGCACGCCATCGTGAATCAGCACCACGCTGTCCTCGGGGTAACGAGAATACGCGGCACGCACGCCGTTATAAATGCTTTCCTGACCACTGCCCCCCCCGAAAATAATTTCGTCAACCTTGCTCAGCTGCCATTTCTCCACTAACGCGCGCGCGTAATCAACCCAATCCTTCAGACAGACCAGCACGATGCCATCAATCAGCGGATGCCTTTGAAAATGCTCGATCGTGTACACCAGAATCGGCTTGCCGTGCAGCTCCAAAAACTGCTTCGGCTTGGAGGCGGTGTTCATGCGCTGTCCCGTACCGCCGGCAAAAATAACTGCGATGTTCATAATATAACCTTCCTCGTTCATAAGCCCCTCGCACCATGCGAGGTCAGGGCTTATTTTTATTATGTCAATGACAAATAGTCCTTGATGAATCCATTACGTTAGCTTATGCCGGCAGCAGCTCCTTACAGCTTAATATCCACGACCTCGCCACTGAAATTACTCAAAAGCGTTTGCAGGGAGATCAGCGCGACATACTCAGAGCGCAAAAGCGTGCTATCAGGCTCTATCCCGAAATTGGCGACGCGCATCGGCGTTTTCGTCCGCTGCGGATTGATGCAGTTTATCCTGATTCCATCCTGCTCCCATTCCTCCGCCAAGGCCTGCACGAAATTCACCACAGCGGCCTTCGTAGAGGAATAAAGCGCGTAATTCGCCCTGCCTCGCGTATAGGAGGAGGAAGTGAACTGCAGCACCGCGCCGTTAGCGCGCTTCACATGGGGATAGGCGGCGCGCGTCACGTTCACCATACCCAAATAGTTAATAGCGATGATGCGACGCACCAGCTCACTCTCTAAGTGCATCAACGGCTCACGATTGAGGATCGCCGCGGAGTTGATCACGTAATCGATCCTGCTCTCACCTCGCAAAACCTCCTCGAAGGCCTTACTTACGTCCTCCTCCCTCGCGATATCGGTATGCGTGGTCGAACGCGAGAAGGAATAGCAGCGAGCGCCGTACTCCCGCGCGATGCGCACCATATCCAGCCCAATACCGCTGTTGCCGCCGAAAAAAACGAGCACCCTGTCCCGCAGGTCAGCCAAATCGACATCCTTATCCGTTTTGGTGGACTTGAGCTGAAACAGCTTATCGAGAACGTAAATGTCCTCCGGATAGGTCAGCTTGATATTCTGCTCCTCGCCATTAACTACGTACACGCCGACCTCGGGAAGATACTTCTTTACGATACCGCAATCATCAGTCGTCTGCAAATCAGGATCCTGCAAGGCTTTTTCGTATGCCGCCGCGATAACGGGGTAGCTGAACGCCTGCGGCGTTTGACCGCGCCGCAAAAGCCTTCTTTCGGGAATACTATCGATAAGCCTGACCTCTGGCTGCACCTTGATAATCGTATCCGCCGAGGGAATCGCCACGTCCACCGCGTCATAACGACGCAGAGCCGCCAGCGTGTCATCGATGATCTGCTTGCTAACCAAGGGACGCACCGCGTCATGAAAGATCAAATGTAAATCGTCCTTATCAGGATAGCCCTCATAGGCGCGAATAGCGACTAGGCTGCTTTCATAGCGTTCGCTGCCGCCGTTCAAGATCTTCTTCACCTTCGTCCAACGGTTCTTCAGCACCATGCCCTCCACCTCGTGCATAAAGCCCGCGTGGATCACGATAGCAATCTCATCAATCTGCGTATGCTTCTGAAAGACCTCCACCGTATGCTCTAAAACCGTTTTGCCAGCAATCTTCATAAATTGCTTCGGGATAGTAAGCCCTAGGCGGCTTCCCAACCCCCCCCGCTAAAATAATCGCAATATTCATTGGTTATACCTCATGAAATTCTTAATAAATTTACAAACCCTTTCGGTCGCGTGTCCGTCCTCATAGGATCCCAACGCCTGATGATGCTGATGCACGCGCTCGACATAGGCCTCGTAATCGAAGCCTGCGATATTGGCCTCCATCTCGTCATTATTCGTCGCGATGGGGAATGGCCACTCGGACATCGGCGTATGGAAATTACGCTCGTCCTTGTACTGCGCAACATCGTTCGCGTAAATAAAGCAGGGCTTTTCCGTCAAGGAAAAATCCCACATACAGGACGAATAATCCGTAATCATAACGTCCGCCGCACACAAAAGCTCCTGCATATCCGGGTAATCCGTAACCGTGATGACGCGCTTATCGGCGAAATCAAGATTCTTGCGCAAATACATGGGGTGCGCCTTCAAAAACAGGGTGAATTCACAGTGATATTTTTTGTTCAACGCCTCTAGCAGCCTTTCCGCGTCCAAATTGAAATCAAGCAGACGGTTGTTGTCCCTGAAGGTCGGCGCATAGAGGACGATCCGCCGATCAGCCGGCAGGTCATAGCGCTCCCTCACGTCACGGTAAAGTGCCGCCACACGCGCCTTGTCGAAGAAGATGTCGTTGCGCGGCATGCCGGTGCGGAGGTAGTGGAAATCTATATAATTATCCATACTATAAGCCTTACAAAACGCATCACAGGAACTTACTACAAAATCTATACTACTTTTAAATAAAAGCCTCCTTTTTATCCAATAAGGGGTTAATTCATCACCAGTACAAAATATTTTCTTATAAGCACCACCGCCATGCCATGTTTCAATCCACAGCTGATGCTTTCTTTTAGGCAAAAAAGCATATCCGCCACAATCAAAAAAAGCTACTTTCGCGGTGAGCATATGAAATATATAAGCAAGCGATTTTCGATTCACAGATTTAATGTTTTTATACGAAGATAAATCCTCATTTCCTTGCTTCACCCATATAAGCTTCAGATCGTTTTTAGAGCAACACTCATCCAAATATAGATAAAGATACTTTAAATTGCCACCAAATCTATTATAATAAGTTGAAAAAACAACCTTGTTTTCTATTCCAAATACAAAAAACATCTTTAATAGCTGTCTTATAGATAGCGTAGCGTAATACTTACATATAACCTTAAATTTACTCATGTAATAATTCACCCTTCAATATACAACTATATCCTCTATCCCCTTCACCCCAACGCCCTGTCTATTGCCGCCTTCACGGTTTCTGGCG
>CAYZOZ010000065.1:0-6075 GCA_964480295.1 uncultured Phascolarctobacterium sp.
CGGAGCTGCTACAGGAGGTAGAAAACGATGCTGACCTTAGCGATTGATACCGCGACCAGGGTGTGCAGCGTGGCGCTGTGCCGCGAGCGGGAAATTCTGGCGGAATATACGATAAATATGGGGATGACGCATTCCGAGGGGCTACTGCCCCAGCTGGAGCAGCTTTTACAGCGCACGGGGGTGCGTAAGGATGAGATCGAGCTTTTGGCTGTCAGTATGGGCCCAGGCTCCTTTACTGGCTTGCGCATTGGCTTAGCGACGGCGGAGGCCATGGCCTATAGCTGGCATTGCTGCCTGCACGGCGTGGATACGCTGAAGGCTCTAGCCTATAATATCCAGCTGGAGGGCGTGGTGCTTTCGCCGGTTTTGGACGCGCAGAAGGGTAATTTTTATCAGGCGCTATATACGTGGCAGGAGGGAAGGCTCGTCGAGTTAGCTCCCGTTGCCGTGGTGAACGCCGAGCAGGCGCTGGAACGCATCGCGGTGCAGGGAATGCCGGCGCTGCTTTTGGGAGAATGCGCGCGTTTGACGAAGCAGGGGCTGCCGAATTGGTTGAAGGAGGCTCCTGTGGCGCTGAAAATGCCTAAGGGCAGCAGCGTGGCCTTGGCAGCGTTAGAGGAGTTCGATCCCGAGGCGGATAAGAGAATTTTCGGCTTGGAGCCGTACTATATTAGAAGATCAGAGGCGGAGGAGCTTTGGGAGCAGAAGCACGGACAGCAATAAATTATCGACCGCTCGGCGAGCAGGATATTCCGAGAATCGTTGCGTTGGAGGCGGAGTCCTTCCATGACGCGTGGAACGAGAGTATGCTGGCGGACGAGCTGCATAACGCGTTGACCACGTATCTGGTTATGGAGCGCGACGGTGCTTTGCTTGGCTACGCAGGCTTTTGGCTGGTGGCGGGCGAGGCGCAGATCACGCGCGTGGCGGTTGTTTCCGCGGAGCGTGGACAGGGCTATGGCACGCTGCTGACGGCGAGGCTGGTGCGTCAGGCTTGGGAGCTGGGCGCGACGGCGGTGACGCTGGAGGTGCGCGAAAGTAACGTGGCGGCGCAGAGAGCGTATTTGACCTGCGGCTTCGTAAGCGAGGGCGTTCGTCCCAACTATTACGAGGATAATAGGGAAAACGCCGTTATTATGTGGCTGTATAAAGAAGGAGCAGCGCATGAATAAGGAAAAGGATATTTACATATTGGGAATAGAGAGCAGCTGTGACGAAACGGCTGCCGCGGTGGTAAAAAACGGGCGCGAGGTGCTGAGCAATATCATTTCCTCGCAGATCGTTATTCACCGCAAATTCGGCGGCGTGGTGCCGGAGATCGCGTCACGCAAGCACATTGAGAACATTATGCCTGTGATCGACGCGGCGCTGACGGAGGCGAAGGTCGCGCTGGAGAACATCGACGCGGTGGCGGTGACCTATGGTCCAGGCTTGGTCGGCGCGCTGCTGGTGGGATTATCGGCGGCGAAGTCCTTGGCTTGGGCGACGGATAAGCCCTTGATTGGCGTAAATCATTTGGAGGGGCACGTTTTCGCCAATTTTCTGGCGGACGCGAGTCTTGAGCCTCCCTTTATGGCATTGGTCGTTAGCGGTGGTCATACCGCGCTTTTGAAGGTGACGGGCTATAACAGCTTTGAGCTTTTGGGGCAGACGCGCGACGATGCCGCGGGTGAGGCCTTTGATAAGATCGCGCGCGTGATGGGGTTGCCCTATCCCGGGGGTCCTGAGATCGAACGCTTGGCTTTGACGGGCGATGCTGCGGCTATGCACTTTCCCTTGGCGAAGCTCGATAAGCCCTACGAATTTAGCTTTAGCGGTCTGAAGTCCGCCGTGATTAACTATTTGCATAATCAGGAGCAGGCAGGACGCGAGGTGAAGCGCGCCGACGTGGCGGCCTCCTTCCAAAAGGCCGTCGTGGACGCGTTGGTAAAGCAGGCTGTGCAGGCGATGCGCGCTACTGGCTATAAAAAGATTGTGCTGGCGGGCGGTGTGTCGGCAAACAAGACGCTGCAAGCCACGCTAGCGGAGGCGATGCGCGGAATCGGGGCGGAGCTGGTGCATCCGACGCCGATTCTTTGCACGGACAACGCGGTGATGATCGCCTGTCGCGGTTATTTTATGTATCGGGCGGGGATGAGCAGTCCCCTGTCCTTGAACGCCGTTCCCTCGCTGAAGCTGGGGGAATAGCTTGAGGTGTAAGCAAATGTTTAACGAGTTGACGGCGGAGCAGAAAAGCAGCCTTCAGGTGATGCGTTCCATGCTGGGCTTGGCTGCCGATATGGCGCATTCGATCGCGACTATTTATCTGCCCTGCGAGGACAAAAAGCTTTTAGACGTTTTTCAGCAGGAGCAGCCACGCACGCAGCGCGGCACGGAGCGTCCCAATCTTACGGGTAGGCGCGTGCGTCTGGTCGAGGAGCCGATGGTGGCGCGTGCTCTGCAAAAGAATATTCCTGTATCGGGTAAGCGTGAGTGGACGCTGGGCGTGTTCAACAGCCTGTATATTTATCCTCTGCGTGATACGCGCGGTCGTTGCTACGCGGCGGTGAGCTTTGAAACTGCCGCGCCCGATCCGTTGATCATCGCGCAGAGTTTGGAGCTTTTGAAGAATATGCCGCCGAGCATGGTCGATAATTCGCATTATCAGCGGATGGAGGCCTCCGACGGTATTATGGTCGTGGATCCTAACAGGATGATCATTGCTGCTAACAGCAGGGCGAAGCATATGTTTGAAATCATGGAGCTGCCCGAGCTAATCGGCGCGCGCACGAACGATATCGCCGTAAATTGGCCCTTGGTGGGCATGGTCATGGATACTGGTATGCCGGAAAGTAAGGAGATCAATATGCACGGACTGCTGCTTTCCCTGCGTATTTTACCCGTCGTACCCCAGCCAAAGGGAGGCTGCGCGATCGTTATTTTGCAGGACGTTACGGAGCTGCGCAAGAAGGATGAGGAGCTTTTGATCAAGTCCGTCGTCATCAAGGAGATTCATCATCGCGTAAAAAACAATCTGCAAACGATTACCAGCCTTTTGCGCTTGCAGGAGCGGCGCGCTCAGAGCGAGGAAACGAAGCTGGTGCTGCATGACTGTATCGGCAGGGTGAACAGCATCGCTATCGTGCATGAGTATTTGTCCCAGCAGGATTCGGGGCTGATCGATGTGGGCAAGGTGGCGAAGGGCATTTATCAGGCGATTCTCAGCAGTATGCTACGACCGGATTTCGTTTTGCAGGCGGATTTCAGAACGGACGAGGTTGAGCTGCCGTCCGAGAAGGCGACGAGCATCGCGCTGATTTTGAACGAGCTGCTGCAAAACACGATCGAGCATGCCTTCGAGCAGCGTGAGCAGGGCAGTCTTTCCGTGCGCTTTACGGAGGAGCAGCAGGCTTACGTGCTGTCCATAGCGGACGATGGCATCGGCTTACCCGAGGGCTTTCAAATTACTGGGCATAAGAGCCTGGGCTTAAAGATTATTAAAACAATGGCGGAGGCCGATTTACAGGGCAGCTTTACTTTGCGGAACCGACCTGAGGGCGGTACGCTGGCAGTGGTAAAAATTCCGAAGGAGAGGGAGAGATAATGAAAGGTTTACGTATTCTGTTGGCTGATGACGAGGCGATATTGCGCATGGATCTGCGCGAGATGCTGGAGGACGCGGGACATGAGATAGTGGGCGAGGCAGCCAACGGCGAGGAGGCTGTGGAGCTGGCACGCAGGCTGAAGCCGGAATTTATCATTATGGATGTCAAAATGCCGATTATGGACGGTTTGACAGCCGCGCGCGTCATTGATGCGGATGGCATCGCGCCGATCCTGCTTTTGACAGCCTATAGCCAGCAGGATATCGTTGAGCAGGCCTCCGAGGCGGGGGTTATCGCTTATTTGGTGAAGCCCGTGCGCGAGGAGCAGCTTTTCCCAGCGATGGAAATCGCTTATAAGCGCTTTACGGAGATGAAGAGTCTAAATGCGGAGTTGGAGCAGCTGAAGGAGAGCTTGGAAACGCGTAAGCTTTTGGATCGAGCGAAGGGCATTCTGATGACGGCGCATGGTATGACGGAGCAGGAGGCTTATCGTAAGATGCAGCAGTTCAGCATGGCGAAGCGGATCACGCTTAAGGCTTTGGCAGAAAGCATCATCGCGGCGGCAGAGAAAAGAGCGCGCTAGATAGCCGTTCGGCGCTTGCGTGCTGACAGAGTTTATATGGCTTGACGGATAATGGAGTGGGTGTGATGTCTGATTTGGCTAAGATTGACGAAAAGGATATATATTGGAAACGCAATTTGCCAGTGCTGTGGATTGGCGTGTTTTTATGCTGCGCTAGTTATACGAGCTGTATTCCTTTCCTGCCAGTTTATTTGCAGAGGGAGCTGGGCGTAGCGCCTGCGGACGGTAATTTTTGGACGGGCGTGTGCTTTGCCGTGACCTTCTTGGGCTGTAGCCTGATGGCACCCTATTGGGGCGCGTTGGCGGATCACGTGGGGCAAAGGAAAATGGCGATTCGCGCGGGCTACGGCCTGGCGCTGACCTATTTCTTGACGGGCGTGTGCCAAAACGTGTATCATCTTTTTCTCGTGCGCTGTCTGTGCGGCTTGGTGGCAGGCTTCGTGCCGGCGTGTATGTCCATGGCCTCGTCCTCGCTGCCTGAAAGCAGAATGGGCTGGGGCATGGGATTGATGCAGACGGCGGCGGCTAGCGGTAGCATCATGGGACCGCTTTTGGGCGGCTATATGAGCAGCTGGTTCGGCATGAGGATGTCCTTCTATGTCGGTAGTTTGGCGCTGTTCGCGGCGACCACGGCGGTGATACTCGTGGTGAAGGATTTGACGGTGCTGCAAAAGGGGAGCAGCAACGCTCTGAGCCTGATTCATGATTTAAAGGATTCGCTTTCTAATAAGGAGCTGCTTTATATCATGCTGATGTTCTTCGGCATCCAGTCCTGCGTGATGATCATTCAGCCGCTGATTACCTTCTATGTCGCCGATTTGATGGGCAGCATGGGGGACGAGGTCATCAAAATGTCCGGCGTGATTTTCTCTCTGGCGGGATTTGCTGGTATCGTGGCGGCGACCTTCTGGGGCAAGCGCGGTCAACGCTACGGCTATATGCGCGTCTTCGCCCTCGTCACCTTCATGGCGGGCGTTATCAATCTTTTTCAGGTGTTCGTGGCGGATGTGTGGCAGTTCGCCATCGTGCAATTTGTCTACGGTCTGTTTTTGGCGGGTGCCGTACCCAATATCAACGCTGATCTGACGGTGGTCACCGATAAGAATACGCGCGGCAAGGCCTTCGGCTTGGTGACGAGCGCGCAGCAATTCGGCGGCGTGGTCGGACCGATACTGGGCGGTGCCTTGGGCAGCATGATGCCCACGCGCTATGTATTCCCGATAACGGGCTGTATTTTGATCGCTATGGCCGCTCATGCCTATTGGACGCGCGCACGCAATAGATTGTAAATTTTTTTACGAAATGCTGTTGACAAATGCGTGCTAATCTAGTATAATTCTTTTTGTCGCAAATGGAGAGGTTCCCGAGTGGCTAAAGGGAGCAGACTGTAAATCTGCCGCGTTTCGCTTCGTTGGTTCGAATCCAACCCTCTCCACCAACATTCATCGCGGGGTGGAGCAGTTGGTAGCTCGTCGGGCTCATAACCCGAAGGTCGGTGGTTCAAGTCCGCCCCCCGCAACCAATTTCATATGCTGATGTAGCTCAGTCGGCAGAGCGTATCCTTGGTAAGGATAAGGTCACCAGTTCAATCCTGGTCATCAGCTCCAATTTTGGCGGCGTAGCTCAGTTGGCTAGAGCATGCGGTTCATACCCGCAGTGTCCGCGGTTCAAATCCGTGCGCCGCCACCAAATATTCGCCTCATTTCGATGAGGTTTTTTATTTTTCATTCCTGCTTGGCAGGATTTTATTTTTTTAGGGAGAATAATAGCAAGTAGGTTATTCTTACCTTATTTTAATTTTTAGTAGGTACATGATGTATTGATTGGAGGATTTCACAATGGCAAAGGCTAAGTATGAAAGAACTAAACCCCATCTGAATATCGGCACCATCGGTCACGTTGACCATG
>CAYZOZ010000066.1:0-6004 GCA_964480295.1 uncultured Phascolarctobacterium sp.
CGTTATTTAGCTCCTGAAACATGAAATGAGAATTGCCGGTAATACCTTCATCGGGTAACCTCCTTATGTTTAATAAAAAATAATAATGAAATATCATATACTCTTCTCTGTCTATATTTTATATCTAAGTTTGCCAAAATACTAATAGCAAATTGGCATGGAAGGTCATAGCTTATAGGTATACAAAAGGAGCTGTTTAGCAATAATTAGATACTGAACAGCTCCTTGCTTACGCTATTCTATTTTAGAGACGTTCCACTGCTTGGCGCAGCTGCTCCAAGCCCTGCAAGAGGGTTGCGCGCGGACAGGCGACGTTGATGCGTTCGAAGGGCTCGCCCTCGCTGCCGAAGATGCCTCCTCCGTCCAGCCAGAGCTTCGCGTCATGCCAAAGCCATTGCTCGCGTGCTTTCGCGTCCATGCCGAGGGCGCTACAATCAAGCCAAACTAGATAGGTTCCTTCTATGGGGAGCATTTTTATTTGCGGCAGTTTTTGCTTTAAATATTCGTCTACGAAGGCGATATTGGCGGTGATATAGGCCTTGACTTGCTCCAGCCATTCCTCACCGTGCGTATAGGCAGCCTCGCAGGCCACTAAGCCCAGCGTGTTCAGCTGACTATAGCCTGCCGCGTCGATCTGCTTGCGTAAGGCGCGGCGCAGTTTGGTATTGGGAACGAAAATGTTCGATACCTGTAGACCTGCAAGATTGAAGGTTTTACTGGGCGCAGTGCAGATAACGCAGTTTTCGGCAAATTTCTTGCCGAGAGTGGCGAAATTGGTATGCGTATGACCTTCCCAAACGAAATCCGAATGAATTTCGTCGCTGACGGTGATGACGTTATATTTCAGGCATATCTCCCCCACTCTTTGCAGTTCCGCGCGCGTCCAAACGCGACCGACGGGGTTATGGGGCGAGCAAAGCAGCATTAGCTTCACGCGAGGATCGGCGAGCTTGCTTTCAAGGTCGTCAAAATCGATTTCGTAATGTCCGTTGATGAGCTTGAGTGGTGAATTTATCAGCTCGCGCTCATTATCAAGAATGACCTCGCTGAAGGGATAATAAACAGGCTGCTGGATGAGCACTGCCTCCCCTGGCTTTGTGAATGCCTTCACTGCCATGGCGAGGGCGAAAACCACGCCTGGAGTTTTTAAAAGCCAAGGACGCTCAACCTCCCAGTCAAAATGTTCCTTGTACCATTTTTGCAGAGCGTTGAAATAGCCTGAGGTCGGCTCGCTATAGCCGAATATGGCATGCTCGCAGCGGGCAATGAGAGCTTCTTTTATTTCCCGGGCAATAGGAAAATCCATGTCCGCTACCCAAAAGGGCAGCACGTCATCAGGACGACCGCGTTGTACGGAAAAATCGTATTTCAGACAGTCGGTATTTTTTCTGTCGATTACTTCGTCGAAATTATAGGTAGTCATGTTTACTCCAAAGCGGCAAAGACTTGCTTCAAATCAGCTATCAGATCCTCGGTAGCCTCGATACCGGTAGAAAGACGCAGCAGGCAATCAGTGATGCCCTTCTCCTCACATTCGGCAGGAGTCAGGTCGGCATGAGTTTGACGGATCGGATAGGTAAGCAGGCTTTCCGTACCGCCAAGGCTTTCGGCGAATTTGATCAGCTTGATTTTTTCTAAAAGCAGCTCCGCGGTTTTGGCAGAATCAACGGCGAAGGAAATCATGCCGCCGAAGCCGCTGGTTTGGGAAGCGTTGATCTCGTAGCCGGGATGCTCCTTCAGACCTGGATAAAGTACGTATTTAACCTTCGGCTCTTTTTTCAAGAACTCAGCCAGGGCTTGAGCGTTTTTTTGGTGCTGCTGCATACGCAGAGGCAGGGTTTTGATGCCGCGGATGACGAGCCAAGCATCTAAAGCGCCCAGACAGGCACCGGTGGTTTTATAAATCAGACGTAGACGATCCGCGATCCCCTGCTCTTTGGCAATGGTAAAGCCGCAGAGTACGTCGTTGTGACCTGCGAGATATTTTGTACCGCTGTGAATGATGATGTCGGCACCGAGAGCCAGCGGCTGTTGGAAATACGGCGTGAGGAAGGTGTTGTCGACGATTACTAAAAGCTGATGCTCTTTGGCGATAGCGCTGATAGCGCGCAAATCGGAGATCTCCATGGTTGGATTTGTCGGAGTTTCAAGATAGATAGCTTTGGTATTGGGCTTGAGCGCCGCCTTGATCTCATCTAATTTAGAGGTGTGTACGGCGGTGAATTCTAAGCCGTTTTGCTCATAAACGGAGCGGAACAGGCGGAAGGAGCCGCCGTAAAGGTCGTTACCGGTGATGATGTGGTCGCCAGGCGCGAAAAGATGCAGCACGGCATCCACAGCAGCCATGCCGGAGGAAAAGGCCAGCGCGTCCACGCCACCCTCAAGCGCTGCCAAAAGCGTTTCCAGACGTGCGCGCGTCGGATTGGATTCGCGCGTATAGGCGAAGCCTGTGGACTCGCCCAAACGCGGATGCGCGAAGGTGGAGGAAAGATAAATAGCGGGGGTAATGCTGCCAGTGGCATCGCTTTCACCGATAGCATGAACACATTTAGTTGCAAAATTCATAAATAACACTCCTTCAAATAAGTTTCTAAAAGCCTAGTAAAATGATATGTAAGATAAGTTATTAGTGTAATTGTACTATCTTTGGGAAATTTGTCAATGAAATTATGTTAAAAAGATTTTTTCACGTCTAAGCTTTAGCTTTTTGTAAAATAGATTACAGAAATTTATAGCTTTTGACCGCTTCGCTAAAAATATTCTTTTAAGCAAGCAGAAAATGCTTGTCAATAAGTTAACCTAGTGCTATAATCATGGTTAACAATAGGTTAACTTAACAATGGATGCGGTTAACCTATTAAAAATGGCAGAATCGAGGAGAAATCAGGATGGATTTGAAAAAATTAGCAGAGGAAATTATTGCGGGGAGGCGTTTGACGCGTCAGGACGATTTGAGCTTTTTTTTGACCTGTGATTTGCAGGAGCTACAGGAGGGAGCGGATATGCTTCGCAAATATTTCTGCGGTGATAAGGTGGATCTGTGTACCATCATTAACGGTAAGAGCGGTCGCTGTGGTGAGAACTGCAAATATTGTGCCCAATCCGCACATAATAAGACCGGTATTGAGGAGTATCCCTTTATGTGTAAGGAGCAGATCGTTAACGAGGCCTTGGCGAACGAAAGCGAGGGCGTGGATCGCTTTGCCATCGTTACCGCTGGTAGGGGCTTGAATGATAGTGATTTTGAGAAGGCTATCGATGCTTATAAAACCATGAAGACGAAATGTAAGCTTTCACTTTGTGCTTCCCATGGCTTTTTGACCGCGGAGCAATTTCATCGCTTGCATGAGGCGGGCGTGGAAAGCTATCATGAGAACATCGAAACCTCTCGCCGTTATTTCCCTTCCATTTGTACGACGCACACCTATGATGAAAAGATCGAGTCCATTAAGCTGGCGCAAAAGGAGGGCTTTTGCGTTTGCAGTGGCGGCATCATCGGCATGGGTGAAACCTGGGAGGATCGACTGGATATGGCGATTAGTCTGGCGGAGCTGGGCATTGAGTCCATTCCTATTAACGCTCTGATGCCGATTAAGGGCACTCCGCTTGAGGGCTTGCCAACGCTGAAGGAGGAGGACATTCTGCGTACCGTCGCCTTCTTCCGCTACATCAATCCTTTGGCGAATATTCGCTTGGCGGCTGGTCGTCGTTTGATGGCGCGTGACGGTGAGGCTGCCTTCCGAGGTGGCGCGAGCGCGACCATTACAGGCAATATGCTGACCACCTCCGGTTCCACGATAGAAAGCGATAAGGCGATGCTCGTGGGCTTGGGTAGGGATATCGTTCCTGAATACTTACGTTGATATAGACCTTCTTACATCTCTCAAAGGGGGCTGCTTTGTCGGGCAGCTCCCTTTGCTGATTTTCTGCGGATATGTTATGATATAGGTTAAGGGGCTCTCCCCTACTTCGATAAGCTTGTGGAGGCAGGAATGAAGAAAGAAAATATTATTTTGGTCATATTATGCAATCTTTTGGGAGCATTGCTTTTCGGAAGCTGGTATGTGACGGAATTTCAGGGCTTTTGGTTCGAGATCGATAAGGCTGTTTTTTACTTCTTTAATCAGCTTTTGGTGGCGAACAAGGCCTTTATGTATTTCGTGGCGTTGATTAATTTGCGCCTGTTCGACGTGGTGGCGTTCGTGGCGATGCTGGGTATTTTTTATAGCTATTATCGCAAATCCAATGTCGAGGGCAAGCGCTGGCTGTTTTGCATTGGCGTAGCGATGCTGGCGAGCGCGATTATTATGAAGCAGTTCGACAGAATGCTGGATGTCGATCGCGTCAGCGCCAGCGTTTATTTCAATAATCTGTTTCATGATGTCAATTTCGTCAGCCAGCTGAGTGGCTTGCCGGCGAAGGATCGCTCCGCGGGCAGCTTTCCTGGCGATCATGGGATGATGCTTTTGATCTTCGTCGCGTATATGTGGAAGTATTTGGGCAAGGGCGCGTTCTTGCAGGGCTTGGCGGTGTTCGTAATCTTCTCTTTTCCGCGCATTATGGGTGGCGCGCATTGGTTCACCGACGTGTTTGTCGGCTCGCTTTCCTTCGCGTTAGTGATCTTGAGCTGGATCCTTCTCTCCCCCGCTGCCGATATGTTTATCGATTGGCTGGAGAAGCGTGTGCCGCTGAGGTTGTTTTGGCATAAATAAGCTGCAAGCTAAGAAAAAATATAGAGGCCGTTGCGATGAGTCATCGCAGCGGCTTTTTTGCTGAAATTCGCGGAAATTTCGTAAGGTATATCTGCTAATTTACGCCGCTTTTAGAATTTCATCAGTTATAACCGATAAAATGGCTGTTTTTACCAAGAATTTCAGTTATACCAGATAAAATAATGATTTAGATATTCTCTTTCAGTTATATGAGTAGAAACGGTATTAAGCATTATAATATTTGTGATTTCCTTATGCTGCAAGAATGGAATTAATGATATCGACGTATTATCAACGCCCTTCAAAGTCCGAGCGACTTTGAGAGCGTTTGTTTTATTTTTGTAAAACATATTACAGATTTATGTTAGTTCGTAGTATGCAGAAAAAAATATTGCTATTTGCTTAATATCCACTAATTCAGTAGGTATACTAGGAATTACAAAATTAACCGGCGGAAGCCAGTCTTGAGAAGGGAGATCTTATTGTGTTAAAGAAGTTTTTGGTTATATCCTTGATGTTGGCATCAGTGGTGGCTGCTGGTTGCGGTGGTAATGACGCGAAAAAGGCCAGCGCGATCAAGGTTGGCGCTACTGCCGGTCCTCATGCCGAGGTAGTCGAGGCCGCCGCTAAGGAAGCTGGCAAAAACGGCTTAAAGGTGCAGGTCGTGGAGTTTTCCGATTATATTACGCCTGATAAGGCCTTGGCTGACGGAGAAATTGATTTGGTAAGCTATCAGCATAAGCCATTTTTGGATAATTTCAATAAGCAAAATAAAACGGATCTGGTTCCCGTTGGCAAGGCTATTTTGATGCGTATGGGTATTTATAGCGATAAGATTCATGATGTAAAGGACATCCCTGAGGGCGCGACTATCGCTATTCCTAATGATCCGACTAACGGCGGTCGTGGCTTGATGCTGCTGGAGCGTGCTGGCGTGATTAAGCTGAAGGCTGGCTTGGGCATGAAGGCAACGCCTAAGGATATCGCGGAGAATCCGAAGAAGATCAAGATCAAGGAGCTGGAGGCAGCGCAGCTGCCACGTAGCCTACAGGATGTGGATGCGGCTGTTATCACCATGAATTACGTTATGAGCGGCGGCTTGGACGTTAAAAAGCAGAATATTTTCCTGGAAGCTAAGGATGAGCCCTTGGCCGTTATGATCATTGCCGCTCGCAACAAGGATAAGGATAAACAGGAATATAAGGATTTCGTGAAGTATTATCAGTCCGAAGCTGTTAAAAAATTCATCGCGGATAAGTATAAAGGAACCATCGAGCCTGCTTTTTGATTAA
>CAYZOZ010000067.1:0-1407 GCA_964480295.1 uncultured Phascolarctobacterium sp.
AAGGGGGAGGCATTTTCATGAGGGAAGAACGCGTGAGTACGATATTGGTAACGGGGGGTACGGGTTATATCGGCTCCCATGCGGTGGTGGAGCTGCTGCTCAAGGGCTACAAGGTCATCATCGCGGATAATCTTTATAATAGCGATGTCGAGGTCGTGGACAGGATCGAAAGGATCACGAGCGTAAGACCTGCGTTCTACCGCATCGATGTTAAGGACGGGGAGGCGCTGCGGGCGGTCTTCGCGCAGAACGCGATCGACGCGGTGCTGCATTTCGCTGGCTATAAGGCGGTGGGCGAATCGGTGCGCGAGCCGCTGGCGTACTATCGGAACAATTTGGATACGACGCTGACGCTGCTGGAGGTAATGCGGGAGTTTGGCTGCAAGCGCCTCATCTTCAGCTCCTCGGCGACGGTTTACGGGCAGTCGGACGACGTGCCCTTTCGGGAGAACGCAGCGACGCTGGGCTGCACGAATCCCTACGGCTGGACGAAGTACATGATCGAGCAGATCCTGCGCGACGTCGCCGTGGCGGACGGCGCGATGTCGATCGTCCTGCTGCGTTATTTCAACCCCATCGGCGCGCATGAGTCGGGGCTGCTCGGCGAGAAGCCCAATGGCGTGCCTAACAATCTTATGCCCTATATTACGCAGGTGGCTGCGGGAATCAGGGAGTGCCTTTCCGTCTATGGGAACGATTACCCTACGCCAGACGGCACGGGCGTGCGGGACTACATCCACGTCGTGGACCTGGCGCGGGGACATGTGGCGGCCTTGACGTATTGTCTGGAGCATAGCGGCTGCGAGGTGTTCAATTTGGGTACGGGCGAGGGCTATAGCGTGCTGGATTTGGTGTGCGCTTTCGAGAAGGCAAACGGAGTAAGGATACCCTATAGGATCGCTGAGCGCCGCCCCGGGGATATCGCGATTTGCTACGCCAGCACGGAGAAGGCGGCACGTCTTTTGGGCTGGCATGCGGAGAAAGGGCTAGAGGAGATGTGTCGCGACGCGTGGCGCTGGCAGTCGGGAAGCACGCAGGAGTGGGGGAAAGAGCTATAAAAAGAAAAATCATCGCTCTGCTATTTTCGTGTTCTCGATCGCTTCAAGAGCGTGTAAAAGAGTTATAAAATAAAAAATCACAAGCAAATTAACGAAATTTTGCTTGTGATTTTTGCTGAATAGAATTATAATATAGCTAAGGTGTTATCATAACGGTAGGCGGTTGCCCCTCCATCGGAGGGCTTTTTGCAACCCTCCGATTAAGCGTGCTCCCTGCTTTGTCAGGGAAATACGGCGAAAGGAGGGGATACCATGAACATAATGGATCTCATCGGGGTAGTTGGGCTTTGCCTTAACTTTTTCCTTGCAGGTTATATGTTTGGAAGAAATGCAAAAAAATAACCGCCCG
>CAYZOZ010000067.1:1507-5985 GCA_964480295.1 uncultured Phascolarctobacterium sp.
GCGCTATCGGCAGGATTCACAGCGCCGCTCAGGCTTTGGAGGCGATCGAGCTGGCGCGTGCCGCTGGCTTCGCGCGTATCAGCTGCGATTTGATTTACGGCTTGCCTGGGCAGAGTCTAGCAAGTTTACAAAATACGCTGGAGCGCTTGCTTGCTACCGGTATCGAGCATCTTTCGGTCTATGGCTTGATCGTGGAGGAGGGCACGCCCTTGGAGCGCCTTGTGGCGAGCGGCAGGCTCGTGCTTCCCGATGAGGACGCGACGGCGGATATGTATGAGCTGGTGCAGGAGCTTTTGGCGAGGAGTGGCTTTGAACGCTACGAGGTCAGCAATTATGCGCGTGACGGGCAATACTCGCGGCATAATTGCGTTTATTGGCAGTATCATCCCTATGTGGCATTCGGCGCGGCGGCGTGTGGCTTTGACGGCTTCAGTCGGCGTACTGCCTGCGCCGACGTGGCGGAGTATATCGCTAAGGCGAGCGCGCTTACGGTTGACGGCTGGCGCGACAGCGAGCTCTATACGGTGGAGGAGCTGGAGCCTGGCACGCGGCTAGCGGAGTTCATGTTCATGGGGCTGCGTCGTACCCGTGGCGCGGATCTGCGCGAGGCAGAGGCGCGCTTCGGCGTGGATGTTATGCAGCGCTATGCTAAGGAGCTAGAGCGATGCCAGGCGCGGGGACTTGTACGCTACCTGCCCGAGCAGGGCGTTTTGCGTCTGACGGAGCGCGGCATGGAGCTTGGCAATCAGGTCTTTGAAATATTTGTGACAGACTAAAAAAAGCTTAAAAAGCTGTTGACAATAACTGTTGACAGTGCTATTCTTATATCAAGATGTTAGCACTCCTCTGATGTGAGTGCTAACAATCAAATGAGGTGGGAATATGTTAAACGACAGAAAGAAAAAAATTCTCCAGCTCATAATTGAGGACTATATTTCTACCGCCGAGCCTGTCGGCTCCCGTACCATAGCTCGCAAATACAATTTGGGCTTGAGCCCCGCGACCATTCGTAACGAGATGAGCGATTTGGAGCTTTTGGGCTATTTGGAGCAGCCGCACACCTCGGCAGGACGTGTACCGTCGGCTCAGGCCTATCGCCTGTATGTGGATTCGTTGATCGAACCGGGCGCTTTGACCGATAACGAAAGAGCGCTGATTAACGGTTGGTATCATGAAAGGCGTCGCAGCCTGGACGAGATCTTCCAATCCACAGCCAAGATTCTCTCGCGGATGACGCAGAACGTTTCCATGGTTTTGGCCAATCGCGATGCGGGAGCGCGGTTTCGTTATATGAAGTTCCTGCCGCTGGATGAGCGTCACGCGATTCTGTGTATCGTTACCGATGATGGTAACGTTGATAATTGCGTGGTGGAAATTCCCTTGGGAATGCGTCCGGAGGAGCTTGATTATCTGGCAGGCCGCGTGAGCCGTATTCTTGAAGGCAGGGAGCTTACCGATATCGATGAGAGTCTCTTGCAGGCGGCGCATGCCGACATTTCTGATGACGAGGTGCTTTTCTCCTCGATGGTGCAGTCGCTCAAGCGTCTGCGCAATCGACATCAGGAGCAAAGGGTGTTCCTCGGCGGTACGAAGCAGCTGCTCAATCAGCCGGAGTTTCGCGATGTGGAGCGCGTGAAGAATCTGCTCGGCATTTTGGAGGAGGAGCGCGTGGTGCGCGATCTGCTCAAGGCAGGCGAGAATAGCGGCCTGCGTGTGACGATCGGCAGCGAGAACAAGTTCACGGGCATTCAGGATTGTAGCATGGTGCAGGCGACCTACCGCTTGAACGGTCAGATAGTCGGTACGATGGCGGTGCTCGGACCGACGCGTATGGAGTACGCGAAGGTTATCTCCGTAATGGATTATTTGCATAAATACCTAAGGACCATGTTTGAGCATGGCAATGAGGAATAGATATAAAAGGAGGAAGTACCTTGCAAGAGAATGATGTGAAGGACACGCAGGCAGAGGCTGAGGAGCTGAAGCAGGAGACCGTTGCCGAGGAAGCCGCCGAGGCTGCCGAGGAGCAGGTTGAGAGCGCCGCACCGGAGCCCGATCCGCGTGATGTGAAGCTTGAGGAGCTAACTAATCGCTTGCTGCGCTTGCAGGCTGATTTTGAAAATTTCCGCCGTCGCACGGCAAGTGAGAAGGAGCAGCTGGCAGGCTTTGTGACCGCCGGCGTCGTCGGTAAGTTCCTGAAGGTTTTGGATAATTTCGAGCGTGCCGAGGCCAGCGCCGCGAAGGCGACCGATTTGGACGCTGTCATGACGGGCATGGAGAAGATCCGCCGCCAGTTCGAGAGCGTTTTCGCCGAGCTGAAGGTGGAGGAGATCCCAGCACAGGATCAAAAGTTCGATCCGCAGCTGCATGAGGCGGTGATGCGCGGTCATAATCCCGAGCTTGAGGACGAGATCATCGATATGGTCTTTGAAAAGGGCTACAGGCTGGGAGAAAAGGTTATTCGTCACAGTAAGGTTCGCGTTAACGCGAATGAATAATAAAGCTATTAACTAAGCATTTAGAAATAGGAGGAATAGAAAATGTCTAAAGTAATTGGTATTGACTTAGGTACTACTAACTCTGTTGTCGCAGTTATGGAGGGCGGCGAACCCACCGTCATCACTAATCAGGAGGGCTCTCGCTTGACTCCTTCCGTAGTCGGCTTCGCTAAAAACGGCGAGCGTTTGGTAGGTCAGCTGGCAAAGCGTCAGGCTGTATCCAACCCCGACAGAACCATTAGCTCCATTAAGCGTCATATGGGCGAGGGTACCTATCGCGTAAGCATTGATGATAAAAAATATTCTCCGGAAGAAATTTCCGCGATGATTCTGCAAAAGCTGAAGGCTGATGCCGAGGCTTATTTGGGCGAGAAGGTTTCTCAAGCCGTTATCACCGTTCCCGCGTACTTCAACGACAGCCAGCGTCAGGCAACTAAGGACGCAGGCAAGATCGCCGGCTTGGAGGTTCTGCGTATTATCAACGAGCCTACCGCAGCTTCCCTGGCCTATGGCATTGATAAGACCGATGACCACACCATTATGGTTTACGACCTTGGCGGCGGTACCTTTGATGTGTCCATCCTTGATGTCGGCGATGGCGTATTCGAGGTTAAGGCGACCAACGGCGATACCCACTTGGGCGGCGATGATTTCGATAAGAAGATTATGGACTGGATGGTTGAGGAGTTCAAGAAGGCCGAGGGCATCGACCTTTCCACCGATCGCATGGCTATGCAGCGTTTGCGTGAGGCTGCCGAGAAGGCTAAGATTGAGCTGTCCGGCGTTATGAGCACTAATATCAACCTGCCTTTCATTACTGCTGGCGCTGACGGTCCGAAGCATTTGGATATGGACCTGTCCCGCGCTAAATTCGAGGCTATGACCGCGGATTTGGTTGAACGCACCATGGCTCCTGTTCGTCAGGCTATGAGCGATGCTGGTCTGTCCGCAAGCGACATCAGCAAGGTCGTTATGGTCGGCGGTTCCTCCCGTATCCCCGCAGTACAGGCAGCAATCAAGAAATTCATGGGCAAGGAGCCCTATAAGGGAGTTAACCCCGATGAATGCGTTGCCGTAGGCGCCGCTATTCAGGCAGGCGTACTCTCCGGCGAGGAAGGCACTGGCAGCGTATTGCTGCTGGACGTAACTCCGTTGTCCTTGGGTATTGAAACCCTGGGTGGCGTATTCACTAAGATCATCGAGCGTAATACCACCATCCCGACCTCTAAGAAGCAGGTATTCTCCACCGCTGCCGATAACCAGCCCTCCGTTGATATCCATGTATTGCAGGGCGAGCGTGATATGGCTGCCGATAACAAGACCTTGGGCCGCTTCGAGCTGTCCGGCATTCCTGCCGCTCCGCGTGGAGTACCTAAAATCGAGGTTGCCTTCGATATCGACGCTAACGGTATCGTAAACGTAAGCGCTAAGGATCTAGGCACTGGTAAGGAGCAAAAAATTACCATTACCTCCTCTGGCACTCTTGATAAGGACGAGGTCGACAGAATGGTTAAGGAAGCCGAGGCTAATGCCGAAGCCGATAAGAAGCGCAAGGAAGGCGTAGAGGTTAAGAACCAAGCCGATAACCTGATCTATCAAGCCGAAAAGACCATGAAGGACATGGAAGGCAAGGGCAAGGACGAGCTGGTTGCCAAGGTTAAGACCGCTGTCGACGCTTTGAAGGAGAGTATGAAGGGCGACGATCTCGACAAGATTAAGGCTGACACCGAGGCTTTGACTAAGCCGCTCTACGAGCTGAGCGCCGAGCTGTACAAGGAAACTGAGGCACAAAAGGCATCTTCTCAAGGCGCGCAGGGCGCTGAGGGCGCGAAGAAGGCGGACGAGGATGTGGTGGACGCCGAGGTCGTAGACGAAGAAAAGAAGTAAGACGTTCTATAGTGACCGAGGATAACGCACCGTCTACTGTGTTGTGGCTCCTAGGAGTATTAATTATACGCCGTCGGAGCCACGCCTTGTATC
>CAYZOZ010000068.1:0-4681 GCA_964480295.1 uncultured Phascolarctobacterium sp.
CGCCAGCATAAATCAGCTTGATATGCTTACGATTATACTTGCATAAAAGGAAAAAAAGTAGTACAATATAGACAAAGAGGTACTGTTGATAGACGGTTGCCCCTTGGCGAAACAGATTAAAAAATGACCGTTTAGCGTTGGGAATTGCTTGGACGGTTATTTTTTTATGGAACTAATACTATTTCCGTTAGAAAAACGATCGCGCAGCAGCAGCAGGCTACATGAAAGAGACTGAGTCCGCGCCAAGCTGCCGCGATGCCGATAACGAGCGCTAACGCTCCAGAAATGGGTGTTTGAGTGTCTTGCACGATGGCGGGAAAGGTCATGACCGCAAGCGTGACATAGGGAACGTAATAGAGAAACGAGCGGATGAAGCGATTGCGGATTTCCCTACGGATGAACGCCAGGGGAATGACGCGGATCGCATAGGTGATGAGAGCCATAATGGCGATGTGCAGATAAATATTGCTTTCCATGACTTACTCCTTGCTTTCTCCGTCCTGCACCGGTCGCAGGACGGCCGCCCCCGCCGCGATGGCTACGGTTAAGATGATAGTGCGCGTACCGCTGCTGAACGCTGCCAGCACCGACCAATATTGCGCGATGAAGCTGGCGGCGAAGCTTATTAGAACGATGCTCAGGATAACGCGGCTTTGCTTGGCGGGAGGAATGATTACCGCGAGAAACATGCCGAAGAGCGCGACGCTAAGCGCGCTGACGAGGCGTGCGGGCAGCTCGCTGCCGGCGATGATGCCCAGCGCCGTACCCGATGCCCAGCCAGGAATGGCGAGCGACATCGCGCCGTAGTAATACCAAGGATTGAGTATTCCCGGTTTAGCGATGGCGATGCCGAAGAGCTCGTCCGTCACGGCGAAGGCCACGCCGAGGCGATGCACGAAGGGCGTGGAGGCGTCAAAGCGTTGACTGAGCGCGCAGCTCATCAGCAGATAGCGGGCGTTAGCGATTAGTGTCACCATGGCGACCTCCATGTAGGTGGCGCCACTGCCGATAATGGAGATGGCGGCGAACTCGCCAGCGGAGGTGTTGTTCAAAAGACTGGCGAGAAAGCCCTGCAAAACACTGAAGCCGCTGGCGCGACAGATGATGCCCAGCGAGAAGGCTACGGCGAAATAGCCCAGAGCGATGGGGATGCCGTCGTGCAGACCTTCGCGATAGGTATGGGAATTTTTGTTTAAGGAGCTTGAAGCTTGCATTTTTACACCTGAAAATCGTATATAAACGTGAAAAAAGTCCGCAAGGAAAAGCTAGAATATATAGCCGCCTTGCGGACGTTTAGCTTTCATTAGGTAGAGGGGATTACCCAATGAGAGAGGTTAATTATTTTAAAAGCTCTGCTGCGACCAAATGGCCCATTTCGGAGGTGGAAACCTTCTTCAAGCCCTCCGCATACAGGTCGGGAGTGCGGTAGCCCTGCTCCATAACGGCATCAACCGCCGCTTCGATAGCGTCGGCTGCCGGACCTTGGTTGAGGGAGTAGCGAAGCATCATGGCAACGCTTAAAATGGTCGCCAACGGATTAGCGATGCCCTGACCTGCGATGTCGGGCGCGCTGCCGTGAATGGGCTCGTACATGCCGGTGCCGTCGCCGAGGGAAGCGCTGGGCAGTAAGCCGATGGAGCCAGCGATGGTGCTGGCCTCGTCGCTCAAAATATCGCCGAAGATGTTATTGGTCAGAATAACGTCGAATTGCTTCGGGTTGAGTACCAGCTGCATAGCGCAGTTATCAACATAGAAATTGTTCAGCTCGATCTCGGGATAGTCCTTAGCCTGCATTTCGGCAACGATTTTGCGCCACATACGGCTGGAACCGAGTACGTTGGCCTTGTCGACGCTGGTAACCTTGCCGCGACGCTTTTTGGCAGCCTCGAAGGCAAAGCGGGCGATGCGTTCTACCTCGGGACGGGTGTACAGCTCGACATCGCTTGCTTCCTCAACGCCGTTCGCATTGGTATGAGCCTCGTTGTGCTCGCCGAAGTAAATGCCGCCAGTGAGCTCGCGCACGATCAAAAGATCCGCGCCCTCGGCACGCTCTGTTTTCAAGGGGGACAGATGCGCGGTGAATTTGGAAACGGTCATGGGGCGCAGGTTGCAGTAAAGACCGAGCGCCTTGCGAATACCCAGCAGGCCCTTCTCCGGACGGATGCCGGGATCCACATTATCCCATTTCGGACCGCCTACAGCGCCTAAGAGCACCGCTTCAGCGGTCTTAGCGGCGGCAATGGTGGCTTCCGGCAGGGGAACGCCGGTAGCGTCGATAGCACAGCCGCCGATGAGCTGCTTGTCATATTCGATAGCGAAATTAAATTTTTTAGCGGCAGCGTCCAAAACCTCTACGGCCGCATCTACAATCTCTACGCCGATACCGTCGCCCGGCAGTAAGCAAATCTTCATTATTTATTTTCTCCTTTGATGTAATTGATCAGACCGCCGCAATCGGCAATTTTTTGGATAAATTCTGGTAGGGGTTTGGTCTTGATCACTATATTCTTGTTGACGATTTTTACCTCGCCCTTGGCCATATCCACGTCGATGGTGTCGCCTGCTTCGATCTTGTTCACGTCGGCGCCGATCTCCAATACCGGCAGACCGATATTGATCGCGTTGCGATAGAAAATGCGGGCGAAGCTGTCGGCAACGATGCACTTAATGCCCTTGACCTTCAGCACGACGGGAGCGTGCTCGCGGGAGGAGCCACAGCCGAAGTTCTTGCCTGCTACGATGTAGTCGCCAGGGGTTACGCCCGCCGCGAAGTTCTCGGTCAGGTTTTCCTTGGCATCCTCCATAGCGTGCTCTGCCAGCTCGTTAAAATCGGCAATGTTCAAATATCTGGCAGGAATAATTACGTCAGTATCAATGTGGTCGCCGTAACGCCAAACTTTACTCATTTTACTACCTCCTCAGGATCGGTGATATAACCGGTGATCGCGCTGGCAGCGGCGGTATAGGGGCTTGCCAGATAAACCTCGCTGTCAACGTGGCCCATGCGGCCGCGGAAGTTGCGGTTGGTGGTGGAAACGGCGCGCTCGCCTGCTGCGAGAATGCCCATGTAGCCACCGAGGCAGGGACCGCAGGTGGGGGTGGAAACGGCGGCGCCGGCATCAATGAAGGTGTCGATATAGCCGCGGTGCATTGCTTCCTTATAAATCTCCTGAGTTGCGGGGATGATGATCATGCGAACGCTGTCGCTGACCTTGCGTCCTTTAAGAATCTCCGCTGCCTGCTCCAAATCCTCAAGACGACCGTTGGTGCAGGAGCCGATGATAACCTGATCGATCTTAATGCTGCCGCTTTCCTTTGCGGGATGCGTATTTTCGGGCAGATGCGGATAGGATACGACGGGAACGAGCTCGTCCAGCTTAATATCCAGTACGCGGGAGTATTCCGCGTCCGCGTCGGCGGTTACGGCTTCCCAAGGACGGGTTACGCCGCGCTCCTTCAGGAAGGCGATGGTTTTCTCGTCAACGGGGAAGATACCGTTCTTGCCGCCAGCCTCGATAGCCATATTGCAAATGGTAAGGCGATCAGCCATGGACAGCTGGGAAACGCCCTCGCCACCGAATTCCAAGGATTGGTAGCGTGCGCCGTCAACGCCGATCATGCCGATAATGGTCAGAATGATGTCCTTGCCCTTGACGTATTTGGGCAGGGTGCCGGTCAGGTTGACCTTGATAGCCTGGGGAACCTTGAACCAGGTGGTGCCGCTGGCCATAGCGCAGCCGATATCGGTTTGGCCCATACCGGTGGAGAGCGCGTTCAGCGCGCCATAGGTGCAGGTGTGGGAGTCGGCACCGATAACGATCTCGCCCGGTGCTACCAAGCCCTTGTCGGGGAGCAGGGCGTGCTCGATGCCCATGTGGCCGACCTCGAAATAGTTAGTGATATTGTGCTTGCGGGCGAAGTCACGCATACGCTTGCACATGGTCGCGGATTTGATATCCTTGCAGGGGGAGAAATGGTCGGGCACTAAAGCGATTTTGTCCTTGTCAAAGACGGGCTTGCCGATCTTCTCGAATTCGTTAATCGCCGGCGGACCGGTAATATCATTGGCTAATACTAAGTCTACCTGGGAAACAAGCAAATCGCCGGCGCTTACGCTGTCGCGATGAGCATGCTTCGCAAGAATTTTTTCCGTCATCGTCATTCCCATAAAATAAGACCTCCAATGTAAATGATATAGTTAAATATGAATTAACTTAATACAAAAGCCCCCATCTGCTGTCTTGCAGATAGGGGCGAATTAACTTCGCGGTACCACCCTAAATTTTACTTCATTTTCCGGGATTACTCCAAGGACGTAACGCTGTCGTGCGTTTGCTCCTAATCTGTTTAGAGCAACTGCTCGCGGGTGAGCTTCTTTAATCGAATGGTGGCGGCTTGCACCTGATGCCGTCTCTCTGAAAGCCTTGGTTCGAGTAAATTTTCCCGTTCATCGCATTTAGAATGGATATGTAGTTAATAGAAACACGTCACCGTGTTCCTTACATTATGACAAGTAGCAACTGATTTGTCAAGCAAAATTTTTTCATAAGCTATATTTTACGCTTCTTGTATATTGGCAGTGGAAAATGTACATTCCTTGCGCAAGATTAAGGGAAATCTGCGGAGGCAACGCAATGAATAAAATAATAGACACGCTGAAAGAATGAGCGGGGAAGCATCC
>CAYZOZ010000069.1:0-4340 GCA_964480295.1 uncultured Phascolarctobacterium sp.
AATCTTTCTCCACTGCTTTTTTACGGCTGAAAATTATAGTATAATAATGGTAGCGTATTTTTCGCTACCTTATTTTTATGGAGAGAAGTATTATGGCAGAAGATAGAGTTCCCCCTCAAAATATAGAGGCCGAGCAGTCGGTGCTCGGCGCGATGCTGATTGAATCGGAGGCTGTCGCCAAGGTGACGGAGGTACTCAATGCCGATGATTTTTATCGTGAGGCGCATCGAGTAATCTTCAACGCTATTCTGGAGCTTTATAACAAGAACGAGAAGGCCGATACGATTACAGTGACGGAGATTCTGCGTCGCGACAACAAGCTGGAGGACGTGGGCGGCATCGCCTATATCACCAGTCTGGCGAGCGTGGTGGTGACGGCGGCGAACGTTAAATTCCATGCGGAGATCGTGGCGGAAAAGAGCGTGCTGCGCCAACTGGTGCGCGTTTCCACGGAGATCGCGGCCATGGGCTACGAGGCCAACGAGGAGGTCGGCACGCTTCTTGATACGGCGGAAAGCCGTATTTTGGAGATTGCGAACCGTAAGAAGAGGACAGATTTTACGCCCATCGAGGACGTGCTGATGGATAGCGTGCAGAGCATTGAGAAGCTGCTGAATAATAAGGGCGGTCTGACTGGCTTGCCGACCGGCTTTGCCGATTTGGATAAGCTGACGAGCGGCCTGCATCCCTCAGATTTCATTATTTTGGCGGCACGTCCTTCCATGGGTAAGACGGCGCTGGCGCTGAACATCGTGCAGAACGTGGCTCTGCGCGCACATAAAATCGTGGGCGGCGAGCCGCGAAGCGTAGCGTTCTTCAGCCTAGAAATGAGTAAGGAGCAGCTCGTTAACCGTATGCTTTGCGCCGAGGCGGGCATCGATAGTCAGCGTTTGCGTGTCGGCGAAATGCTTGATAGCGATTGGGATTCGCTGTGGACGGCCTGCGGCTTTCTGAGTAAGTCCAAGATTTATATCGACGACACTGCTGGTATCACCGTCATGGATATGCGTAGCCGTGCGCGTCGTTTGAAGGCCGAGCATGGCTTGGATCTAATCGTGGTCGATTATTTGCAGCTTATGCAGGGCAGTGGCAAGCGCAATTTCAGTGGCGATCGCCAGCAGGAGGTTTCTGAGATCTCACGTTCGCTGAAGGCTTTGGCGCGCGAGCTGGACGTGCCCGTTTTGGCGCTCTCCCAGCTTAGTCGTAGCGTGGAGGCACGTCAGGTGAAGCGTCCCATGCTCAGCGATTTGCGTGAGTCCGGCTCCCTGGAGCAGGACGCGGATTTGGTAGCGTTCCTCTATCGCGAGGATTACTATAATCCCGAGACCGAGAATAAGCATACCGAGCTGATTATCGCGAAGCATCGTAACGGTCCCGTGGACACGGTAAATCTCTTCTTCCAAAAGCAGTTTACGAAGTTCGTGGGCTTCACGAAGCGCGAATCCTAAAAACAAGCTTACGAGGGCTGCCTGTGCGGCAGTCCTTATTTGTGAAAAATTACCGAATATTTTTCGCCCGACTGGCGAAAACGTTCAGAAAGCTTGCGTTTACCTGCGGAAAATGTTATCATTATTACGTCTTAGATTGTGATGATGAAGAATCTGAAGCAAATTGCTGTCTTCAGATGTTTTTTCATGAATAAAATAGCCTGAGGGAGGCATACAGAAAATGATTGATCGTTATACTCATCCTGAAATGGGTAATATCTGGACTCTGGAAAACGAATTCCGTACAATGCTGAAGGTGGAGATTCTGGCTTGCGAGGCAATGAACAAGCTGGGAATCGTGCCCGATGACGCTTTGAAGGATATTCAAACGAAGGCCGATTTCCGCTTAGAGCGTATCAAGGAGATCGAAGCCGTAACCAACCATGACGTTATTGCCTTCTTGACGAACGTTGCCGAGTATGTCGGCGACGCTTCCAAATATATTCATAAGGGCTTGACCTCCAGCGACGTGAAGGACACCGCGCTGTGCTATATGACCGTGCAGTCCGCGGATTTGATTCTGCGTCATTTGGAAGGCTTCCATGAGATTTTGCGCCGTCGTGCCGCTGAATTCAAAAACACTGTGATGATTGGTCGTACCCATGGCATTCATGCCGAGCCGATGACCTTCGGTATGAAGTTCCTGCTGTGGTCCGACGAGATCGAGCGCGACATCGCCCGCTTGAAGCAAGCACGCGAGCTGATGGCTGTGGGCAAGCTTTCTGGCGCTGTCGGCACCTATTCTAATATCGATCCCTTCGTGGAGCAATATGTTTGCGAAAAGCTGAATTTGAAGCCCGTGCGTCTGGCTACGCAGGTAATTCAGCGCGATCGTCATGCGCATTTCCTGACTACTTTGGCGATTATCGGCTCCTCCTTGGATAAGATGGCGACCGAGATTCGCAATTTGCAGCGCACCGATATCCGCGAGGCCGAGGAATATTTCGCTCCCGGACAGAAAGGCTCCTCCGCGATGCCGCATAAGCGTAACCCGATTACCTGCGAGAAGGTGAGCGGTATGGCGCGCCTGCTGCGCGGCTACGCGATGGCAGGCTTGGAGAACGTGGCTCTGTGGCATGAGCGCGACATCTCCCATTCCTCTGTAGAACGTGTGATTTTGCCAGACGCTACGATCGCTTTGGATCATATGCTGCGCAAGTTCAGCAATATCATCGACAAGCTTTTGGTATATCCTGACGCGATGATCGCCAACCTGAATAAGACCGGTGGCTTGATTTTCAGCCAAAACCTGCTGATCGCGCTGGTTACGAAGGGCGTGCTGCGTGAGGACGCTTATAAATGGGTACAGCGCAACGCTATGGCGCGTTGGCTGGAGGGAGCGGACTTCAAGACCAATGTCGAGGCCGATCCCGATATCAAGAAGTATCTCACCGATGAGGAGATCGAGCATTGCTTCGATCCGAAGCCGATGCTGCGTAACGTGGATCTGATCTTCTCCCGTTTTGGTTTATAATAAAAAAGTATTAAGGAGTGACCGTTAATGTCATCTGTTATTGTTTTAGGCGCTCAATGGGGCGATGAGGGTAAGGGTAAAATCGTTGATTATTTGGCGCAAAAGGCTGATGCTGTAGTGCGCTACAGTGGCGGCTCTAATGCTGGACACACCGTCGTGGTCAACGATATCAGCTATAAGCTACGTCTGCTGCCCTCTGGCGTGCTGTTTAAGGATAAAATCAATGTTTTGGGTAACGGCGTGGTAATCAATCCCGGCGTAGTGCTGGCGGAGATCGCTGGCATGAAGGAGAAGGGAATCGATTGTAGTAATCTCGTCATCTCCGACCGTGCGCACGTCGTACTTCCCTATCATCAGCGCTTGGACGAGCTGCAGGAGGAATCCTTGGGCGAGCACAAGATTGGCACCACTAAGGGTGGTATCGGTCCCTGCTATATGGATAAGGTGGCGCGCGTGGGCATTCGCGTTTGCGATCTGATGGAGCCTGAAACCTTTGCGGAGAAGCTGAAGGTTAATATGGAGGCTAAGAACGCGATCATCACGAAGATTTATGGCGCTGAGCCCTTTGATTACGATGCCGTACTCAAGGAGTACCTGGCTTACGCCGAGCAGCTGCGTCCCTACGTTGCTGACACGGGCGTGGTTCTGGACGAGGTGTTCGCCGCTGATAAAAACGTGCTGTTCGAGGGCGCGCAGGCGACCTTTCTCGATATCGATCATGGCACCTATCCCTACGTTACCAGCTCTAATCCGACCGCGGGCAATGCCTGCACCGGTAGCGGCGTTGGCCCGCGCTTTATCGATCACGTAGTGGGCGTGGTGAAGGCTTATACCACTCGCGTGGGCGAGGGCCCGTTCATCACCGAGCTTTTGGATACCGACGGTCCTGGCACGCAGATTCGTGAGACTGGTCGCGAATATGGCACGGTAACTGGTCGCCCGCGTCGCTGTGGCTGGCTGGACGCGTTCATGCTGCGTTACAGCGCACGCCTGAATAGCTTGGATTATTTGGCGATCACGCGTCTGGATATTTTGGATCAAATGCCGAAGATTAAGATGTGCGTTGGCTATAAAATCGGTGACGAGGTGCTGAAGCGCATTCCCGCGAGCCTGAACGTACTCGCTAAGGTGGAGCCGATTTTTGAGGAGTTTGACGGCTGGATGACCGATATCAGCGGTATCCGCGAATACGACAAGCTGCCGGAGAACGCCAAGAAATATCTGTCCCGCATCGCCGAGGTTTCCGGCGTGGAGCTAGGCATCGTTTCCGTAGGTCCGAACCGTGAGCAGACCATCGTATTGAAGGAGCTGCTGTAAAGTAAGCATAAAAATACCGCTTAGGCATTGCGCCTAGGCGGTTTTTATTATGGGGAGCTAGG
>CAYZOZ010000070.1:0-4334 GCA_964480295.1 uncultured Phascolarctobacterium sp.
ATGCGATTTTCTTGGTTTACCTGCGAGGCGCTGGCATCGTAGTCGATGGCGATGATATTGGCATCCTCCTCCAGCTCCTTGATTTTGTTGATCATGCCGCGTCCGGCAATGTGGTTGGGAAGGCAGCCGAAGGGCTGGGCGCAGATGATATTGCTGTAGCCGTCGTGGATGAGGTCGAGCATCTCCGCCGTCAGCAGCCAGCCCTCGCCCATGTTATTGCCGTAGCCGATAATGCCGTTGACGAGCGCCTTCGTTTTTTCATAGGTCGCGGGGGCGTTGAAGGGCGGAATATCCAGTGCCTGATGCAGGATGCTCTCTAAATGCTTGAGGTACCACATCGCGCCCTTGTTCGCGCCGTATTTGAGGAAGCTGCCGCCATAAAGCTTGTAGTCCGTCAGGTACGTATCGACGCAGTACATGACGAAATTCAAAAGTCCCGGCAGCATATATTCGCAATCCTGCTTTTGTAGAAATTTTTCCAGACTGTTATTGCCGAGCGCCGCGTATTTGATATAAATCTCGCCCACGATGCCAACCTTGGTTTTGGGCTGCGAAAGAATGGGGACGGCGGCAAAATCGTTGGCGATGGCGCGTGTCAGCTTTTTGATCGTACTTAGCGCCTGTGCCCTTCCGCTGTGGAACGCGTCATCGAGCTTGCCGAGCCATTTTTTCGCCAGCGCGTCGGCAGTACCCTTTTCGACCTCGTAGGGACGAATCTTATTGGTTAGGTACATGAGCGCGTCGCCATAGATGACGGCGGCGAGAAATTTGCGCAGCATGGTCGCGTCCAAATGAAAGCCTGGCTGCTTTTCTAAGCCGTTGACGTTCAGGCTGATAACGGGAATATGGCTGAGCCCCGCCTTTTCTAACGCTTTGCGCAGAAGATAGATGTAGTTGGAGGCTCGGCAGCCACCACCCGTTTGCGTGATAATTAGCGCCGTGCGCTCCAGGTCGTATTTACCGCTTTCCAGAGCGTGTAAAAGCTGCCCGATGACTAAAAGCGCCGGATAGCAGATGTCGTTATTGACGTATTTTAGACCGGTGCGGATGACCTCGTGACCGGTGTTGCATAATATTTCCGCTTTATAGCCACAGCTATCGATGGCGGATTTGAGCAGGGAAAAATGCAGTGGCAGCATTCCCGGTATGAGAATGGTGTGCGTTTTGCGCATTTCCTCCGTGAAGGGAACGAAATTGTGATTGGTAGAGCCTGTCATGGGAGCTACCTCCTAGTTATTTTCGAGATCGAATAGGCGCGCGGCGGAGAAAAGACTGCGAATACGAATCTTGGCCGCGCCGAGATTATCGATGTCGTCGATTTTGATCTGTGTGTAAATGCGTCCGTGCTCCTCGAGAATACGGCGACATTCGTCCGCGGTAATGGCATCGCAGCCGCAGCCGAAGCTGACGAGCTGGATCATGTGCATATCGGGATTTTCTGTAATATATTTCGCAGCGGCGTAGAGACGGCTGTGATAGGTCCATTGGTTGAGCACGTGCAGATCCTCGTGCAGCTCGCATGCAGTGATATGACTGCTGACCGCGTCCTCGCTGACTACGGCCGCACCCATGCTCGTGATCAGGCGGTCGATGCCGTGGTTTACCTTGGGATCGATGTGGTAGGGGCGACCGGCAAGTACGACGATAGGACGCTTTTCTGCGCGCGCTCGGTTGATAATGGCTTGTCCGCGTCGCTTGATTTCCGCTTCAAAATCATAGTAGGCCTTGAAGGCTGCCTCGATAGCCGCTTTAATTTGATTTTCCGTAATATCCGGGTATAGCGGATGCAGCATGGCGAGGAGCTTCTGCTGTAAATTCTTTTTGTGCAAAAGCCCGAGATAGTCGAACAGGAAGGTGACCTTGCTCAGCTCGCGCATATTGGCGTGCAGCACCTCGGGATAGTAGGCGACGACGGGGCAATTATAGCAGTTCTCCGTACCGTCCTCGCTGATGTTATAGGTCATGCAGGGATAGAAAATCGTTTGCACGCCCTGCGCTAAAAGCCATTTGATATGCCCGTGCATGAGCTTGGCGGGGTAGCAGACCGTGTCGCTGGGGATGGTGCTTTGACCGAGGCGATAGATGCTTTTGTCGTCGATTGGACTGCTGATGACCTCGAAGCCTAGATGCGTGAGCAGTGCTTGCCAAAAGGGTAGTAGCTCATACATATTCAAGCCCATGGGAATACCGATTTTTCCTCGCGTGGGCTTGGCGTTCTGCGGCAGAGCCTGCAAAAGCTCCAGCTTTTGCCAGTAAAGATTATAATCGTTCTTGGGCTTGATGTGCGTAATGGGGCGTTCGCAGCGATTGCCGCTGATAAAACGCTTGCCGCCAGCGAATTGGTTGACGGTGAGATGACAATGATTATTGCACAGACCGCAGGTAACGTTCCTCACCGTGTGCTGGAAGGCGTTCAGCTCCTCCAGCCCGATAATGGTGCTGGTTATGGGAGATTCCTCATAGCGGGAGGCGGCATAAAGCGCCGCGCCGTAGGCTCCCATTAGACCTGCGATATTGGGACGGATCACGTGTAAGCCCATTTCCTGCTCGAAGGCGCGCAGAACGCAGTCGTTCAGAAAGGTGCCTCCCTGCACGACGATGTGCTTGCCTATAGCCTCCTTGCTGCTGGGGCGTATGACCTTATAAAGCGCGTTTTTGACGATGCTGATGGACAGACCGGCGCTGATATTGGCGATGGAGGCACCATCCTTTTGCGCCTGCTTGACGCTGCTGTTCATAAAGACCGTGCAGCGACTGCCAAGATCCACGGGCATGTCGGCGAAAAGTCCGATTTTGGCGAATTCCTCCGCCGTATAGCCGAGTATCTCCGCGAAGGTTTGCAAAAAGCTGCCGCAGCCGCTGGAGCAGGCCTCGTTGAGAAAGATGTTATCGATCGCGCCGTTGTGGATTTTCAGGCATTTCATGTCTTGACCGCCGATGTCTAAAATGAAATCGACGGCAGGCTCTAAATGCTTGGCGGCGTAAAAATGCGCCATGGTTTCGACGATGCCATAGTCCATGCCGAAGGCGTGGCGGATGAGTTCCTCGCCATAGCCAGTGACCGCGCCTGCTAAAAGCTTGCACTGGGGATAGCGCGTATAGAAATCGCGCAGATAATCGCGCACGGCGACCACGGGGTTGCCCCTATTGCTTTGATAGAAGGAGTCCAAAAGCTCGCCCTGCTTGCTCATGACGGCGATTTTGATCGTCGTACTGCCAGAGTCGATGCCGATGAAGGCTTCCCGCGCCTTATCAGGACCGGCGATGCTTACCGTGCTTTGTAAATGGCGCGCGCGGAATTCGTCATACTCCGCCTGATCAGCGAAAAGCGGCGGCAGATGCTCGAAGGTGTGAGCCTTGATGCTAGCCTGCAATTTCGCGGGCAGCTCGTCAAGCTGTACCGTTTCCTCCGCGCAGAAGGCGGCACCTATAGCCACGTAAAAAAGACTGTTTTCGGGGCAGGTTCCCTTGAGATTCAATATATTATCGAAGGCTGTGCGTAAGCAGTTCATGAAGGTCAGCGGTCCGCCGAGGTAAAGAATATTGCCCTCGATGGGACGTCCCTTCGCCAGCGCGGTGATCGTTTGAGCGGCGACGGCATGGAAAATGCTGGCTGCTAAATCGGTCTTGGCAGCGCCCTGATTGAGCAGGGGCTGAATATCGCTTTTGGCGAAAACGCCGCAGCGGCTGGCAATGGTGTAATTGGTGGTGGCCTTTTGCGCCAGCTTGTCCATTTCGGGCGTTTCCACATTCAGCAGGGTTGCCATCTGATCGATGAACGCGCCCGTGCCGCCGGCGCAGCTGTCATTCATGCGCGCGTCGAAATGTCGACCGAGAAAAAGAATCTTGGCATCCTCGCCGCCAAGCTCGATGACGGTGTTGGCTTCGGGATTCAGTCGCTCCGTGCAGATTTTTTCCGCAAAGACCTCCTGTACGAATTGCAGACCGCAGCTTTCGGCGATGCCGATGCCCGCGCTGCCGCTAATCGCCAGGCGCGCGCTACGGAGGGTGGGAAATTTAATTTTCAGCTCCTGATAAAGCTCCAAAAATTTAGCCGTTATTTGGCTGTAATGACGCTGATATTTTTTAAACAGTAATTGACCTGCGTCATCTGTTACGGCGATTTTTATCGTTGTGCTTCCTATATCCAAACCTATTTGCATATGATCCTCCGTAAAACCCCTTGCGGATTGCGCATTGGGTAAAAAACTCTTCATCATATATTTTAATACTTTGTGAGGGATTAGTAAAATAGGAATGCCTTTTATAACTAAAAAAAAGATAATTTTTTTCCTTTATAATTGCTAAAATCACGAATGGAGCATGGGAATGAG
>CAYZOZ010000071.1:0-4317 GCA_964480295.1 uncultured Phascolarctobacterium sp.
CGCACATTCGCTTTTAAATAAGGTTTGTGTTTTTGTTCAGTTTTCAAGGTTCCATACGTCATTCCGTTCGTTTCTTTCGCTTCGTTTTCGTTGCTGTATCCCGGCGACTTGTATATAATACCACTTTGGAAAACCAATGTCAACACCTTTTTAAAGATTTTCTCAAGTTTTTTTGCTTTTTCTCTCGGCAAGCTCTTTAAAGCGATTTTTTCCCTAAAAAAGAGCTTTTTGAGCAAAAAAGACACAAATTCAACATGATTCTAGGTTATCATATAGACAATGAAAGATGAAAGACCATTATTATAGAAAGAGGCGATTACTATGTTGAATAATTCCAAAAAGCTTTTGGCTATTGCAACCGCTGCTATTTTCCTCGCTACACCGTTTGCAGGGACCGCTGCGGCAGCCGAACTAAACCTTAATAGTACCCAACAGGTCGAGCTTGCAGGTCCTAATGCCCCAGGTGGCGGACCCCGTGGTGGCGCTCCCGGCGGTAGAATAGGTGGCCCCGGTAGCGGACCTCGCGGTGGCGCTCCTGGCAGCAGAATAGGTGGTTCTGAGCATCGTCCCAATCCCGGTCCCGGTGGCAGGCCTAGTGGTCCAGTCGGTCGTCCCAGTCCCGGTCCTGCTCCGCACAGACCTGCACCACCTCCGAGCAATCACAGACATCACAGCAGCAACGATAAACTGATCGGCGGCTTAGTGATCGGTGCCATTCTCGGTAGCGTGATCACTAATAACGCCAACCACTCCGATAACTCCAATAACTAAAAATAACGAAGGCACTGAATCACCATGAGGGTTCAGTGCTTTTGTATTTAGAAAGAGCTTCTTAAATAGCCACAAAAAAGGGGAGACCTTCCACAGAAGATCTCCCTAATTTATTTATACTTATTGCTGATGCAAATCCATATCGCGACTAGCGATAATATTCACGCCCAAGCCCAAAATATCGGCAACGATGACATCGCCTGCTTTTACCGGAGCCTGTGCCTTCACGCCGCGCAAATAGGCAGCGCAGTCCAAAACGCGCTCCTTCGGCAGTACGTCGGCAGAAACAACAGGGAGCAGGGGCAGCACGCCACCCTCAATAGCCACCGTGCTGGTCAGCATACGCTTCGGCGCGGTAACCTCGTCCTTAGCATATTTAGCGCCGCGGGGACAGGTGTTGCCAGTTACGTTGGTAACGGCGCCATCCTCGACGGTAACGGTCAATTCGCAGCCCATAGGGCACATAATGCAGTTCATAACACGAGTTTCAACAGCCATTTTATACCCTCCTTACAATACCAGACCGACACTGATCTCGTCGCCGATCAAGTTGAATTTGGCCGCAGGAATTTCCACAGCGATCATCTCGCTGGGCTTAGCGATCGGCAACGGCTTACTCAGCAACACGTTTTCGCCGCTCTTCACAACCAGCTTAACCTTACGATGAGGAGCTGCCACACGCATAAAGAGCTTAATCTTCTCATCCGCAGGGATTTCCGCGGGCAGGGAGATATTCTGCGGTACGCAGGTGCGCACACCGTTGATAGCGCTAACCTTCACGCTACGGTTATCGCTTGCCAATTTACCCTGCGCCTTCAAGGCAGCATATTTACCCGCGATCTCGGCTTCCTCGGAAACGAAATCCACCAAATCGTGTACATGCACGACGTTGCCTGCGGCAAAGAAGCCGTCCAAGCTAGTTTCGCGATGCTGATCGACAACAGGACCATTAGTCAGCGGATTCATCGCCAGATCCAAGCCACGGCTCAGCTCGTTTTCAGGGATCAAGCCAACGGACAGCAGCACGGTATCACATTCGATATCGAACTCAGTGCCCGGAATCGGCGTCATTTTTTCGTCAACCTTAGCCACGGTGATACCAGTCACGCGCTTTTCACCATGAATAGCGACAATGGTGTGGGAAAGGTAGAGTGGAATATTATAATCATTCAAGCATTGAACGATATTTCTGGTCAAGCCGTTGGAGAAGGGGCAGATTTCCAAGCACGCCTGCACCTTGCAGCCCTCCAGGCTCATACGGCGAGCCATGATCAAGCCGATATCACCACTGCCCAAAATAACGATCTTATGACCGGGCAGATAGCCCTCCATATTAACCATACGCTGAGCGGCACCAGCAGTGAATACGCCTGCGGGGCGTTCGCCCGGAATACGGATCGCGCCACGGGTACGCTCACGACAGCCCATGGTCAGAATAACGGTCTTGCCCTCGATCTTCATCAAGCCCTTTTCGGGATTAACGGCAATAACAGTCTTATTACTTTGTACATCCAAAACCATAGTATCGACCAAGGTCTCGATCTCCGGCTTATCCTTAACCAGCTCGATGCAACGATGTGCATAGCCGGGACCGGTCAGCTCCTCCTTAAAATGGTGCAGACCGAAGCCGTTATGGATACATTGCTGCAAAATACCGCCCAATTCGCGGTCACGTTCAATTACGATAATCTTCTTCGCGCCGTTTTGCCATGCGCTGTAAGCAGCAGAAAGACCAGCAGGGCCACCGCCAACAATAACTACATCATATAACTGGCTCATACTTATTCCTCCCCGCCGTCTACTGGATATTTTTCATAGAACATATTAGAATCAGCACGCTCCTTGAGCACCTCGGGAATGGGGATATTCAGCTCACGCGCCAAAATCTGGGTTACACGCGGACCGCAGAAGCCGCCCTGACAGCGTCCCATGCCTGCACGAGTACGACGCTTTACACCGTCAACGGTGCGTGCGCCGACGGGAGAGTTGATAGCCTCCACGATTTCGCCCTCGGTAACGGTTTCGCAACGACAAATCACACGACCGTAAAGCTTATTCTCGGCGATCTTAGCAGCCTGCTCGGAAGCGGTCATACGAGTGAACGCCTTCTTCGGGGGCAGGGCAGCCTTAAAATCAGCCTTCGCAGCCGCGCCGCTCACGCGCGCGATCTCCTTAGCCAGCAATTCGCCTACTGCCGGAGCAGCAGTCAAGCCAGGGGACTGCATACCTGCGGCATTATAAAGATTCTCCACCTTGTCGCTTTGACCGATTACGAAATCACCGGTGCTGGAAACGGCACGCAGCCCTGCGAACTCGGTAATGGACGCGCCCATAGGCAGGTTCGGAATCAGCTTACGGGCGGAGGCGATAATCTCATTCATGCCCTCCGTAGTAACGGACAGATCGGTTTTAGAATCCTGCTCGTTAGCGTTAGGACCGATAAAGGTGTTGCCATGAGTGGTGGTGCAAACCAAAATACCCTTGGATTTCTTAGTGGGGCAGGGGAATACCACGCCGTAAACCAAGCTGCTGCAAGCGGTTTTATCAAAAAGAATGTACTCGCCCTTACGCGGAGTAATGCTGAAGCTGTCGTCACCTGCAAGCTTCGCCAGCTCGTCAGCGTAAATACCTGCGGCATTAACCACGTATTTAGCGGCGATCACGCCCTGAGTAGTTTCCACGCCGACGATTTTGCCTGCTTCCTTAACAAAACCCAGCACCTTGCAATCGCGAATAACCTCGGCACCGTTTTGTACGGCGCACTGCGCGAAGGCGATCGCCGCGCCGAAGGGCCAGCAAACGCCCGCGCTGGGAGCCCACAAGGCACCCTTGACGTTTACCAAATTCGGCTCCTGCTCGATAACCTCGTCATGGCTCAAAATCTGCAAGCCCTCGACACCGTTCGCACGACCGCGAGCCAGCAGCTCCTGTAGGGTTTGCATTTCCTCGTCGGTAGTTGCCGCAACCAAGGAACCGGTCCATTTAATATCCAAGCCCAGCTCCTGCTCTAATTCATGATAAAGCTTATTGCCACGCACATTAGTAATAGCCTTCAGGCTACCAGTCGGAGCATCAAAGCCCGCATGCAGAATCGCGCTGTTCGCCTTCGTAGTGCCCAAAGCAACGTCGGGCTCCTTCTCGAGCAGAACGCATTTCAAATCATACTTAGAAAGCTCACGCAAAATAGCAGTACCAACAATGCCACCACCGATAACGACTACATCAGCGGATTTTACAAATTCCATTCTGTCACTTCCTTGCCGAATTTCTCAAAAATTACACATAAATTCTATCACAAAAGTCGTAAAAAAAGAACTGCCCGTAGGCAGTTCAGAGGGGATTTTTTCAATATTTTTACCGATTTCGTCCCTAGTGGGACAAATACGTACACAGTAAAAGCTTCCTCAAGTCACAATAGCAGCTGTTTTTCTAAGTGCTTATTTAATCAAAAAGCAGGCTCGATGGTTCCTTTATACTTATCCGCGATGAATTTTTTGCCAGCTTCCTTAGCGGCGGCCTCGACTACCTCGGCATGAGGACCGGCAG
>CAYZOZ010000072.1:0-4209 GCA_964480295.1 uncultured Phascolarctobacterium sp.
CCACCATGCGGCAGGCTGCCCTTGACGAAGAGCACCTTGGGATAGCTGTGAATGTGCAGCAGCTCCTGCGGATACTCCGCGTCGTCATAGGCGAGCAGACGCACGCTATGCTCACGACAGAATTTGTTGATCGCCTCCGGCTGACCGTTCAGCCTACAGGTCACGAAATTAACGGCAGCGTCACGCCCCACTAAGCCCGTGGCTATAAGTCGCTCTGCCGTCGCCTCGAAAACCGCCTGCGCGGAACCCATGAGCCTAATAAGCTCTGGCAGCTTTGCCCTGCCCAAGCCGTTAGCTCCGCAAAGAGCTGCTAAAAATAAATTATCATTATTCTTCATAGTCGTTCCTCCTCATAAATAAAATTTTGTCGTCACAAGCTACGACAAGCCTTTATACTTATGTAGACAGGACCAACTACTCGCCACAGTCTTCGTCATAGGTAATTTTTCTTTATTATAATGAAGAAAAGTACATAGGTCAAGAGTATTTTTCCTCATGTGGGCGTGAAAGGCAAATTTTAGCATACAAAAAGCAGCTCTCCCGATACGGAAAAGCTGCCCTTATTTAGACTGATGCTTTTGCTTGCGTAATTTTTCCAGCAGATAGGAGCATATCTCCTGCGCCGCCTGCGGCTTGCCCGCGCAGTTCCGCGTCCTGCGTTCGTCCGCGCATAGCTCGCGCACCGCCTGCAAGAGCACGGGAATATCCTTAGCCACCATAACGCCGCAATGCTTGGCGAGAAAATCGGCGTTACCCTGCTCCTGTCCGGGAAGTGGCTTATAAATGACGAAATTCAGCTTGGCGGCGAGCACCTCCGCCGAGGTCAGTCCCCCTGCCTTGGTGATGATAATATCCGCCGACTGCATCATGCGCGGCACGTCCTCGCGAAAGCCGTAAATCTCCGTGGGCTCCTGCTGCTGGCGTGCGCCGAAATGCTCACGCAGCTGCGTCGCTAGCTTCTCGTTGCGCCCCGTAATAGCGACTAGGCGTAGCCCAGGGAGCTTGGCGTTTTGCAGAGCAGCGATGATCTCCCGCATGGGCAGCAGTCCCTCGCCCCCGCCCATGAGCAGGCAAACGCGCTCGTTCGCCTCCCAGCCGTACTCAGCACGGCTCAGTACGCGATCGACCTTAAGGGTAAACTCGTGCCTAATGGGAATCCCCGTAGCCAGCACCTCGGCGTTGACGTGCAGCTTAGCGCGCAGGCGCTCGTCGGCGATGAAATAAGTGTCCACGCCATCGCAGAGCCACCAGCGGTGGATCGTATAATCTGTGATCACCGCTCCGAGCCACGTTTCGGGATGCTGCTGCTTATAATAGCACATAATGCCAGCTGGCGTGGCATGGGTGGCGATGACGGCATCGGGAGCAACGCGCTTGAGATAGCTGCTGCCCAAAAACGCCAGCAGCCTATTCAAAAGTCCACGCAGCCAAAGCGAGCCCCCCTGCTGATTGCCCCAGCGATAGGCAAGCTCGTAGACGAAGGGGCAGACCTTGAGAATCCAAAGATAGCTGCTTAAAAAGGTAGTGCCTAGAAAACGCGGAAAGAAGTCGAAAATATTGCCGTGTACGACCTCCACGTCCGCCTCCTTTTGCAGCAGCTGCTCCAGCGCCTCGGCCGCCAGCTTATGTCCCGAACCGATCGGCGCGGACAAAAGCAGCACTCTATATTTATTTTTTTGCATAGCGTTATTGCCAAAAGTCATGTTTACACCATCGTTTCAAGAAAAGCAGTAGATTTTTACCGCAAAGCACTTGAATAAGAAACGTTATTATTGTATCATATTTTTAATAACATTCAATGCGTGAATGTATCTATTAGAGAATTTTTTTGGGAGGCTCGTTCAATGTCAAACAGATTGCCCGTGGAAAGCTTCCACTTTCCTGTAGAAAAAATCAAAGCTGGTTACTATAGTGACGCGTATTTTCTGCGTTCCGCCGAAATCCTTAACGGAGATAATTATCATCCCCGTGTGCTGATGCAAATTTTCGCACGTGATAATGTTGTTGTTTGCGGTACCGACGAGGTTATCGCGCTTTTAAAGACCTGCGCCTACAATCCGGAGAAGCTGGTCATTCATGCCCTGCATGATGGCGACGAGGTTGCCGAGTGGGAAACCGTGATGACCATCGAGGGCGAATACCAGGATTTCGCGCATTTGGAAACCATTTATCTCGGTATTTTGGCACGTCAAAGCCGCATCGCGACCAACGTGCGCCGCGTGGTGAAGGCTGCCAACGGCAAGCCCGTGCTCTTCTTCCCCGCTCGTTACGATATTTACCAAACTCAAGAGTCTGACGGCTACGCTGCCAAAATCGGCGGCATCAACGGCTTCTCCACCGACGCGAACGCGCTCGCCAGCGGTGGCAAGGGCTTGGGCACCATTCCCCACGCGCTGATCGCCTCCTATAACGGCGACACCGTGGCTGCCACCTCGGCCTTCGATAAATATGTTGATCCCGCGATCGCTCGCATTGCTTTAGTAGATTTCGACAACGATTGCGTAAATACCTCTTTAGCCGTAGCACGCAAGCTGGGCAAGAAGCTTGCTGGCGTGCGCCTGGATACCTCTGGCAGCATGGTTGATAAGAGCCTGTGGGAACAGATCGGTACCTTCAAGCCGACGGGCGTGTGCAAGGAGCTGGTTTGCAATGTGCGTCGCGCGTTGGATGCCGAGGGCTTCAACCATGTGAAAATCATCGCCTCCGGCGGCTTTGACGCGGCACGCGTAGCTGCCTTCGAGGAAATGGGCGTACCCGTGGATACCTACGCCGTGGGCTCCTCCTTCTTTGACGGCAATATCAATTTCACCGCCGATATTGTTAAGGTGAACGGCAAGGATTGCGCTAAGGCAGGACGCAAATATAATCCCAATCCCAATATGGAATTGATTGATTAAGCATTATTCAAAAGCACGAAAGCACTGTGGCTCAGCCCCGGTGCTTTTTGACTATTTATCATTATGGAGGAAAAAATATGAGCTTAAATAGTACACCGACCGCGGAACGCGTGCATATCGGTATTTTCGGCAGACGTAACGCTGGTAAATCCAGTTTGATCAACGCTATTACCGCGCAGGAGCTGGCGATCGTCAGCGAGATCAAGGGCACGACTACGGATCCGGTTTCCAAGGCCATGGAGCTGCTGCCCCTAGGTCCCGTCGTTTTTATCGACACCCCTGGCTTGGATGACGAGGGCGAGCTGGGCAGACTGCGCGTCGAAAAGACCTATCAGGTGCTGGCGAAATGCGATGTCGCGCTTTTGGTAGTTTCCGCGCAGGAGGGCATTCAGCAGGAGGATTTGGCGCTGTGGCAGGAGCTGGAAAAACGCGGGCTTCCCGCCCTGCTCGTTATCAATAAGATCGAGCTTTTGGAGGATATGCCCAAGGCGCTGTTCGCCATGCAGGCGATGAAGCTAACCAAGCATTGCCTAATGGTCAGCGCCACCACCGGCGAAGGCATCAAGGAGCTAAAGGAAGGCATCGCCGCCCTACAGCCGCGGGAAAGCGAGAAGCGCCTCGTGGGCGATTTGCTGGAGCCTGCGGACGTAGTCATCCTCGTTACCCCGATAGATAGCTCCGCCCCTAAGGGACGTATGATCCTGCCCCAGCAGCAGGTGCTGCGCGATGCCTTGGACAGCAACGCTATCGCGCTCGTAGTGCAGGTGTCGGAGCTGGCAAGCGCTTTGGCGAAGCTGAATTTGCCGCCCAAGCTCGTCATCACCGACAGTCAGGCCTTCGGTAGGGTTAGCCAAATCGTGCCGCCGACCATACCGCTCACCTCGTTCTCTATCCTCATGGCACGCTATAAGGGTAATCTCGCGCAGGCAGTGGCGGCCGTGCGTGCCTTGGACGGCTTGCGTGACGGCGACAGAGTGCTGATTAGCGAGGGCTGTACGCATCATCGTCAATGCCAGGATATTGGCACGGTGAAAATGCCGGGCTGGGTGCGCGAGTACAGCAAGGCGAAGCCTGAGTTCAGCTTCACTAGCGGCGGCGAATTTCCCGAGGATCTGAGCGATTATAAGCTCGTCATTCATTGTGGCGCATGTATGTTGAATGAGAAGGAAATTACTCGGCGCTATAAGCTGGCGGAGGCGCAGGGCGTGCCCATTACTAATTACGGCATCGCCATCGCCTATATGCACGGGATTCTGCGCCGCACGGTAGCGCCCCTGCCAGACATCGCGAAGTTGTTGGAGTAGATTTAAAG
>CAYZOZ010000073.1:0-4032 GCA_964480295.1 uncultured Phascolarctobacterium sp.
CATCGTCCGCACCTACACCGTAGGCGCGCAAGGCTCCGCCTTTTCCGCCCCCTATCCTGGCGAGGTGCGCGGTCGCTACGAAAGCCAGCTGGCCTTTCAGGTCGGCGGTAAGATCAGCGCCCGTTACGTTAATATCGGCGACAGCGTCCACAGCGGTCAGGTGCTGCTAGCTCTAGATCCCAAGGACGTAGCGCAAAGCGTGGAATCGGCAGAAGCACAGCTGACAAGCGCGCAGGCCAACCAAAGGCTGGCAGCCGACAACGCCGCACGCTATAACGCGCTCTATGTCAAGGGCGCGGTCAGCGAGGCGATTCGCGACCAATACAGCACCCAGTTACAGGCAGCCGATGCAGCTCTGCGTCAGGCGCAGGCACAGGCCTCCGTCAGCGGTAACCAGCTCGGCTATACGCGTCTGCTCAGCGATACGGACGGCGTAATCGCCGCGCTCAACGCCGAGGTCGGACAGGTCGTGGCGGCAGGAACGCCGATTCTCACGGTAGTACGCGGTGGCGAGCGCGAGATCCAAATCAACGTTCCCGAGGGCGCGCCCGTCAAGCTCGGTCAGCAGGCCAAAATAACTCTTTGGGCGCTGCCGAAGGCGAGCATCAGCGGCAGCGTGCGAGAAATAGCCCCCGCGGCGGACAGCGTCACCCGTACCTACAAGGTCAAGGTCAGCGTGCCCGCGCTCCCCGAAGCAGCTAAGCTCGGCATGACCGCCAAGGTCGTACTTATAAATGAAGAAAAGCAAACCGCCGCCATCGTCATTCCCGCCGCCGCGCTCTATCAGGTCAATAGCAAAGCGCAGGTTTGGCTACTCAAGGACAAAAAGGTCGAGCTGCGCGACGTGGAGATCGCCGGCTACGCCGATAACGAGTTACTGATCAGCTCCGGTCTACAGGCGAACGACACCATCATCACCGCAGGCTTAAATAAGCTAAGTCCGGGACTGGAGGTGCGAGCGGAGCAAGGCGGTGAGGAAAAATGAACGACAAAAGCAAGGTCGACGGAGCAAGGCTCAACCTCGCCTCCTGGTCGATAGTGCATAAGCAGCTAATTTATTTCTTCGCCTTTCTCATCCTAGTGACGGGCATTTTCGCCTTCAAAACCTTAGGACGCAGCGAGAATCCCTCCTTCACCGTTAAGCAAATGGTCATCTCCGCCGCGTGGCCCGGTGCCAGCGCTAAGGACGTGGAGGAGCACCTCACCAATACTATCGAAAAGGAAGCGCAGAACCTGCCGCAAATAGAAAAAATCACCAGCTACTCCCGTCCTGGCATCTGCGTAATCACGGTCACGCTCAAGGACGAGGTAACGGGTAATTTAGTGCGCCAGCGTTGGCTAGAGCTGCGCAACATCATCAACGACGCGCAAAGCAAGCTGCCAACCGGCACCTACGGTCCCTATTACAACGATCGCTTCGACGACGTTTTCGGCAATATCTACGCGCTCACGGGCAGCGATTATTCCTACGAGGAGCTGCGCCGCTACGCGGAAAAGATCAAGCTCGCCATTTACGGCGTTCCCGACGTGATGAAGGTGGAGCTGGTCGGCGTGCAGTCGGAAAAAATCTTCGTGGAGATGCAGACCGATAAGCTCGCGCAGCTGGGACTGGATACCACGAGCCTCGCCAACCAAATTAGCGCGCAGACCGCCGTTACCCCCTCGGGCATGGTAGAGACCGACACCGCCAACACCTATCTGCGGCTGACGGGCGATCCCGACAGCATCGCGGAGCTAGCCGCCCTGCCGATTAACGCGAACGGCAAGGTGTTCCGCTTGGGCGACATCGCCAAAATCAAGCGTGGCTTCGTCGATCCCCCCGATCCGCTGATGTATTTCAACGGACAGCCGGCGGTCGGCATCGCCGTATCCATGGAAAACGGTGGCGACAATATCCGCTTGGGCGAGAATCTGCAAACGGAGATAGCCAAATTACAGCAAGAATTACCTCTGGGCTTAGAGATAAATCAGGTAGCCAATCAGCCCGAGGTCGTCAAAAGCTCGATTAACGAATTCACGCAAAGCCTCATGGAGGCCATCATCATCGTACTCGCCGTTAGCCTATTCAGTTTGGGACGGCGCAGCGGCTACGTCATTTCCTGCTGCATCCCCCTGATCCTGCTCGGCGCGCTGTGCGGTATGTACGCGTTGGGCATCGATCTACACAAAGTATCTCTCGGCGCGCTCGTGCTCTCGCTCGGTATGCTCGTCGATGACGCGATCGTCGTGGTCGAGCTAATGGAGGTCAAAATGTCAGAAGGCATGGAAAGACGGGCTGCCGCCTCCTTCGCCTTCCAAAGCTGCGGCAAGCCCCTGCTCACTGGCACGCTGATCACCTGCCTGGGCTTCATGCCCATCGCCTTCTCCAGCTCCGCCGCCTCGGAGTTCGCCTACTCGCTCTTTCCCGTGATCACGATCACGCTACTGCTCAGCTGGCTCGTTTCTGCCACGCTAGCACCGGTGCTAGGCTATGAATGGATTCGCCCCGGCGTAATCAAGGCGGATAGCTATGACAGCTTCTTCTACCGAAAGTTCCGCAGGCTCTTGCAGCAGGCGTTAGCGCATCGCGGGCTCGTACTGCTGCTCACGATTGGGGCGTTACTCGCCTCGCTCGCCCTGCTACGCTTCGTGCATAAGGATTTCTTCCCCGCCAGCGTGCGTCCAGAGATCTTGGTGGAGCTCAACCTTCCCGAGGGCAGCTCGATCAAAAATACAGCCCGCTCGGCGCAAAAGCTCGCCGAGCTACTCAAGGATAATCCCGATATGGATCACGTGACCACCTATGTCGGCAAAAGCTCGCCCCGCTTCGTACTGGTGCTTGATCCCGTACAGCCGCGCGACAACTACGCCCAATTAGTCGTGGTCGCCAAGGACGTGCAGGCGCGTCAGCGACTAGAAAAAACGATTAACGAGCTAGCGGCGACTAAGCTCCCCGAAGCCATAGTCTATTCGCGCAGCATTCCGCTCGGACCACCCCAGCCCTATCCCGTCATGCTGCGTGTCAGCGGCGGCGATACGACGCAGGTAAAGGAATACGCGCGAAGAATACGCGCGGTAATGGCGGCGCATCCAGATATTACCATGACACGCCTCGATTGGCTCGAAAAGTCAAACGCCGTCAAGCTCGTGGTCGATAACGACAAGCTGCTGCAAGCGGGCATCACCCGCCAAACCGTAGCCGCCGCCCTCCAAGCACAGGTTTCCGGCTACGGCATCGCCAACTATTTGGAGGGCGATCAGGAGATCGAGATCGTCTTTCGACTAAACCCCGAGGAACGCAAAAGCATCAGCCAGCTGGCGAGCATCACCATACCCACGGCGCAGGGTGGCGTTCCCCTCACACAGGTCGCACGCCTCGAATATAGCGCGGAGGATAATATGATTTGGCGACGCAATCTGCGTCCCACCGTGACGATCAACGGAGCTACGCGCGAAGGCGTGACAGGTAACGACGTTACACAGGAAATCTACGATCAGCTGGCAGAGCTGCGCGCCCAGCTGCCCTCTGGCATGAAGCTGGAGATTGGTGGCTCGCTGGAGGACAGCAATAAAACGATTAAGAATCTGCTCAAGCCCGTACCGCTCATGCTAGTGCTAATTATGATCCTGATCATGCTGCAATTACAGGATCTGCGCAAGCTGTTCATCATCATGCTTACCGCGCCCATGGGCATCATCGGCGTTATTTTGGGACTGCTGCTCTTCAACGCCAGTCTTGGCTTCATGGCGGAGCTGGGCATCATGGCGCTCACTGGCACGATCATCCGTAACAGCATGGTCATCGTCGATCAAATTCAGCAGCATTTAGACACAGGCATGTCGCCCAAGCAAGCCATCATCGAATCGGCGATCGTCCGCTTCCGCCCCATTATGCTGGCGGCCTTCACCACCATTCTCGGTCTGATTCCCATGTTCGCCAACGAATTTTGGAACGCGCTCGCCGTCGCCATCTCCTGCGGTCTGACAGGCGCGACACTGCTGACGCTGGTGGTGCTTCCCGTACTCTACGCGTTAGTATTCAAAATTAAATAG
>CAYZOZ010000074.1:0-3675 GCA_964480295.1 uncultured Phascolarctobacterium sp.
GGAGTGATTTTTTCATTGGCATGGCGTTTGGAATAGCGCTTGTCTATTATGGCATTACTTATTATTGGGAGAGGGTGCAGTCCAATGGAAGAAAAGGTTGAACGGCGCGGAGGAGCAAGACCGGGCTCTGGCAGACCTAAGGGAAGCAAGACGAGCGACCGCAAGCCACACAAGCTGTATGCTAATGATGAGGAGTGGGATATTATTCAAGAATTTGTGAAGGAGCTGCGCTTAAAGTCTAAAAATAAGGGATGAAAGCATGGCGTGTTGCAATGATCATGAGCATTAGGGGGTTATAATTATAAAAGAATTTCTTAAAGAACTTATTTTTTATCTAGTGATGGCATTAAACTTAATTACGAGTTTTATTTTATTCTTGATGGATGGTCTATTAACCGCCTTGGCGTGGTTTGTATTCTCTTTACTTATTATTGCGGCAGTGTGCGGTCCAATGGAAGAAAAGGGTGAGCGAAGCGGAGGAGCAAGACCGGACTCGGGCAGCTCTGAGAGAAGCAAGACGAGCGACCGCAAGCCACATCAAATTTATGCTAATGATGAGGAGTGGGATATTATTCAAGAATTTGTGAAGGAGCTGCGCTTAAAGTCTGAAAATAAGGAATGAAAGCATGGCGTGTTGCAATGATCATGAGCATTAGGATGGAATGATTATGAAAGTTATAAAATGGCTCTTGCTTTTAGTTTTTGTTTTGTGGGAAGTGTTTTACACTTTTTATTTATTTTTTACAAGTGGAGCTTTGCTAGCTTTGGGAAACCTTATTGTTTCAATATTTTTATACTGGAGCGCAGCGAAGCATCTATTCAAAGAGAAATAACACTTACAATTTCAAAGGCGATAGCGATTGCTACCGCCTGTTGTTTTTTATGGGGTTTAGCTTTCTTTTGGGCAAGGAAAGAGGACGTGAAAAGCATATAAATAGTAAACGACCGCAAGCGTTAGCCTTATCGATGCTTGCGGTCATTGAATCTTGCGTTATATATTCACTTATTGCGCTTAGATTTTTTGCTTTGCGAGGTATTCGGAGATAGGGTATCAATTTTCAATGGGAATCGTCTTGCTCAAAAGCCTTGTGTAGAATAGCTTTGCGAAGGAGCTTGATATCCTTCGCACCTTCCGCAATTTGAGCAGCCGTTGCAGATTAAGCGACTGCCACAGCGCGCACACTGCTTGCCGTAGTGCGGCACGTAAAGCTCCTCCGGAGGCAGCTCCAAGCCCCAATTATCGGTTAAGTGCCAGACGATCGGCTTGCCAGCGTAGCTCATACGCGATTTGAATGCCATTTCGCTTTGCAGCTGCTTTTGTGGCAGACTGTAGCGTTTACCGTCCTTGATAAAGATTGTGCCCGTTTCGATAAAGCAGAAGGTAACGTCGTGCCTTACGCATTCCGCTCGCAGGCTTTGCACCCAAGCGAAATCACAGGGACGCGCGCCGTCATAGTTCTCGCCGCCGCAGATGACCTGCTCAAGCTGACCTGTCGCTAAATATTTTTCCACGCTTACTGGCCCGATGAACGGAGCGCACATGATGCCCCTGTGCTTGGCGGGCAGGCTTAGCAGGATGGGGATGCGCTCGTCGGCGCGACGCTGGTTTTCGCAGGTTACGTTGAGCATGACGTTCTCCCAGCCGTCGCCCCAATCCCAGGGCAGACATTCCTTAACGCGCTGCGGACGCTTGGTCAGAAGAAAGAACTTCACGTCGGAGCGCTCCTTGATGATGCTCCAAGCCTCCTCGCGCCACGGATCCGCGTCCTCTAAAAAGAAATCGGAGGTCATACACACCCTGATCAGCTCGCCGCTTTTGACCTTATATTGTCCGTTGCGCTCTTTTTGCAGGGGGTAGCCGAAGCCCGCCTTGGTGTGATAGATCTCCGCACCGCTTTTACCGCGCATACGATCCAAAAAGTACATATAACAATTTTTACAGCCCTCGCTGCATTTGATGCAGCCGTGCCAGGGATTCCAGATATCGTGCATGATGCTTCCTTTGCGTTTCTCGCGCGCTTACGCGCCGTGCTTTCCTTTATTATAGCACAGAGCCGCATACGCGGGATGCTTTTGCTTATTCGATGATTAGGCTTCTGCCCGTCTTTCTCGCCTTGACCGCGGGATAATCGCCGTCGCAGTAGCCCAGCAGCACGAAGCAGCAGGCAGTGTAATTTTCGGGAAGCTGCCAGCTTTGCATTAGCTCCCTGCCGAAATCGTTGGCGAAGGTTTCCTCGCCACGCGCGATGATGCAGGAGGCAAGACCAAGCTCCGTCGCCATTAGCACCATGTTTTCTGCGCTACAGAAGGCATCGGGCAGGCTATAAAGAAAGCCCTTGGGTGCGAAGATGGCGCATACGGTCGGCGCGCCGTAAAAGCCGCTCTTAATTTTCGGATCATCGATGATGCTGGGCTGATCCTTGGAAACATATACGCCTGCCAGCTTGCTTCTATCCATGCAGGCGACGTTGATCTTGCCTATTTTCTCGCACAGCTCGCGATCGCGGATGGCAACGATGATATTGCGCTGACCGCCGCCGGCGCTGGGCGCGTAAAGTCCTGCCTGCATAACTGTCTCCAAATCCTCCTTGGGAACTTGTTGTTGCGTATATTTACGAATGGAACGACGGTATTGGATAAGCTCTGCCAATTTCATTTTTAAATCTCCTTCCAGCATTGTGGATCCTCGGCGTAAAAATCGCCGTTAGTGCCCTTCGCTACGGCGGGACAGCCGCGGCAGAAGGCCTTCAGCTCGCATTTGGAGCATTTTTTAAATTTATCGAATTGACGGTAGTCCTCCATTTGGCATACCCAAACGTCGGCAAGCCTGTCCTCGAAGACGTTGCCGACCTTGCTTTCGGCGACGCGGCGACAGGCGTAGATGTCGCCCGTGGGGAGAATGGTGAGATGACAGTTGCCACAGTTGCAGCCACCGTAGATCATGTTCTCCTCCGCGTTTTCGGGGAGCTTGAAGGTACCTGTTTCGTATTCGTACAGCGTCCACAGGTGATCCTTCTTGTTGAAATAGGTCGCGCAGCCGGCGGCCTCGTATTTCTTGAATTTTTTATCGCAGAGCGCGAGAAGCTCGCGATATTCCGACGGCGTCATGCTGCTGTCTAGCTCGCCGCCGCTAGGAACGTAGCGAGCGAAGGCGAAGACTCCCGCGCCCGCTTTGACAACCTCGTCGATGATGCCTGGTATTTCTAAGCGGTTGCGCTTGGATACCGTGGTCATGATGACGCTGCGGATGCCGGCGCGATTCAAGCAGCCTATTTTTTCTAGCGTGCAGTCGAAGGAGCCTGGCTTGCGGAACCAATCATGGGTGGCGCGCAGTCCGTCCAAGGAAAGCTGATATTTTTGACACCCGTAATTTTTGAGCCTGCGACAGCTCTCATCATCGAGATGGAAGGGATTGCCAAGGATGGTGAAGGGCGCTCTATGTTCCTTTAGTAAAGCCAGCAGCCGCCAAAAATTGGGATGCAGGATGGGATCGCCGCCGGTAATGTAAAAATAGGGCAGGCGGTCGTAAATCTTACAAAAATCAAGGCAGTTGTAGAAGGTGTCCTGCATTTGTCGCCAGCTCATAGCATCGGGCTGCTTCGCAGCATCGCCAGAGTAGATGTAGCAATGCTTGCAGCGTTGGTCGCACTCATCGGTGATGTGCCATTGAAAGGC
>CAYZOZ010000075.1:0-3536 GCA_964480295.1 uncultured Phascolarctobacterium sp.
TACGAATATAGGCAGGAACATCCTTTACCTGTTCCACCATATCCATCGCCTTCCTTCCGATCAAAAGCCGCTCTAGCGGCCACGAATATAAGGACTACCGTTAGCGCAAGTGGCGTTAGCATTGGCACACTGTCGCTATATCCTAGTTATTTTAACATATAATTTACATTTACTCAACAGTTTCGCGCAAAAAAATAGGCTGATGAGGGCTTTTATGCCTAAATCATCAGCCTATTTGAATAGATACTTATAAATCAGCGACTAATATCGCCCTCACAGCGCTTACGCGAGAAGGCTCAGTCGATAATATTCTGCTTGTAATTGTGGTACAGCTTCTTCAGCTCGTCCATGGTGGCACTCATCTCCACCTTCAAAGCGGAGGCGGTGTCGTAATCGCCCTTAGCGATAGCGTCGCGAATCGCGCTGAAAATGCTCTTCTCCTCGAAGGAATCCTTCGCTAGCCTGGAGCGCAGAACCTGAATCTTATGCCACAACGCCAAATCACAGTCCGTGGAGGTGTCGGGCGTATGCAGCTTCTTCATCTGCACTACGGCGAGATAATTCTCGGGAATCACGCGGTTCACCAGCTCGGTGGTCCAGCGGATCAGCGCGCCCTGACGGAAGGACTCGATGTACTCACGCTTCAGAATATTGCCCTGCGTCAGCACGGCAACCTTCTCCGGATATTTGTCGAAGGCGCGGAGATTCTCCCACACGGTTGCAGGCGGCTCGCCGAACAGCCTACTGCGCTCCTCCGCGGTGAAGTCCTCGAATACGTCGTCCTCAGTGCGATATTGACGATCATCGTCCAAATAGAAGCCCTTCTCACCCGCCTTTTTGGAAATTTCCTTCTCCAAAGCAGCCAAATCCTTGCCGGATTCCACGCAGGCCTTGATGCCGTCCAAGCAGGACAGGTAGAAGGCAGCGATGGCGATATAGGTATTGGTATACGGATTCGGGGAACGCATTTCTATACGCGTAGCCTTGGGATTATCCAAATCGCGGATCAAACCTGCCAAAATAGTTCTGTTACGGGACGGATTATCGGGGCTCAGGCCCAAGCTGGTAACGATGCAGACAGGAGCCTCGAAGCCGGGCTTCAAACGGTTCAGGGAGTCGATCGTGCAGGAAATGAAGGGATTGGTAACCTCGTAGTTCTTCAAAAGTCCCATCAGCGCGCCATAGCCGATCGCGGACAGGAACTGCTGATGCATATCCGCGGGGGAGAACAAATTAACAATCTTGCCGTTCTTCAGCTTGGCCGCCATGCCCACGTGAGTGTGCTCGCCACTGCCTGCCACGCCGGGGATCGGCTTAGCCTGGAAGGAAACCTCCAAGCCGTTCATGCGGAAGACCTCCTTGACGATGATGCGCGCCAAGATCTCGTTATCCGCGGTCTGCACGCCGCCAGCGAACTTCCAGTCCACCTCCAGCTGCTCCATAACGTGCGTCATATGACCGCTGCCGTCGATCTGTCCCTTAACGCCGCCACATTCCTTATGCCCCATCTCCGGCTCCAAGCCGTAAAGATCCAGCGTTTCCACAGTCTGCTCCAAAGCGGTGCGGACATTGCCGCGGGTGCGCTGCCAATATTGCTCCTGCATCATCTGCGAGGAGGAAAGAGCCTCGATCGGCGCGTCCTCACGCGGGGATTTTACCCAAAACTCCAGCTCGGTCGCGCTGGTAAAGAGCAGCTTTTCGATCTCGGCAGGGTTAATATGCTCCAAGCCGGGGATCACGGGGTGCTTCTTAAACAGAGTCAGAATCTCCTGCTCCACATAATCCAAGGTATTCTTCAAAATAGAACGGGAATCGACGAAATTGCCGTTGTGCAGCAAATAGCAGGGAATGCGCAGCGTGCCCACCATCTTGCCGTTAGCGGTATCGAAATGCTCGTAATTATAATCGATGAACCAGTTAACGCTCTTGTCGACCACCATATCGACACGCGCGTTATTCAAGGTCGCGATACCGGTCAGCACAACGGAGGAGCCGTCGGTCTGAGCCGCGCTGCCCTCCAAAAAGCTGCCCATATCCTCTATAAAGATCTTCATGGGGATCTTCTCGTCGGTGTCATTGCCGGCGAAATCCACGCCCATCAAAGAAACGAATTTAATCTCAGGATGCAGGGACAAAAGCGTGCGCAAATCCTGTTCATTTTGTTGTTCAGGTTGAATGACGTACAATAAATCCTTGTTGTTCATAATAGCTGCGGTAAAAACCGCTCTCCTTTCTCAATACTCCCTAATTGCGGCAGAAAAACGAAAAGGACCTTTTCACGCAGGGGACACTTCCCCCTGTCCTGAAAAAGTCCTCGTTGACTGTCACGGATATTATATCAATTTAGCTTGCCATTGTCCAGTCCTCAATAATAGGAAAATACTTTAGGCGAGCAGAGTTAGGAGGATCTCCTCCAGACGCGCGTAGTCCCTGCCGCCATTGCGCAGCTCAATATTCAGCTCCGCTAATTGCAAAATGGCGCGCCGCAGCGATGCCTCGCTAAAACGTCTGCACTGCGCCGCCAGCTTCTTCGCTACATAGGGATTGAGCTTCAGCTCGGCCGCGATGCCCCTTTGGTCATAGCCCTGCCGCCGCAGCTCCATAAATTGCAGCAGCTGGCGCAGCTTAAACAAAATGAGCGCGCTCATGGGCAGGATGTTCGTCCCCTTCTTGCGCTCGCCCGCTAGCACCTGCAGGCTCTCCTGCAAGCGTCCCTCAGCGATAAAATTCAGCACTGCGAAGCCCGAAGCCTCCGGCAGCTCGGCAAAAATATTCGCCACGTCCTCACGCGTCCACGTATGGCGCTCGCCCGCGTAAATCGCCAGCTTCGCGATCTCCTGCTGCAAGAGCTGCAGGGGAGCCTTCTCCACCGGCTCCAAATACTCCATAATCAGCCCTATCGCGTCGCCCTGCCAACGCGCGCCGTATTTCTCCGCCTGCGCGTGCAGCCAGGGAGTAAGCTCGTAGGGACGCAGGCTTTGGCACTCGCAGGTCAGACCGACCTTCTTCAGCGTTTTAAAAAGCTTGGTACGCTTATCGAGCTTCGCCGCATTGAACACCAAAGTGCAATACTCAGGCACGTCCGCGGCCAGAGCGGCGAGGCGATCAAGCTGTGCCTTGCGGTTCTCGCTCTCCTGCTTACTGCCGAGCAGCCTTTCGTCCTGCACGATGACCAGCGCGCTACCGCTGAAAAAGGGATAGGTATTCAGCGTATTCTCCAGCTCGTCAAGATTCGTGTCGCGCTCAAAAACCGTTATCTGGCGATCCTCCGGCGCGGTGTCGCCAAAGAGATAGTCGGGCAGCGCCTGTAGGATCTGCCTGCGATAATAATCCTCCTCGCCAAAGGCCGTCAGTACGCGTCCATTCTCCTGCCAAGGCAGGCTCTTTCCGTTTTGTAATTTGTATAATAGCTCCTCCGCTTTAATATCCATGATCGGCTCCCTAAAAGATTATTAGCAACGCTCTTTTCCATTAAATTAAATTGTAGCAAATCGCGAGGGGGTTAGCAAGGGTGGGACGTTTGTATTTGCTTTTTT
>CAYZOZ010000076.1:0-2447 GCA_964480295.1 uncultured Phascolarctobacterium sp.
CTCAGTTGGATAGAGCAACGGCCTTCTAAGCCGTGGGTCGGGGGTTCGAATCCCTCCTGGATCACCATCGCAAATAGTAAGCCTTCGAGGGTTCATGCCGTCGGAGGCTTTGTTGTTTCTATTGCTATTGTAATAAGTGCAGAAATAAAGAGGACGCCGATCGAGCTTGATCAGCGTCCTTGATTTTTAAATTGTCGCTTTTTAAAACAGTCGCCTACAGAATCCTGCAAGCTCCGTAGTAGCGCGCTCCCCAATAGCCCGTAAAGGCGGAGGAAACCGTTACACCGGTGCTGGTGCCAGCATGAATGAAATTGCCGTTGCCAACGTAGATACCAACATGGGAAGCACCTGCTTCATAGGTGGTATAGAAAATCAAATCGCCGGGGCGTAATTGATTCATGGAAATGCGACGACCAGCATAGAATTGGCTGTCTGCCATGCGCGGAAGGCTGATGCCCGCACGTGCGAACGCGTATTGCGTAAAGCCAGAGCAATCAAAGCCATAGGGAGTGGTTCCACCAAATACATATGGAGTACCGATGACGCTGTATGCCGCACGCAGAATGCTTCTTACGGCATTATTGCTACGATTGGGGGGCATTTCTTTGTTCATCAGCGCTCTATAGGTAGCCGAGCCAACGACTCCGTCAACCTCAAGCCCTTGAGCGGCTTGGAAATTTTTAATGGCGGCTTCGGTAGCGGGACCGAACTCACCGTCTATAGAACCAAGTGGATAATTTAATTCCACCAAGCGTTTCTGAATAGCCAGAACCTCTTCTCCATCATCGCCACGTTGAAACGAAGCGAAGGCGGTAATTGCACCCATCAATGTAAACATAACAGTGAAACATAGTGTTATTGCTTTCCTTTTTGTCAACATACTCAAAGGCATCCACATCCTTTCGCATTTTTTCACGACACAATTATAACACAAAACGAGCCATCTGTAAAATTTAATTTTTTATATTATTTCCCACTCCGCATTATTCCCCGTCTTTGTCACTATTGGAACACTTTATGTGTCTGGCGACTAAATATAGCGGTCTATGCTTGATTTCCTCAAAGATACGACCGATATATTCGCCCAAAATACCAATGCCGACAAGCTGAATGCCGCCGAGGAAAAGCACGCTGACGGTCATCGTCGCCCAGCCGGGTACTGCATCGTCAATAATATATTTCACATAGAAAACATGCCCCAGCAAAAGCAGGCTGCAAAGTCCGAAGATGAGCCCCGTATAAAACGCCCAGCGCAGTGGCAAATTGGAGAAGGCCGTGATGCCGTCCAGCGCGAAGTGCAGCATTTTGCGCAAATTAAACTTCGAATGACCGGCAAAGCGCGGGGGAGCGACGAATTCCAGTATGCTCACGTTGAAGCCGAGCGTGTTCACTAGACCGCGGATAAAGCGCGCTCTTTCGCGATAACGCTTGAAGGCATCGACGGCGATTCTGTCCATGAGGCGGAAATCGCTGCCGCCGGGAGTTATTTCCACCTTGGAAAGCGTGTTGATGAGCTTATAATATATGCCCGAGGTGAAGCTTTTGAAAAGATTCGCGTCCTCGGTAGCCAGCCTTTTGGTTTGCACGATCTCGCTCCCCTGCTCCCAGAGGCGCAGTAGCTCGGGAATAAGCTCCGGTGGATGCTGGAGATCACCGTCCATGGTGATGATCGCGTCGCCGTCAGCGTTATCCAGACCGCAGGTGATCGCCATTTGGTGTCCATAGTTGCGGCTCAAAAGATAGGCCTCGACATGGGCATCATGCTTCGCCAGCTCGTTTAAAATGGCTCTGCTGCCGTCCTTAGAGCCGTCGTCCACGAAAACTATGCTGTATTCGTATCGCTCCGTCTGCATGACGGCGGTGGCTCGTTTATAGAATTCGCATAAATTATCCTTTTCGTTGAAAACAGGAATTACTAGTGACACCTTTTTCATTATGCATCAACATCCTAAAAAAAGGCTACCCAAAGGCAGCCTCGAATTTCATTTGAGTACTCAATAAGCCGAGTTCTGTTCCGCAAAGCGGTGACAACCATTTATCTAGGCTTACAGTTGCCTGCAAGCTCAAGCGACACAACCCGGGAGGCTCAGCGGGCCGCTTCATCCCTCCCCTATTTGGTCTTGCTCCGAATGGGGTTTACCTAGCCAGCCTGTTACCAGACTGCTGGTGCGCTCTTACCGCACCGTTCCACCCTTACCTGCCGTAGCAGGCGGTACGCATTTCTGTGGCACTTTCCCTGAGATCGCTCTCGCCGGACGTTATCCGGCATTCTGCCCTATGGAGCTCGGACTTTCCTCATCTGACTTATAGTCAGCCGCGGTCGTCTTTCGTACTCACTATACTATGATAGCATAGATATGTTAAAGCGTCAATAAATAATATATTAAAAGCTCCCACCGTATGATGGGAGCTTTTGTATATTTTAGCTGCGATGATGCTCTTATTAC
>CAYZOZ010000077.1:0-2253 GCA_964480295.1 uncultured Phascolarctobacterium sp.
GGGTAATTTAATCTCCGCTCCACCGCTCCCCTCTCTGGCGGGCGCACACCGGTTACACGCCCCCGCGCACGGTGAGAAAGGAAAATCAATATGCAAATCGCTAACCCCAAAAGCATCTCCTCCTCCGAGCTTTACGAGCTCGCAGCCGCCACTGGCAAGGGCATCCAGCACCTTTATCTGCATTGGACCGCTGGCCGTTACCACCAATTTTTCGATGATTACCACCTGAACATCGACGAGGACGGCAAGGTCTACCAAACCTGCGACTATCTAACAGAGCGCAAGTCGCACACCTATAAGCGCAATTCCGGCGCGATCGGCATCACGCTCTGCTGCTGCTTGGATGCCCACTGGAGCGGCACCTCGCCCGATTTCGGCAGCGTGCCGCCAACTAGTGCCCAGCTTTGCTCCCTCGCCTGGGTGGTCGCCATAATCTGCTTGGCGATCGGGCTGGAGATCAACTCCTCCACGGTGATGACGCACGGCGAGGCTGCCTTCCGCGACGGCTACGGTCCTGGCAGCGGCGATCCCGACACGCGCTGGGATCTCTTCTGGGTGCCGGACGCGAGCGACGGCAGGCTTCAGCAGGGCGGAGTATTCATACGGGAGCTGGCGAAGGAGTTCGCGCAGCGCCTCCAGGGCAGGTCGATGCCGACGAGTACGGGCGAGCAGCCCCTGCTGCTGCCGCTGTTTAGCGAATGATTTATTAACGAAAGGAGCCACGCATCATGGCAGTACAGCAAACTATTTCTAAGCGCACCCTGAATCTTTACGTAAAGGACGGTGTCAATACCGATGGCAGCGATAGCCTCAAAACTAAAACCTATTCTAAAATCAAAGCCGGAGCTTCTGCTGAGGATATCTTGGCAGTTGCTGAGGCGATTGGCGGACTCATGGCCAACGAGGTCGCAGAGGTAGCCCTCACCGAAAAATCCCTGCTGGCTGAGCAGGCAGAGGATTGATAAGCATTAACGCTTTAAGCTTGTAAACAGAAAGGAAGGATAATATGGAACTGCAATTAGTATTTAAGACCGCACAGGACAAAAAGAAGATCATCACCATCACCGATCCGCGCGAGGACGTGAGTCTGGAGGAGGCGAACGCCGCCATGCAGGTGATTATCGAGAAGAACATCTTTGAAAGCAGCTATGGCGATCTTATCGAGATCGTCGAGGCGCGCCTGCACAACTGCGAGTACACCGTGCTGCTGTAAGGCGATTTAGCCACTACCTCGGCAGAGAGCCGTAGCCTCGCTTACTAGCCACAGGCGAAGCTCGCAGCTCCTGCCGAGCCTCCTCTTGCCCCTCCGCTGTCCCCCTTCGGCGGAGGGGCTCTTTTAAAAGGAAAAGCTCCTCCACCGCTCATAGAACGATGAAGGAGCCAAAAAACGCTACGCTATATTTAATTGTAAAAATACGGAAGGAGAAACTATGGAAATGGATACACTACTCGCCGCCGCCTCGGAATACGGCTTTCCCATGCTCGTCAGCTGCTACCTGCTCGTGCGTATGGAAAGCAAGATCGATAAGCTCAGCGCCAATATCGACGCGCTGACGCGAGTGCTGAGCGCGGGGAAATAACGTGATAAGCGGGGAAAAGCCCTACCTTGGCGAGGTGGTGCGCGTTATCGACGGCGATACCCTCCACGTCCGTGCCTACGATAGCGCGCGCACCCTGCACAGGGTTCGCCTTTACGGAGTCGACGCGCCAGAGCTTGATCAGCCCTACGGCGTGGTAGCAGCCGCCGCTCTTAGGGCGAAGGCAAAATTTCACAGCGTGCTGGTCGATGTGCATTGTCGCGATAAATACGAGCGCGAGGTCGCCCATGTTACCATGCAGGGGTGCGACCTCAGCGCCTATATGCTCGCGCAAGGTCTTGTCTGGCACTACCGCGAGTACGATCGCACGGAGCGCTACGCCTTGCTGGAGCGGGAAGCGCGTGTGGCACAGCGCGGACTTTGGCGGGGAGAGCAGCCAATCGCCCCTGCGCAGTGGCGCAGGAGAAGAAGATGATTGTGTAAGCGAAGGCATGTATAGATAACTCGCAAGCAAACCGCTAGCTACTATTTCTTTATACATGCTAAAATTTTTCTTGACAATAATTAGCAATGTTGTATAATGAACATAGAAAAGGTGCTACCGATAGACGGTCGCTCCTATCTAGTTGTTACCGAAATAACCGTCAGGATTGGAAGCTGGGCGGTTATTTTTTTATGTCCTTACCGAGCATATAGCCCATTTTGAAACACATTA
>CAYZOZ010000078.1:0-2176 GCA_964480295.1 uncultured Phascolarctobacterium sp.
CCCGTTACCAATATCGTACTCACGCGTTCTTCCCTCATGAAAATGCCTCCCCCTTCGTAATGCTACCTGCCACGCAAGCGTCCTAATACATTGCGCAGCCGCGCGTGCTCCTCCTCGTTCAGCGTGAAGCGATAGGCCACCAAGCAATAAAGCAGGGTGTAGAGTAAAATCTTCGCTAAAAGGACGAGCTTGCCCTGCGCGCCCACAGCGTCGTTGGCGACGAAGCCCAGAACGCACAAGGGCACGAGCGGCAGCGATATTTTGATGATCTCGCGCCAAAAGAGCGGAATGTCCAGCCCGATCTCGCGATAGTAAAAGCGATTCATGATGAAGCCGTTCGAGAGCAGCATCGCCGCACCCGTGACGAGCGCGCAGCCGATCCCCCCGTAACGCTGCGCCATGGGCACAACGCACACCAAATTCAGCACCGCCGTGAACGCCAGCACCTTGGCGCGATAGTCATAGCGATTCATCGCCTGCAAAATGGAGTTGCCGATGTTCTGAATCAAATCCACCGTAAATGGCAAAATAATCAGCAGCGTGATCCAATAGGCATCGGCGAAGCTCGCCCCCGCCCAAAGGAGGATGAACTCCCTACCGAAGATGATGAAGCCGCTCGCGATGAGCGCCAAAAGCAGATATTGCAGGCGACCGATCTTCACCATGAGCACGGTAAAATCCCGTCGCGGCGCGTCCACGGCGACCATTTGGCTAACCAGCGGCAGGAAAACGCCCGAGATCGCCACGGAAAGCGACATATAATTCATATAGATGATGCTGGAGATGGAATAAACCGCCACGGCAGCCGTACCGCTATACACACCCAGCACGACCTGATTCGTCTTCCAAAAGATTTGGTCGATAATAGCGACGACGAACAGACTGCCGGCGAGCTTTTTGAACTCCGTCCACAGCTCGCGATTAAAATAATGGTAGACGATGCGAATACGCAAAACGGCGAAGCAATACCAAATACGCACCGCGATCAGCAGCACGTTCAGCAGCGTTTGCACCAGCGCGACGGAATAGGCGCTGGGATAGCGCGTCAAAAGCAGCACCACCATGATCGGCTGCAAAACCAGCTGCACCGTTTCCATTCCCTTCAGCACCAAAAAGCACTCGTGCGCGTTGATCACGGCGCGAAAGATCATCGTCGAAATCGTAAGCACGATGTTCAGGAGCAAAAGCAGGAAGATGTCCTGCGCGTGCAGCAGCTCCTCCCGCGTCATCGAGGCTCCGAAAAGCTCTGGCAGGAAGAAGTAGCAAATCGCGCCGACGAGGAACAGCCCCAGCGTGATCACGCCATAGGCGCGCAACGCCACTGCCAAAATGTTCTCCATATTGCGTCTGTCGTCCAGCGCCAAATAGCGCGCGTAAAAGCGCACCACCGTCTGCGACAGACCAAAGTCCATGACGGAGAAATAGGCGATCAGGCTGCCGATGAGCTGGTAAAGTCCGTACTCGCTTTGACCGATGTAATGCAGCAGCAGCGGCACGTAGGCGAAGCCGATGAGCGCGTGCAGCGCGATGTTTATGTAGCTGATGACGATTCCTATTTTACGTTGATTCATATAGGTCCCTTATATCTGTAAATATTGCTCCGAAAGGCTCATTCCGCAAGGCGCTTTTTGAGATGCAGAAGCGCGATTAGGGTAAATTGCTTTACCCCCTTCACTCCCCTTTATGCTGATAAACTAAAGCTAAGCCCAGTCCCAGCAGGATCCACACGCCCCAAATTAAAACGATCGAGCCATTGCAGCTCGCGACCACACAGGAAACGATTCCCAAAGCCAAAAACTGCGCCAGCAGAGTATTCATGCGCCAAAGCCTAACGGCGACGAAGGCGAAGGGTGCCAAAAACACCGCCAATCCCAGCAAGCCCACCTGTGCCAAGCGCGTGACGATCTCGTTCATCGCATCGCTCAGCCCCTGTCCCGAAGCAAGCAAGCCAAACCTCTTAGTATTTCTGATCCAGCTTGCCACCTCGCGGTTCTTGCTTTCCTCCGGCGTATAATGATCCAAAATATAACCTCCGGCTAAGCCCCTGCCCACGCCCAAAAGCGGATGCTCCGCGAAAATGCGTAGATTGCTTCTGAGCAGCGCATAGCGTGCGCCATTACTACGGCTAGTGTTGGAATAAAGGCTCAACAAATTATTGTTCAAAATATCATATGCC
>CAYZOZ010000079.1:0-1782 GCA_964480295.1 uncultured Phascolarctobacterium sp.
GATCCCGCTCTGCTCACCCGTAAAGATTTCGAAGGTGTTCTTAGTGAAATCAATCAATCCCTCGTCCTTCATCCGCGTCAGCTCGCGCGTCAAGGCGCTGCGATCAGCGTCCAAATAATTCGCCAAATCGGTACGGTTGAAGGGAATCGTAAAATGCTTGCTGCCGTTCATCTGCGCCTCCTGCTCCAGATAGGCGAGAATCTTGCTGCGCAGCGTCTTGCGGCACAGAATATCGTTCTTTTCGATCAAGCGCGTATTATTGTCTGCTATGGTCGACACGATATTACACAGCAAGCGCCTATAGGCATCGCTATAATAGGCGTTATCGGATAACAGCTTTTCCAGCGGCAGCATCAGCACCTCGCTCTCGCTGGCGGAAAAATAGCTGACAACGCTTTTCTCGCCCAAGCGCCCCAAAAAGCTCTCGCCGAACACCGAGCCAGCAGTCAGATTGGCGATAATGCTTTTCTCTCCCCAAATATCCTCCTTGAGCATTTGCACGGTTCCCGTCAGAACCACGCAAAGATTCTCGATGCAATCCCCCGCCAAATAAATATAATCCGACTTGGGGAAATGCTTGATCAAGCCATGAAGCCTTTGCAGCAATTCGTTGATTTCGTCCCTTGCCAAGCCCTCAAATAAAGGTATTTGCAGATAATCAGGCGTGTAAACTCGCATTGCCATTCTTCCCACCCCTATACTTTCCTTTCTTTGCTCTCATTATGCCAAACGGCGAGGAGTTTGTAAATGTATTGTAATTAAAGTAAGTTTATCTTAATTTTATTCCTTTATGTCTGCCTATTAAGTAAGTAAGTAAATTAAGTAAAATAAAACCTGCCGCAGTTAAGCGACAGGTCCTATCATCATTTAAAAAGATTTTTTATCTTGTTGAGGAAGCTTTTCTCCTCGGGATTGATATTGTCCTTACTGATCGACTCGAAGGCACGCAACGCGTCCTTCTGCTTCTCGTTCAGCTTCGTCGGCACGACGACCTTCACGCGTACCAGCTGGTCACCGCGCATACCAGTCTTTAGGCTGGCGATGCCCTTGCCCTTGAGGCGCATTACCTTACCGGGCTGCGTACCCTCGGGAATCTTCATCGTCACCTGACCGTCAAGCGTGGGCACCTTAATTTCCGTGCCCAGCGTTGCCTGCACAATATTGATCGGCACCTCGCACAGCACGGTGGTACCGTCGCGCTCGAAGAACTTATGCGGCTTGACGTAAAGATATACGTACAAATCGCCGCTCGGTCCTCCCTTAGCACCTGCCTCGCCCTCGCCCTCGACGCGCAGGCGGGAATTATTGTCCACGCCGGCGGGGATTCTAACCTTCAGCAGCTTATTCTGCTTCTTGGTGCCCTTACCGCGACATTCCTTACATGGCTCGGTGATAATCTTGCCCTCGCCATGACATCTGGAGCAGGGGCTTTCCTGTACCATCTGCCCGAACATGGTATTGCGCGCATAGCGGATAGTGCCCGTACCATGGCATTCGGGGCAGGTCTCAACCTTGGAGCCAGGCTCCGCGCCGTTGCCGTGGCAATGGTCGCAGGTGACGTCGCGATAAAGATTGATCTCCTTTTCCGCGCCGAAGGCCGCCTCCTCGAAGGTAATCTCCAAATCAAAACGCAAATCGGAGCCGCGCTGCGGTCCTGCATTGCTTGCACGGCCGCCCGCCCCGCCGAAGAACGTGCTGAAGATGTCGGAGAAATCGCCCCCGCCAAAGCCCCCGCCAAAGCCGCCGAAGCCCCCGCCGAAGGGATTGCCGCCCGCTCCGCCC